>NZ_JAXOJX010000001.1:0-456680 GCF_034427735.1 Azohydromonas lata
CGCGGGCGCCATGTGGCCGCGGTCAAAGCCGCTGCCCTTGTAGTCGTCCAGCATGGCGCGCTCGGCCTGGGGTAGCCGCGCGTCGGCGAAGAACTTGTTGGTGCGCTCTTCGTCAGCGGCGTCAGCCAGCTGCGCAGTGGTGAGCTTTTCAACGGCAAAGATCGGCGTTTTGGTGCGGCCGGAATGCAGTACGGCAAAGGCGTCGTAGCAGAGATCGCGTGGCTGCCGCGCCTGCAGTTCCGGTACGCGCGGCAGTTCTCCGGGAAAGAGCTGGCGGCACTGCTTGAAACCCGTCACCGGCTCGGCCGACACGGCCGTTGGCGGACGCATCTCCTTGGGCAAGGTCACGCGCGAATCGCACGCGGTCAGTGCCAACACGCTGGCAGCGGCAATCAGAAAAAAGCGGAATCTTGTTTTCATGGGACACGATTGTCAGCGCGCATGCCGCTCAGCCGCCTTCGATTACCGGTCTGCAGCGATTGACGCGCCGATAAGGGCCTGTCGCGATAACGGGAGTTATCCATGCGTCGTTTGGCGGGGTCGGCGTACTTTTTAGGGAATTTGGTGCGCTTTGCCTGACGCCATGGTCGCCGCTGGCCACTCCCCCTGATCCTGCATCTGCGCAACCAGCGTCTTCAGTATCGGGTTGGCTGGCTGCTGTGTAGAGTCGGATCCCCTTTCGCTGCTTTGAGGCAGCCATGTCAGCGTTCGCTAACCGCTTCGTTGGACAAAGCAGCCTGCCGGCTCGGCTCAGCGAGTTCGACCGTGAGTATTTCTTCTCGCTCTCCAAGGCCGACATAGCGGCGCTGAATGAACAGTTCCGTGACGAACACCGGCTGGCGGCAGCGCTGATGGTGCTGTTCATGCGGGCGGCGGGGCGCACGCTCGACGGCTTCACGGTCATCCCGCGCAACCTGCTTCGCTACGCCGCCGAAGCCGTCGGTGTCTCGGCACCGTCCATTGCCAGCCTGCGCGCGATCTACCGGCGACGCCAGACCCACGCTGCCCATCAGCGCTGGGCCAAGGACTACCTGGCGCTGACGGACCTCACTCCTGCAGACGAGGACGCACTCACTGCCGCGCTCAAGCTGCAGGCGCAGGAGGCAGCCCACACCGACGACCTCATCGAGGCGGCCAAGCAGTGGCTGTTCTCGCGCCAAGTGCTGATTCCCTCGCCATACCGGTTGCTGGATTGGGCCCGCGTAGCGTTCGCCGAGGTCGAGGCGCAGGTCGTGGCCTGCGTGTCGAAATCCGTCCCGCCAGCAGCGGCCAAACAGCTCTTGAAGGCGGTCTACACGCCGCGGCCGCAGGGTGAAGGGTTGACCATCGAGTGGCTCAAGGCGCCCCCGAGGCGCCACAGCCCCACGACGCTGGCCACGACGATGGAGAAAATCCGTTACCTCAAGTCCTTGGGTGCCCACACATGGGACCTGACCGATGTGGTGCTGGCCAAGCAGCGGGCCTACGCGCGCCAGATACAGGCACGCCGGCCGGTGAAGTCCCGCGAGATCCGTCAGCCGATCCAACTGGTAGAGGTGGTGTGCTTCCTGCGCGTGACGCTACTGGAGCTCACCGACTCAGCACTGCAGCAGGCCGGCCGACGCAGCCAGCAACTGTTGCGGGCGGCGGCCGAGCGCGCTCAGGCGCGTCGCGGCAACGAGGCAACGGAACTGCTGGCGCAGGCGGTGCGCGTCAAGGGCGTGCTGCATGACGACTCCAAGAGCTGGCAGGAGCGTGTGCTGGAAGCGCAGCGCCTGCTATCGGGCGTCGACGCTGCTGCGGGTACCTCCTCGACCTTCGCCGCGCGCGTGCGAGTGGCGCTGACGCAGGACCCACAGCGGGTACATGCTTGCCTGGCCGTCCTGGACGATTTGGACTTCCAGGGGCATGCCACGGATGCCGGCTTCGTCCAGTGGCAGGCGTGGCGCGGCCTGCGGCAGCGCAACGCCGATGAACGTGCCGCGCCGGGTGCGCTGCCCGACGTCGGTCCGGCATGGCAGCTGCTGGTCAGCACGAGCGATCCGAAAGCTGCATGGCAGGCCTTCGAAGCCAGCACCATGATGGCGCTGCGTCGCAGCGTGCGCCGCGGCTCGGTCTGGGTGGACCATTCGCTGAGCTTTCGCGAGCGCGACCAGATGCTCATCCCGCAGCAGCAGTGGGCGCTGCACCGCAAGGCGTTCATCGACCAGCTTGGCCTGCCCGAGACGGCGGCGGAGTTCATCAAGCCGCTGATCGCCACGCTCGTGGCCGGCCTGTGGGGCGTCGTCGGCGCCATCCGGCGTGGCCAGGTGGAGATTGGGCGGGATGGCATGCTGCACCTGAGCAAGCTCGCCGCCATGCCCAACGACCGCGAGCCCCGGCGCACCCGGGAAGCCATCTACCGCAGCATCGGCGCCGTGCAGCTCCCCGACGTGATACTGGAGGTCGATGCGGCGACCAACTTCAGCGACACGCTGCTGGGGCACCGGGCGCGTTCGATGCAGGAGCTGCTGGCGCTGTATGGAGCGCTGCTGGCCCACGGCACCGAGCTGGACGCCAGCGAGGTTGCGCTCATGATCCCGGAGCTAGAGCTTACCCAGATCCTTGCGGCCATGCGCTCCATTGAGTCCGGCAAGCGCCTGCGCCGGGCCAACGAGCGCATCGTGCAGTACCAAAGCAGCATTCCGATGGCCGCACTCTGGGGCGACGGCGACAAGGCCTCTGCCGACATGATGGCCCTGGACGTCTCCCGACAGCTCTGGAACGCGCGCGTCGATCCACGCCGGCGCACCTACGCCGCGGGCATCTACACGCACCTGCGCGACCGCTGGGGCATCGTCTATGACCAGCCCATTGTGCTCAACGAGCGCCAGGCCGGCGTGGCTATCGAAGGCGTCGAACAGTTCAACCGCGTCGAAGACCGCATTCGCCTGTCTCTGCTATGTGTGGACTCGCACGGCCACACCTCGGTGGCCATGGGGGTCGCAAAGCTACTGGGGTTCGATCTGTGCCCGCGCCTGCGCAACCTCGCCGAACGAAAATTGTTTCTACCTCATCCATTTTCCATTCCCGAAGAGCTTGAAAGCGTGGTCGACAGGCGCGTGTCGCTGCGGGCGATAGAGCGCGGCTGGGACGAGCTGCTTCGGCTGGCCGCCTCCATCCGCACCGGCCGGGTGTCGGCCGCGCTGGCGCTGCAGCGCCTGGGATCCGCGGCACGCGGCGATCTCGTCCACCGTGCGGCCGACCACCTGGGACGTCTGCTGCGCACGATCTTCCTTTCCGACTACATGGCCGTGAACGACTTCCGGCGCGAGATCCACATGCTGCTCGACCGCGGCGAGTCCGTGCACCTTCTTCAGCGCGCCGTCTACAGCGGCAAGGTTTCGCCAGAGCGCGGCCGGCGTGCGGACGAGATGTGCACGATCTCCGGCTCGCTCACGCTGCTCGCTAACGTCGTGATAGCTTGGAATACCAGCCGGATGGAGGCGGTCGTGGACCGGCTACGCAAGAGCGGTGTGCGCATCGAGGACGACTGGCTGCGGCGCATGGGACCGGCTCATTTTGGGCACATCAACTTTCGCGGAACGATGCGATTTGGGATTGAGCGGTACGCGCACTCGCTCATCAATGGCCAGGACCAGCCTGTACGTCAACTTCGACTGATCTGATGTCGGATGCCATGGTGGCGCATGCACAAGGATTCGTTGCCATCGTGTTTCCTGGCATGCTGCTTCTTGGCGGCTGTCGTCAGGGCTTGCCGCTCGTGGCCTGCTGAGCAAATGACAGCGCAACGAAATCCACGAATGCGCGCACACGAGCTGCCATCTGGTGACGCTGCGGATAGACGGCATGGATGTCCGCATCAGGCGTGTAGTACTGTGGCAGCACCTGCACGAGCCGGCCGCTTTGCAGATAGCGCTCGATGTCCCATTCGGCGCGCATGAGGATTCCGTGGCCGTCGAGCGCCCAGTTCACGGCGATCTCGCCGTCGTTGGTGGTGAGGTTGCCGCGGGTCTTTACGGCTTCAGTGACGGCATTGCGCCCACGCCCGCTGGAAAGGCGCCACACCCCGTAGGCCTCCTCGCCCTGGCGAATGCCGATGCAGTTGTGCTGCGTAAGGTCGTTGGGCACCTTCGGCGTGCCGTGCTTGGCCAGGTAGGCCGGTGAAGCGCACAGCAGCCGCCGGTTGGGCGCGATGTGCCGCGCGATGACGCGGGTGTCCGGTGGCGCGCCGAAGCGGATACACACGTCGAAGGAGTCCTCGGTCAGCGGCGGAGGGTTGACGGAGAGCTGCAGTTGCACCTCAACCTTGGGGTACTTCCGCACGAAGCGCGAAATCAGCGGCGCCACGTGGCTACGTCCGAATCCCAGCGTGGCATTGACCCGCAGCAGCCCCTTTGGCACGGCCTTGGAGACACCCAACAGCTCGGCCATGTCATCGATCTCGCTGAGGATGCGCCGGGCATGCTCCAGGTAGAGCTCCCCCTCGGGCGTGAGGCTCATGCGACGGGTGGTGCGGATGACCAGCGGAATGCCCAGCCGCACTTCCATCTGCGCCAGATGCTTGCTCACTGCGGCCGTGGTGATGCCCAGTTCGCGGGCCGCAGCACTCAGGCTGCCTGCCGTCGCCAGGGTAGAGAAAAAACCCAGATCCTCAGGCTGAACGTCAGTCGTCATCGTCGCCAGATTGTTGAGTTCAGGTTAATGCTGGATTCACTTTAACGGCGCGCATGGTACCCGTCCAGTGCCTACAGTGCAGCCATCGACCACCCCACACGGAGACAAGCCATGAAGACCTACCGCATCGCCACCATCCCCGGAGACGGCATCGGCAAGGAAGTTGTACCCGCCGGCCAGCAAGTGCTCGAAGCCCTTGCCACCGCGAACAGCAATTTCCGCTTCGAGTTCGAGAATTTCGACTGGGGTGGCGACTACTACCGCCAGCACGGCGTGATGATGCCCGCCGATGGCCTGGACGCACTGCGTGACAAGGACGCCATCCTGTTCGGCTCGGCCGGCGACCCCGACATCCCTGACCACATCACGCTGTGGGGCCTGCGCCTGAAGATTTGCCAGGGCTTCGACCAGTACGCCAACGTGCGTCCCACGCGCATCCTCCCGGGCATCGACGCGCCGCTCAAGCGCTGCCGGCCCGAGGACCTGAACTGGGTCATCGTGCGCGAGAACTCCGAAGGCGAGTACTCGGGCGTGGGCGGCCGCGTGCACCAGGGCCATCCCATCGAGGCCGCCACCGACGTCACCATGATGACCCGCGTGGGCGTGGAGCGCATCCTGCGCTTCGCCTTCCGCCTGGCGCAGTCCCGTCCGCGCAAGCAGCTCACCGTGGTCACCAAGAGCAATGCCCAGCGCCATGCAATGGTGATGTGGGACCAGATCGCCACCGAGATCGCCACCGAATTCCCGGACGTGAAGTGGGACAAGGAGCTGGTCGATGCGATGACGGCGCGCATGGTCAACAAGCCCGCCACGCTCGACACCATCGTCGCGACGAACCTGCACGCCGACATCCTTAGCGACTTGGCCGCGGCGCTGGCCGGCAGCCTGGGCATCGCGCCCACCGGCAACATCGACCCCGAGCACCGCTACCCCTCGATGTTCGAGCCCATCCACGGCTCTGCCTTCGACATCATGGGCAAGGGCCTGGCCAACCCGGTGGGCACGTTCTGGTCGGTGGTGATGCTGCTGGAGCACCTCGGTGAGAACGAGGCCGCAGCGCGCGTGATGAAAGCCATCGAGCAGGTCACGGCCAACCCGGCGCTGCACACCGGCGACCTCGGCGGCCAGGCCACCACCGTGCAGGTGACGCAGGCCGTGTGCGAGGCGATCGCCAAGGCGTGACGCGCGCCCTGACGCCCGTGGCGTCAGCCGGCCGCTGAACGGCGGCCGAACCCCTTTCCTTCCTCGCAAGGGCGGCGCAGCGACGCCGCCCTTGGTCCATACGACGGCAGTCTATGCCGCCGCAGGCGCGCTCGCGCCTGAAAAATCCACCAGGAGACAAACCATGCGCCGCTTCTTCGGAAAGCTGTATGTGCAGGTCCTGATCGGCGTCTTTGCCGGCGTCGCGCTCGGGGTGTTCATGCCCAACCTCGGCGGCGACCTCAAGCCGCTGGGCGATATCTTCATCCGGCTCATCAAGATGGTGTTCGCGCCGGTGATCTTCGCCACCGTCGTGCTGGGCATCGCCCGCATGGAGAACATGAAGGAGCTCGGCCGCGTGGGCGCCCGGGCGCTGATCTACTTCGAGGTGCTTTCCACCTTCGCCCTGGCGCTGGGCCTGCTGGTCGTCAACATCGTGCAGCCCGGCAGCGGCATGAACATCGATGCCAGCCAGCTCGACACCAAGGCCATTGCCAACTACACGGCGACGGCGGCCAAGCCCACCGGGTTCATGGACTTCATGCTCAATCTGGTGCCCACGAGCATCGTGGATGCACTGGCCAGGAACGACATCCTGCAGATCCTCGTCTTTGCCACGATGTTCGGCGTGGCGCTGGCGCACATCGGGCCGCGTGCGAAGCCGGTGGTGGACTTCCTGGACTCGTTCACGCACGGCGTGTTCTCGGTGGTGGGGATGATCATGCGGCTGGCCCCGCTGGCTGCCTTCGGCGCCATGGCCTTCACGGTGGGCAAGTACGGCCTGGGCTCCATCGTGTCGCTGGGCAAGCTCATGGCCACGATGTACATCACCTGCTTCCTGTTCGTGGTGGTGGTGCTCGGGTTCATCGCGCGGCTCTCGGGCTTCAGCCTCTGGAAATTCCTCAAGTACATCAAGGACGAGCTGTTCACGGTGCTGGGCACGAGCTCGTCGGAGTCCGTCGTGCCGCAGCTCATGCGCAAGCTGGAGCACGCGGGCGTGTCCAAGCCGGTGGTCGGCCTGGTGGTGCCCTCGGGCCTGACCTTCAACCCGGACGGCCAGTGCATCTACTACACGATGGCGGCCATCTTCATCGCCCAGGCGACCAACACGCCGCTGACGCTCACCGACCAGCTCGTGGTGCTGGGCGTGCTGCTGCTGACCTCCAAGGGCTCCGCGGGCGTGACGGGCTCGGGCTTCATCACGCTGGCCGCGACGCTGGCTTCCATGGGCAAGATCCCCGTGGCCGGCATGGTGCTGCTGCTGGGCGTGGACCGCTTCATGTCCGAGGCGCGCGCCATCACCAACACCATCGGCAACGCCGTGGGCACGGTGGCCATCGCGCGCTGGGTGGGCTCGGTGGACCGCCAGCGTCTGAACGAAGTGCTCGACGGCAAGGTCGATCCCGAGAACCTGCACGACCTCTACGAGGGCGACGACGAGCCGGCCAGTGCCAAGCCGCAGGCGGTGCCCCAGCTGGGCCGCAGCGTGCAGGCGACCGTGTGACGCGGGTACGCTGATCATGGCTTCGCTGAATCCCCGCCTCCTGCTGCGCTCGATGTTCGATGCCGCGGTGGCTGCCGCCCAGCCCGCGCTGTGCCTGCCACCCCACCTGCCCGCGGCTCCGAAGGGGCGGCTGGTGGTGATCGGCGCCGGCAAGGCCTCCGCCGCCATGGCACGCGCCGTGGAAGATCACTGGCCTGGAGCACTCTCTGGGCTCGTCGTGACGCGCTACGGCTACGCCGTGCCCTGCCGGCGCATCGAGATCGTGGAGGCTGCCCACCCGGTGCCGGACGCGGCCGGTGAAACGGCCGCGCGCCGAATGCTGGCGCTCGTTCAGGGTTTCACGCCGGACGACCTGGTGCTGTGCCTGATCTCGGGTGGCGGCTCCTCGCTGCTGCCGCTGGCCTTGGCCGGCTTGACGCTGGCCGACAAGCAGGCCCTGAACCGCGCGCTGCTGGCCAGCGGCGCGAGCATCAGCGAGATGAACTGCGTGCGCCGGCACCTCTCAGCCATCAAGGGGGGACGGTTGGCCGCGGCCTGCCATCCGGCCCGGGTGGTGAACCTGCTGCTCTCCGACGTGCCGGGCGACGACCCGATCGACATCGCCTCCGGGCCGACGGTGCCCGACCCGACCACCTGCGCCGACGCGCTGGCCATCCTGCGCCGCTACGGCATCCAGGCGCCCGCACAGGTGTGGACGCTGCTGGAAAGTGGCGCAGGCGAGTCGCTCAAGCCCGGCGACACGAGACTGCCGCCCATCGAGACCCGCTTCATTGCCACGCCGCAGATGGCGCTGGAAGCCGCCGCGCGGGTGGCGCGCAAGGCGGGTCTGATGCCCTACATCCTGGGCGACAGCCTCGAAGGCGAGGCCCGCGACGTGGGCAAGGTGCTCGCGGGCATCACTCGGCAGGCGGTTACGCGCGGTCAGCCCTTCGCAGCGCCTTGCGTGCTGCTCAGCGGCGGGGAAACCACGGTGACGCTGCGCGGCCAGGGCCGCGGCGGGCGCAACGTGGAGTGCCTGCTGTCCATGGCCGTGGCGCTGGATGGCCTGCCCGGCGTGTACGCCCTGGCCGCTGACACCGACGGGGTGGACGGGGCTGAGGAGATCGCCGGCGCCTGCATCGCGCCCGACACCCTGGCGCGCGCCTGGGCGCAAGGCACCAACCCGCGCGCGAGCCTGGACGACAACGACGGCCACGGCTTTTTCCAGGCGCTGGGTGACGCCGTCATCACCGGCCCGACGCTGACCAACGTGAACGATTTTCGCGCCATCCTGATCACCGGCGCGGATGCCGGTTCTGGTGGCGCTCATGCGAACCACAGGAGCAACTGACATGCGGCAATCCAAGCACGCCAAGATCGTGGCCACCCTCGGGCCGGCCAGCGACGACCGGGCCACCATCGAGGCTCTCTTCGACGCCGGTGCCAACGTGTTCCGGCTGAACTTCAGCCACGGCAAGCACGAGGACCATCAGCGCCGCCTGGAAATCATTCGCAGCATCGAGCGCGACAGTGGCCGGCCCATCGGGGTGCTGCTGGACCTGCAGGGCCCCAAGCTGCGCATCGGCACCTTTCCCGAAGGCCCGATCCGGCTGGAAGAAGGCCAGGCGTTCCGGCTGGACCTGGACACCAAGACGCCGGGCAGCGCCAAGCGGGTGCTGCTGCCGCACCCCGAGATCTTCGCGGCCCTGAAGCCCGGCGCGGATCTGCTGCTGGACGACGGGCGCGTGCGCCTGCGCGTCGAGCGCTGCGGCGCGGACTTCGCCGAGACGCAGGTCGTCAACGGCGGACCGCTGTCGGACCGCAAGGGCGTGAACGTGCCCGGCGTGGTGCTGCCGCTGTCGGCCTTGACCGAGAAGGACCGCCGTGACCTGGAGTTCGGCCTCAAGCTCGGCGTGGACTGGGTGGCACTGAGCTTCGTGCAACGGCCCGAGGACATCGTGGAAGTGCGCGGCCTGGTGAGCGGCAAGGCCGGCATCGTGGCCAAGCTGGAGAAGCCCGCGGCCATCGAGGCGCTGGACGCCATCGTGGCCGAGACCGACGCCGTGATGGTGGCGCGTGGCGACCTGGGCGTGGAGATGCCCGCCGAAGCCGTGCCCGCGATCCAGAAGCGCATCGTCGAGGCCTGCCGCCGGGCTGGGAAACCGGTGATCGTGGCCACGCAGATGCTCGAATCCATGGTGTCCGCGCCGGTGCCCACGCGCGCCGAGGCGTCCGACGTGGCCACCGCCATCTACGAGGGCGCCGACGCGGTGATGCTCTCGGCCGAGTCGGCCAGCGGGCGCTACCCGCTGGAGGCCGTGCGGATCATGAGCCGCATCATCGGCCACACTGAGGACGACCCGCACTACCGCGCCGCCATCGATGCGTCGCGCTCGGAGCCGCCTTCCAACGCGCCCGACGCCATCGGCTTTGCCATGCGCCACGTCACGGACCTGCTGCAGGCCGCCGCCACGGTGGCCTACACCAGCTCGGGCTACTCGGCGCTGCGCATGGCGCGCGAGCGGCCCAGCGCTCCGATCATCGGCATGACCCCGAAGTTGGCCGTCGCGCGGCGCCTGGCGCTGGTGTGGGGCGTGCACGCCGTGCTGTGCCATGACGTGGCGGACGTTCCCGAGATCACCGATCTGGCCTGCGTCACCGCGCGCCGCGAAGGCTTCGGCGCGCCGGGGCAAAGCATCGTCATCTCGGCCGGCATGCCTTTTGGCGTCTCCGGCACCACCAATTTGCTGCGCATCGCGCAGATCCATTGAGGCAAACAGCCATGTCCACGATCAGCCAAGTCCGCGGCTTCGAGATCCTCGACTCGCGCGGCAATCCCACCGTCGCCGCCGAGGTGGTGCTGGCCGACGGTGCCCGCGGCTTCGCGGCGGCCCCGTCCGGTGCTTCCACCGGCGCACGCGAGGCGCTGGAGCTGCGCGATGGCGACGCCCGGCGCTACCTCGGCAAGGGCGTTCTGAAGGCCGTCGCGCACGTCAACGGCGAGCTTGCCCGCGCGCTGGCAGGCCAGCCCGTGGGCGACCAGGCGGCACTGGACCGCCTGATGATCGAGCTCGACGGTACGCCGACCAAGTCGCGCCTGGGCGCCAACGCCATCCTGGCCGTCTCGCTGGCTGCGGCCAGGGCGGCTGCGGCCTGCGCTGCGCAGCCGCTGTACCGCCACCTGGGCCGCGAGCGTGAGCCCCGGCTGCCCATGCCGATGATGAACATCATCAACGGCGGCGCCCACGCCGACAACAGCGTGGACATGCAGGAGTTCATGATCGTGCCGGTGGGCGCGCCGAGTTTTTCCGAGGCGCTGCGCTGGGGCGTGGAGGTATTCCACGCACTCAAGAGCCTGCTCAAGGCCCGGGGCTTCTCCACCGCGGTGGGCGACGAGGGCGGCTTCGCGCCCGACCTGCCGTCCAACGAGGCGGCCATTGAGGTCATCCTCTCGGCCATCGGGCAGGCGGGCTTGCGTGCCGGCGACGAGGTCGCGCTGGCGCTCGATGTGGCCAGCTCGGAGTTCTACAGCAACGGCGTCTACGAGCTGGCCTCCGAGCGCCGCGACTTCTATCCGGAGCAGTTTGTCGATTACCTGGCACGCTGGACGCGCGACTATCCGATCGTCAGCATCGAGGACGGCATGGCCGAGGACGACTGGGCGGGCTGGAAGCTGCTCACCGAGCGGCTCGGAGCCAAGGTGCAACTGGTGGGCGACGATCTCTTCGTCACCAACACCGAGATCCTGCAGCAGGGTATCGAGCAAGGCGTTGCCAACTCGATCCTCATCAAGCCAAACCAGATCGGCACGCTCACCGAGACGCTGGCCGCCATCGACCTGGCCGACCGGGCTGGCTACACGGCGGTGGTGTCGCACCGCTCCGGCGAGACCGAAGACACGACCATCGCGGACCTGAGCGTCTGTACCGCGGCCACGCAAATTAAGACCGGGTCGCTCAGCCGCTCGGACCGAATCGCCAAGTACAACCGGCTGCTGCTCATCGAAGCCGAACTCGGCTCAGCTGCCAGCTTCGCCGGGCGCGCGGCGTTCCGACGTGCACCATGATGCGGCGGTTTGCCCTGCCGGTTAGCTGATCCATCAAGCCTGCGCAAGCGGGCTTGTTGCTGCCTGGCTGCCTGCCGGCCTCGGACTCGCGCCGCCGCTTGAAACTATGGCGGCATTCGGCCGGGAGCGCCGATTCACCAACCGGCGCGCAGGGCCTGCCTGACTCAGGCTCTGCCCGTCAAACGCAGGCCGGTCGTGGCAGCGACAAGGAACGGCTTCCAGAGCGAGCCGTTTGGTCCTGTGCCGCTGAGCCTCGGCAAAGAGCGCCCAGTTCTCACAGCCGGAATTGCTGCACAGCCCTGGACAGGGTGCCTGCCTGCTCGTGCAGGCTTGCGGCCGCAGCCGCCGATTCCTCGACCAGCGCGGCATTCTGCTGCGTCGCGTGATCGAGGTGAGCCACTGCGCTGCTGATCTCGAAAATGCCCTTCGACTGTTGGACAGCCGCCTGCGTGATCTCGGCCACGATCTCGCTGACGCGGCTCACGCTGGCCACCACGCCCTCCACCGTCTGTCCTGCAACTTGCGCCTCGTGCGCACCAACGGCTACGCGCTCCACGCTCTCGTCGATCAGCGTCTTGATCTGCCTGGCCGCCGTGGCGCTGCGCTGAGCCAGGGCGCGCACCTCGCTGGCCACCACGGCGAAGCCGCGGCCATGCTCGCCGGCGCGCGCGGCTTCCACCGCGGCGTTGAGGGCGAGGATGTTGGTCTGGAACGCGATGCCATCAATGACACCCACGATGTCGCCAATGCGCTGTGAGCTCTGGCTGAGCATCTCCATGGTGCCCACCACGCGCAGCATGGTCTGGCCGCCCTGGCCCACTGTCTCGCAAGCCGTGCGCGCCAGCCGGTTGGCCTGTTCAGCGGCAGCGGCGCTGTGGCGCATGGTGCCGGCGATCTGCTCGACCGCGCTGGCCGTCTGCTGCAGGTTGGCCGCCGCTTGTTCCGTTCGCTGGCTCAGCTCCTGGTTGCCTGCGGCGACCTCCGAGCTGGCGTGGCCAATGCTTTGCACGCAACCGCCGATCTGGCCCACCAGGCGTCGCAGCGCCTCCTGCATTGCAGCAACCGCGGCGAGCAGCCGGCCGACCTCGTCGCGCCCACCTTGAGGGACCGCTGCGCCGAGGTCGCCATCGGCAATGCGCTCGGCACAGCGCTGCACCACCGACAGCGGCTGCACGATGCTGCGCGCCAGCGTCCAGCCCAGGACCACGGCCAACAAGGCACAACCCAACCCGGTGGCCATGAGGTTCATTCGCGTGGACTCCAGCGCCATGGCGACTTCCTTGCCCATGGCCTCGCTGCGCGCCTGCTCGTACTCAAAGAGCGCGGTGATCGCTGCGATGTAGGTGGCCGTCACGGTCTTGAACTGGGTGATGTCGCTTTCCTGCGCTGCCGGGTTTCCGTCCCTGCCTGCTGCGAGCAACTGGTCGCGCTGTGCCAGGTAAGGCATGCGCGCCTGGGCCAGCTTCTCCTGGAGGACGCTTCCTTCGGATGTCGTCTCGATTTCGGCAAAGCGCTTCTGGATCTGCGGCGTACGCGCCGCGGTCTGCTTCATTTCCTGCTCGAAGCGCGAGAAAAGCGTCTTGTCGCTGCTGGCGACGATGACCAACGCGCGCCGCGAGCTGACAAGGACGTTCTCATGCCATTCAGCGGCCAGCCGCAGGCGCTCGGCCTGCAGCCCAATCAATTCGCCGACGTTCGCCTGTGCAGACGACAGTGCGGTCCATCCCGTGACAACGAGGAACGCGATGAGCAGCAGCACGCCGGCGAAGCTCAGGGCCAGCCGGGTACCGATGGAGAGATTGCGGAGCATGTTCATGGAAAACGATCGGCGTGGCACGCCAAGTGGCGGCCAGAGGGGTTTGGCACGGTTGAGCCGGCCAACGGACCTTGGCCGCATGCCTTGGGACCGGCCTTGCCGAGGCCTGAAAGCACCAAAGCCGTGTCATGCCGCAGCCGGTGTGGGTAGGCGGATGCCATGCGGCGTCCCAAAGGAAAGAGCGCCCGGGAAAGGGCGCTCGTCTTGGGCAGCCTCGGCGGGCTGCTGGAGTCTGTGCTGGAGCAGGCGCGCGGTGGCACGCCCGATCCAGCCAAGGCCGGTTACTTGATGAAGCGCACTTCCTCGTTGATGCGCTTGAGGATCGGCTTCTTCTTCTCGTTGAAGCGCGCCTTGTTCTCGTCGATGAGGTTGCGCCCCTTGGTGTCGATGGAGATGATCAGCGGCCCGAACTCCTTGACCCGGTTCACCCACAGCGTCTCGGGCATGCCCAGGTCCTTCCACTGCGCGTCCTCGATCTTCTCGACCTTGGTGGCGGCCAGTACCGCGCAGCCGCCGGGGAAGATGGCATGCACGGCCTTGTTCTCCACGCAGCCCGCGGCGGTCTCGGCACCCATGCCGCCCTTGCCCACCACCAGCTTCACGCCGGTGCGCTGGATGAACTCCTTCTCGAACTTCTCCATGCGCATGCTGGTGGTCGGTCCGATGGAGACCATCTCGTAGCTGCCATCATCCTTCTGCTTGACGATCGGGCCGGCGTGGAAGATGGCGCCGCCCTTGAGGTCCACCGGCAGCTCGCGGCCGAGCTCGATCAGGCGGCGGTGCGCCACGTCGCGGCAGGTAACGAGCGTACCCGTGAGGTACACCACGTCGCCCACGTTCAGGGCTTCCAGGTCTTCGTCCTTGATGGGCGTGGTCAGGATCTTGATTTGGCCGCTCACAGCACGACTCCTTGGTGCGAGATGATTTCGTAGGACAGGTCAGCGTTGATCTTGATGCGCCCGCGACGGTGCGCCCAGCAGCCGGTGGACACGGCCACGCCGATGGTGGAGGGGTGGCGCGCCGAGGACTCGATGTTCACGCCCATGACGCTGGCGTTGCCGGTGAGGCCCTGCGGTCCCAGGCCCACCTCGTTGAGGCCTTCCTCCAGCAGCTTCTCCATCTTGGCGGCGTTGGGGTTGGGGTGGCACGAGTCCAACGGGCGCAGGATGGCCTTCTTGGACAGGCGCGCCGCCGTCTCCGCCGAGGTGGACACACCCACGCCCACGAGCATCGGCGGGCAGGCATTGACGCCGCGCGAGGTGATGACGTCGAACACGAACTCGGCCACGCCCTCGTAGCCCTCACCGGGCATCAGCACCTTGGCCGCACCGGGCAGCGTGCAGCCGCCACCGGCCATGTACACGTCGATGACGGCGCTGTCGCCCTGCGGGTCGATCTCCCAGTCCAGCCAGGGAATCTTGGAGCCGGTGTTGGTGCCGGTGTTCTTCTCGTCGAAGGTTTCAACCGCGTTGTGGCGCAGCGGGCCCTTGCGGGTGGCCTCCAGCGTGGCGAAGTTCAGGATCTCCTCCAGCTCGCCCAGCAGCGGAAAGCGTGCGCCAGCGTTGATGAAGTACTGGATGACGCCAGTGTCCTGGCAGCTCGGCCGATCGAGCTTGTCGGCGGCTTCCTGGTTTTCCTTCATCGACTGGTACACGGCCTTGGCCAGCGGGTGGGTTTCTTGCTCACGCAGGTCGGCCAGCTTGTTGGTCACGTCGGTAGGCAGCCGCTTGCCGATGTAGGACGTGAACTTCCACATCACGTCCTTGAGGCTGGCGACCGCGGTGTCCCGGTCTTCGATGTTCACCATGAAATGCTCCTTGGATGGGTCACGACGCGCAGCGCCAGCGCATGAGGCGTCGTGCAATGGGTTCTTCACCGCCGTACCTTGCCCGGCTGGAGGCGCCAGGCAGGGCGGCCGGTGTCGGGGAATTACTCGATGACGACCTTGGCGTCCTTGACGAGCTTGGCGAACTTGGCCGTCTCGTCCTTGATCTGCTGGGCCATCGCCTCCTGGCTGTTGCCGATGGGCTCAGCGCCGATCTCGTCCATGCGCTTGCGCAGCTCAGGCGTCTGCAGCGCCTTGACGATCTCGGTGTTCAGCCGCGCCGTGATGTCCTTGGGCGTGGCCGCGGGCGCCAGCACGCCGAACCAGGTGCCGATGTTGAAGCCCTTGAGCCCGGCCTCGTCGAGCGTCGGCACGTCGGGCAGCGCGCTGGAGCGCTTGGCGGTGGTCACCGCCAGGGCGCGCAGCTTGCCGCTCTTGATGTGCTGCAGCACCGGCGTCACGGTGTCAAAGGACAGGTTGATCTGGCCGCCCAGCAGGTCCGTGGTCAGCGGGCCGCTGCCCTTGTAGGGCACGTGCACCAGCTCCACGCCGGTGAGGTTCTGGAACTGCGTGCCGATGAGGTGCTGCGCCGTGCCGTTGCCATTGGAGCCGAAGGTCATGCCCGGCTTGCTCTTGGCCAGGGCGACGAACTCCTGCACGTTCTTGGCCGGCGTGGCGGCGTTGATCACCAGCACGTTGGGCACCAGCGCGACCGTGGAGATGGGCGCGAAGTCCTTCTGGAAGTCGTAGGGCAGCTTCTTGTAGATGCTGCCAGCGATGGTATGGTGCACCGCGCCCATGAGCAGCGTGTGGCCGTCGGGCTTGGACTTGGCCACCATATCGGCGCCCAGCGTGGCGCCCGCGCCGGGCTTACTTTCCACGATGACGGTCTGGCCCAGGGCCTGCGTCAACCGCTCGGCCAGCGCCCGGGCAATCACGTCCGTGGTGCCGCCCGGAGGGAACGGCACGACCAGCGTCACGGGCTTGCTCGGCCATGTCTGCGCCGATGCAGCACTGATGAAGAGGCCAAGGGCTGCGGCGCTGCAGCCCTGGATGATGTGCCTGCGGGTGATTGCGGTGGTCATCCCTGTCTCCGTCGTAGTGATGGAGACGAACTGTAGGAATCAGAGGCCTGCCGTGATCGCCTTGAAATTCAAAGCATCTTTAACCTCAGTTCAACAATAGGCAGGGGTGTCATAGCGAGCGGTTACGGTCTATGCAAGGCGGTCGACGGCTGCGGCATTCCAGCCATGGCTTCCACCGAGCACGCCAGACGCCATCTCGCATGACGGTGCAGCGGGCACCATTGCACCAGTCCGTGCTTGGCCTACCGACCTGTCGCATCAGCGTTGCTATCGAGATAACTTTTCTTATCGCTATAGCATGCCTAGATGAGCAAACACGCACGCGGCAAAACACACGAGACCTCGGCTGCAGGCCATGAGCTGCCCGACGCCGCCGCGCTGGCGGCGCTGCGCGCCTGGCATGAAGGCCTGTCGGCACGCGCCGCAGTCGAGCAGTACCTGCCGCATGCCCTGCTTGACGGCGCATCGGCGCGCAGCGTGCTCGGCGGCATACGGCGCTGGCTGCAGCGCCTGGCGCGCTCGCGCCAGCGGCCGGATCTGGCCGAGACCTTCACCGTGGAGCACCGGGGCGACACGGCCCACGCCCGCGCCGTGGCGCAGGCCATCGAGACGCTGCGCGCATTGCCGAAGCCGCAGCCGCTCATCGGCGACCGGGTGGAGCGGTGGCTGCCCGCGCGCATCGCCGCCGCGCTGCAGGCTGCGGGCATCGACACGCTGGCGGCGCTGACACTGCGCGTGCCGCGCCGCCGGCGCTGGTGGACGGCCGTCCCGGGACTGGGCGCCACCGGCGCGCGCCAAGTGGAAAGCTTCTTCGCTGCGCACCCCGAGCTCACCGAGCGCGCCCGCGCGCTGGTGGCGGCGCCAGCTCTGGACGTGCGGCCCTGGGAGCGCATCGCGCTGCCGCAGGAGCTCGACGGCTCGCAGGGGCGCTTCCGTGCCCCGCGCGAGAGCTGCGCGCTCGACGCCCGCGACGACTACGCCGCCGTGCAGGCCTGGCTGGAGCGCCACGAGTCGGAGGCCACGCGTCGGGCCTACAGGAAGGAAGCCGAGCGGCTGATTCTGTGGGCGGTGCTAGAGCGCGGCAAGGCGCTGTCCTCGCTGGCCACCGAAGACGCCACCGCCTACCGCGCCTTCCTGCGCCGGCCCGCGCCTGCTGCGCGCTGGATCGGTCCGCCGCGGCCACGGCATTCGCCGGAGTGGCGGCCCTTTGCCGGAGCGCTGTCGGCGCGCTCCATCAAGTACACGGTGTCGGTGCTGGGAGCGCTGTTTCGCTGGCTGGTCGAGCAGCGCTACGTGCTGGCCAACCCGTTTGCCGGCATGAAGGTGCGCGGTGCTTCATCGACGGCACCGCTGGACGCCGGCCGGGGCTTCTCTCTGCCTGAGTGGCGGCTGCTGCGCGTCATTGCCGACGGCCTGGAATGGTCGTATGGCTGGAGCGCCCCGGCGGCGCAGCGGCTGCGCTTCGTGCTGGACTTTGCCTATGCCACAGGTCTGCGTGCCAGCGAGCTGGTAGGCGCCACGCTGGGGGCCATCGAGACCGACGCTCGTCAGGAATCGTGGCTGCACCTTGTGGGCAAGGGCGCCAAGACCGGCAAGGTGGCCCTGCCGCCGTTGGCCCTTACCGCGCTGGAGCGCTACCTGGTGCAGCGGCGGCTGCCGGTGACGCCGACGCGCTGGGCGCCCGAAACGCCATTGGTGGGAAATCTGGCCGATGAGGCCAACGGCATCACGACGGCGCGCCTATGGGCGCTGATGCGGCGCTTCTTCGCCACCGCTGCCGGCGTTATCGAAGGCGACAACCCGCAGTTGGCCGAGAAGCTGCGCCGTGCCAGCCCGCACTGGACAAGGCACACACATGCCTCGGCCGCTCTCGAACTTGGCGCCGATCTCACCACTGTCAGGGACAACCTGCGCCACGCCTCGATCTCCACCACCTCGACCTACCTGCACGGTGACGACACCAAGCGCGCCCGCGAGATGGCAGCGGCTTTCAGTACCCCACAGAGCTGAACGGCGCTGCGCGCGGCACCGTCGAAGCGCACCATTCTTGCGCCTGTGCACACGGCAGCGTTGTATACAGTATTTTGCAAGTGCTTGATACGCAAAGATTTTTTCACGCAAAGCGCACCAAATTCCCCGGAAAGTACGCCGACCCCGGCCAACATGAGCCACGAGTTCCGCACGCCGCTGAACGCCGTGATAGGACTGAGCGACTTGCTGTCGCGCATGCAACTGCCCGGCAAGGTACCTGAGTACCTGCGGCACATCCAGCAGGCGGGCAAGCAGTTGCTGCGGCTCACCGACGATCTGCTCGATCTTGCGTGCATCGAGGGCGGTGACATGCGGCTGCAAGACATCCGTTTCGAACTCGCTGCGCTGCTCGACGTGGTACGCACGCTGGTGCAGCCCGAGGCCGACGCCAAGGGCCTTGCGCTGCTGCTGCAAAGCGACCCAGGGCTGCCCTCGTACGTGGTCGGTGATCCGCTGCGGCTCAGGCAGGTGCTCGTCAACTTGGCCGGCAATGCCGTGAAGTTCACGCCGGCCGGCACTGTCACAGTGTGCGCAAAGGTACTGCATCGCACCCAGGCACAAGTAAAACTGCGCTTCGACGTCGCCGACACCGGAGTCGGCATCGCGCCCGAGGCCAGGAGGCTGATTTTCGAGGCCTTCACACAGGCCGACAGCTCTCTCACACGGCACTTCGGCGGGTCAGGCCTCGGTTTGCCCATTGTGCGTCGGCTGGTGACGCTGATGGACGGACAGGTAGAGTTCGACAGCATCCCCGGTCAAGGCAGTACGTTTCGCGTAACGTTGACCCTGGGCGTCCCGGGCGGCGCCTAAGCGCTTGTTAGCCAGGGCGCAGGCCACCACGTTGGAATGCCGGCGCGCGAGCATGGCGCAGACCCAGCGCCCAGTGACGTCGGTTCGCTGCTCGATGTGCTTCATGATGCTCCGTGCACCCGGCACGAGAAGCGAGCGCAACTTCTTGTCGCCTTGCTTGCTGATGCCCAGGAGTTTCGGCTTGTCTCCGGTGCTGTACTGCCCGGGTACAAGGCCCAGCGACGCGGCGAATTGGCGAACACTCTTGAACCGGTGCGGGTCACCGAGCTCGATGGAGAGCGCGCTGGCCGTGATCGGGCCAATGCCCGGTATCTCCAGCAGCCGACTGCTGCGCTCGTCGGCCTTGAGCTGGCGGTTGATCTCGCGGTCTACGTCGGCGATCTGGCCGTCGAGGTACTTGTGGTGAGCCTGCAGTCGCAGCAGGACATCGACGATTGCGGTCCCCTACCAGTGCCTCACGCACCCGGTGCAGCACCGAAAGGGCCTGCTGCGCTTCGGTGCGCGGCGCGGCGAAATGCATGTTTGGCCGCACGGCGGCCTCACAGATTGCCTCCGCGTCAGCGAAGTCGCTCTTGTTGCCCTCCACGAAGGGCTTCACAAACTGGGGCGGGATAAGCTTGGGCTGGTGGCCCATGGCCGCCAGGCGGCGCGCAAGCCAATGGGCACCGGCACACGACTCCATCGCGAGGGTGCGTGCCTGGAAAGTGCCGAGCTGCGTCAGCAGCGGGCTGCGGGTCAGCTTCTTGCGAAACACCATGCGCCCCGAGCCGTCCTGCGCGTGCAGGTGGAAACTGTGCTCGCCCGGGTCGATACCGATCAGCGAGACGTCGCCCATGATGGCCTCCACAGGGTGGGAGTGCAGTCCGCAGCGTACGTCGCTGCAAGGGGCCGAGCTGCCCATCCCATTAACGCGCTCTTTGACCGCTGCCAACAAGCTGGGCACGCTGAGCCTGGAGCCCGCGCAGTTCGCCATTCGGGACACTGCTCGTGCTGTGGTCGTCACGTAAAGCCGCATGACGACAGCTATCGCGCCGCAGGTCGACAGCACCCCGCTGGTAGCAGCCGTCGAGTAGCGAGGCGTGCCAGCGCAACTTCGTATTTCACCGCGGAAGTTCCCGCGGTACTCAGTCAGAGCCAGTTCTGCGCGGCAGTACGGCGCAGTTGTGCCGCCAGCTCGGGGCGGCTGGCTTGCACATCACGAGCCAGCTGCAACATCTCGCGACGCGCGCGTGCGCGGCCCAGGCTTTCCAGGACCGTCCAAACAGCGCGCAGCGACCGGCTCAGTGCTCGGCCAACTGCACGGCCAGATGCTGGGGCGGCGGGAGTACGTTGGACGACGGTGTCATATGCCAGATTCATGGTGATAGCTCCCTACAAGGACGGGAGAAAACACTCCCATAACTCGCAACCTCATGCTGCGGTGCAACAACTATAGGGGGAGAAGTCAGGGTTTACCCTACGTAGGGTTTTTACCCATTCAAGCCCATCAAGCTGAGTGAAACCTCTCCATACAAGAGCTTGTGACGTAGGCGGCGCACAGACGTCGTGTGGAATGTGCTCTGCATCTCGCAAGCATCATCGCGTCGTCGCGGGCCAGCGAATGGACGCTGGCCCACCAGATCGGGCACGTGCTGAGTCTGACGCACGCCGACGGCACCGAGCGGCTGATGACAGGGCGGCGTACCGATACCATCGAAGCCGAGATCGCGGATGACGTTGTCCCCGGACTCGCGGCCAGTTTTGAAGTGCATGTAAGCCCGCTGGGATTAGGTCAGACGGCCCGGCAGCTGATCGGCTGCTTCTGATTCGCACCCGACAAGTCGCCGCTGCCCGGCACGCTCTTGACCTGCCTGCGGGCAGCCACTAAGTTGACGGCAGCTTCTGCGAGCTTGCGATGAGCGAAGCACTTGTCCTGTCGGCCGGCCACCAGTTGCGCGACCGCGTCCACGCGCTCGCCGACGCGGCCGTGGCGTGCGAGTTCGGCCGCAACCCCAGACTGAGCGTGCGCTATGGCCCAGTAGGCCGTATCAAGTCGCGCCAGAACGCGGTCCATCATTTCTTGCACTTGGCCGACGCGATTGACGTCAACAGCCAGGCGCTGTTCAACGATTACATCGGCTGGCTCAAGGTGCTGCTGGAGCAACGTGGTTTGCGCAGCGGGGACCTCGACCATCACTTCGTTTGCATGGCCGAAGCCGTTCGCGAACAGATGCCGCCGCCGGTTGCCGCCGCCGCGGTCACGATGATCGAAGGTGCGCTTGCGCGGTTGCCGGCCATGCCGAGCACGGCCGAATGTCTACTCGATCCAGCCCAGCGGTTGTTTTCGCTGGCGCACGAATACGTGCAGCTGCTGCTGGGCGGCTGTCGAGGCGCGGCGGCTCGGCTGGTGTTGGATGCGGCTGAGCGCGGCGAACCGGTCCGCGAGCTGTACCTGCAGGTTTTCCAGAGAGCACTGCGTGAAATCGGGCGGCTGTGGCAGATGAACGAGATCAACGTGGCGCAGGAGCATTTCTGCAGCGCAGCTACCGAGATGGCGATGTCGCAGCTGCTGGCCCGAGCTGCAGTTGCCAAACCTTGCGGGCACAGCGTCGTGGTCGCCTGTGTCAGCGAAGAGCAGCATGCTCTTGGCGCACGCATGATCGCGGACTTCTTCGACATGGCCGGCTGGGACACCTATTTCTGCGGCGCGAGCACGCCGCACGCCGGCGTCGTGCAAACGGTGGCCAAGCGTTTACCCGACGTTCTGGCCATCTCCGCGGCGATGGGCTATCACGTCCATGCGGTCCAGGAGCTGATCGAGGAGATCCGCGCCGATTCACGCTGCGCGCCAGTAACTGTCATGGTCGGCGGCCATCCCTTTGGCATCGACCCGACGTTGTGGCAAAAGGTGGGCGCCGACGGCACCGCGGTCGACGCCGATGGTGCAGTCACGCTCGCCACTCAATGGCTGGTGAAGGTAGGGTCTCCACCGTGACGGCCTGTGCGGCGGTCTGCATCGTCACGCTGGTGCCCGACCCCGACCCCGACCCCGACCCCGACCCCGACCCCGACCCCGACCCCGACCCCGACCCCGACCCCGACCCCGACCCCGACCGCGATTGGGGCGTGTGTCCACTGAAAGCCGCAATCTCCAATCCTCAGCCCAGCCGCTGCGCTGCAAGCCGCACACCTGGCGTATGCGCCTACGGTCAACGGGATTGCAGCGGTTCCAGCGACTGCTCGCACGGCGGTGTCCTGCACCGACGGCGGTCGGCGGACTGCCGGCACGTTGCACAGCCGGTAGAAAGCGGCAATCCGTCTGATCTGGAAGCCGCCCATGACAAGGTGGCGACGGGGTACTACAGCAGCATCACGTGGTGCGTGGCTGTGGGCAAGCTACACCAGGCATGGTCGAGCACGTGCTGCGGAGGCCAGGAGGTACGACCACATCTGGCAACTCCCGATAGATTCGTGCCGCAATAAAAGTGATGATTCACATCCAGCCGGCATACGCGAGGTCTGCGCGTGGTCAGCCGGGTCCCTCTCGCGGAGCCAACGAAGTCTCCAGCCTTCGGGGATGCCAGGTTCTCACTCGAACCACTCCACCAGCTTCTTCGGCGACTGCGCCGATGGGGCCGTGCCCGTGCTGTGCTGCTACGGGCTCAACTGCTGCACCGTACAGGCCATGCAAGAACCCGAGTTGAAGAACACTCGTCTCGAACCTTTTGACGCCCATGCGCGCGCCAGGCTGCCGTGCATTCCCAGAGATGCACTGAATGCGCTCGAGCGTCGGTTGCTGGAACATCGGTTGCCAGCTGCGGAGGAGGCTTTCCTGGCCGCACGGCTGGCTACCTACCGCAAGCTGGCGCAGCTCGGACTGTGCGAAGACTGCTGCTGTGCCGGCACCGCGTAGCCCTTTGCGCATTGGGGAGGGCTGGACTGAGCAAATGGGGTGGCGGGTGTACCGCGTGGCTTTGCTCCACGCCATGGACCGCGCAACCAATGCCGACTAGGTCCCCAAGCTCTACGACGCCGAGCGGTGCGTCAGCCTGGATGGGAAGGGTCGCGAGGCCTCCCGTCGGTCTTACCGGTGGTCGCGGTGGGTTCGGTATGAGGCGGGAATGTCGTCGTCCTGAGAGCTCGCCCGTGGCCGGACCTCACGTCCACGACTACCAGATGAGGCTTTACATGAAGCTCAGACTGGCCTAAAAGCTGCCCGCGGCGACCGCGCGCCGGGATCAGCGTAGCCACGGCCTACCGCATTGCGAAGGATCCGCAGCTGCCGTCCCATAAGCAGGCATCTCAGGAGAGGCGCCAACCATACCCGCTGGCCGAGGTCTTCAACAGCGAGGTGGTGCCGCTGCTCAAGGCCGCATCCAGCGTGCGGCCGGTGGCGGTGCTCGAAGAGCTGATGCGCCGCCACCCGGATCTCGCGCACATCGCCTGGCGCACGTTGGAGCGGCGCAGCCGCACCTGGCACGCCCAGCACGGCGATGATCGCGACGACGTCTTCCGCCAGGTGAACGAGCTCGGCCGCCTGGGGCTGACGGACTTCAACGAGATGGAAAGCCTGGCCGTCAGCGTCCGAGGCGTGCTGCTGGACCACCGGCTCTACCATTTATCCGGGTCCAGAAGGCTCTTGAAAAAGCGCCTATAAAATCAATAAATCTATTCATAAACGATTCATTCAGGATGCCGCTTGTTGGTAAGGACCATCAGCAGATCCTTGGGATACTGGCATCCCGAGGTATTGCGACTTCGCGCGAGCTGCAGGAAGCCACTCGGAAGAGCCAACCAACCGTATCACGGCTCTTGAGTGACCTTTCCGGCCAGGTACTGGCTCTGGGAAGGGCGCGTGCCACCCGCTACGGGCTACCAAAATCCATTCACGGACTGTCAGCACAGCAGCCGCTGTTCTGGACGTCGGAGGAGGGACTTACCACGCGCATCGGCACGCTGTCCCTGCTTGCTCACGATGTTGTCCACGTGGACACCGACCGGGTGGAAAGCATCACGACCGGTGTGCTGCCCTGGTACCTCGCGCCGCTGCAGGCCCAGGGCTTTCTGGGGCGGCTGCTGGCGCAGCGCCTGGCTCTTCACGGCGTGGACGCCGACCCCCAGCGCTGGAACGTCGAGACGGTGCTGTTTGCGGCGCTGCATCTCCATGACGCGCCAGGTGCGCTGACCTTGGGTGAGCCGGTGGCCGCTCAGAGGCACGTCCCGTTGCCCGTGGACACGCGCCGACTGCCCGCGGCGCTGGACGCACTGGCGCTGGATGTGGCTCGCACGCTGCCTGCGGGCTCGTCGGCCGGTGGTGAGCAGCCCAAGTTCCTGGCTCTCATGGAAGACGGCCGCCACGTGCTCGTGAAATTCACACCACCGCGCGGGACGCCCTTTGGCGAGCGTTGGAGCGACCTGCTGCACGCGGAGAGCCTGGCCAGCGGCGTGCTGGCTGAGCACGGCGTCCCGGTGGCCAGCACATCCGTGGTGCAAAGCGCCGCTCGTACCTACTTGCTGAGCGATCGCTTCGATCGCGTGGGTGAACGCGGCAGGCGCCATGTGCTGCCAGTGGGCGCAGCCCACAACGCCTTCGTCGCCGGCTCCTACACGCATTGGGCCGCTAGCTGTGAGGCGCTTGCGCGTCAGAGGCGTCTGTCGGAGGTGGACGCCGCACGCGCTGCGGCATTGCTGCAGTTCGGCCGCCTCATCGGCAATACCGACATGCACTCCGGCAATCTTGGCCTGATCGTGCAGCCGCAGGATCTCGCCAAGGGACGCTTCTCGCTGGCGCCGGTCTACGACATGCTGCCCATGCGCTGGCGGCCCGATGTGCTCATGGGAGGCGCCTGTGACTATGGCCCCTTCGAGCCTGACGCGCTGAGCGCCGCCAGCGCGGCTGCGACTCCGGCCGTTGACTTTTGGTTGAGGCTGGCCAGCCTCGACGTCGTGAGCCGCGCATTGCGCGATGTGGCGGCTGAAATGGCAAGGCGCGTTCGGCAGGCGCACTGACAGTGGCGGCGGAGTCCATGCCGGCGCAAAACGGTGTGTCCGTACACTGCGTCAAGACAGTCGCGCTCATGTGAGGTTGGATGCATCAGCATCTACCAGATGACAGGAGGTGAGGTATTTTGGTCTTGTTGCGACCCACAAGCAGATCGCGGTGCACTCGGAGTGCCGTGACAATCCGCTGCGCTTTCAATGTAGGCCGGTATGTCTACCAACTCTGTCTTCTCCGGCCGCTTTCCAGGAACTGCCTGGCCGTTGTGCGCCGGCCGCCGTGGAGGTCGGCGAGAAGCTGCGGACTGGTGTGACCCAGCGCAGCAGCAACTGGGCCAGTTGAGCACGCGTGAAGGGCTTGCTGAGGTAGTCGTCCATGCCTGCCGCCAGGCAACGCTCGTGGTCCCCGGCCACCGCATTGGCCGTCAGCGCCGCAATGGGCACCCGCGTCGCTCCCAGTGTGGCCTCGTGACTGCGAATGGCCTGGGTGGCCTCGAAGCCGTCCATCTCCGGCATATGACAGTCCATGAGCACCAGGTCATACCGGCCGGCCAGGACGGCTTCGACGCCAGCGCGCCCATCGCTCGCCACGTCCGCCTGGCAACCGAAGGCCTCGAGCATCGCCACCGCCAGCATGCTGTTGACAGGCTGGTCCTCGACCACCAGCACGCGCGAGTCGAATGTCGGCAGCGGCTCATTTTGAGCTTCACTCGCGCCCGGCATCGCATGAACCGTACCGCCTGCCACCGTTCCAACGAGTTTCAGCAATTCCGCTCGGCGCAGTGGCTTGTTCAGGCAGGCAGCGAAGCCTGCGACGCGCGCCTGCTCGGCTGCGGCAGCGCTGTCGTGAGCGAGGGTGGTGAGAAGCATCATCCGTGTGCCGCGCAGCACCGGGTCAGCGCCGATGAGCCGCGCCAGCTCCATGCCATCCAGGCGCGGCAGTTGCCGCTCCAGCAACACCAGGTCGAAGGGCAGCCCGGCGGCAGCGGCCGTGCGCAGGCGATGCAACGCATCGGGCCCCTCCGCCGCGCCGCAGACGTCCATCCCGGCGCTGCCCAGGTGCCGTTGGAGAACGCCGCGCTGCGTGGCATTGCTTTCTGCGACCAGCACGCGCAGACCCCGCCATGCCGGCCCCTCACAGGAACTTTGGTATGCCCGTTGCTCCGGCGGTACGGTATCGAGCCGCACCTCGAACCAGAACATCGAACCCTCGTCAGGCTGGCTGCGCACGCCGACCGCACCGTCCATCATTTCCGCAAGCTGCCGCGTGATTGCCAGGCCCAGACCCGTGCCGCCGTAGCGTCGAGTGGTGGTGCCATCGGCTTGCACGAATGGCTGGAACAACCGTTGCTGCTGCTCCTGCGTCAAGCCGATGCCGGTGTCGCTGACCTCCACACGCAGCACGCTCGCAGGCGTGCCGGCCATCCTGGCACGCACCACCACCTGGCCCTCCGCCGTGAACTTCACGGCGTTGCCAACCAGGTTCAGCAGCATCTGACGCAGCCGCACCACGTCGCCGTGCATTCGTGCCGGCAGCGTGTCGTCCACGTCGACGATCAGTGCCAACCCCTTGGCCTGGGCACGCTCGGCGAGCATGACGGCACAGTCCTCCACCAGGTCAACGGGCGAGAACTCCACGCGGTCAAGCTCGAGGCGGCCGGCTTCGATCTTGGAGAAGTCCAGGATATCGCTGATGACGTCCAGGAGCGCCGTGCCGGAGCTGCGGATGGTCTGGGCGAAGTGGCGCTGGCGAGCATCCAGGGTGCCGAGCAGCAGCAGTTCCGACGCGCCCAGCACACCGTTCAAGGGCGTGCGGATCTCGTGGCTCATGTTGGCCAGGAACTGGGACTTGGCACGGCTGGCGGCCTCGGCGGCATCCCGCGCCGCCACCAGCTCGGCGGTGCGCGAGAGCACCTGTTGTTCCAGCTCCTGGCGGTGCGAAGCCAGCTGATCGTCCCGGACCTGTACCTGGTGCAGCATGTCGTTGAAGCCATCGATCAGGCGACCGATCTCGTCGTCAGACTGGCGCGTCACGCGTACCGAGTAGTCGTTGCTGTGGGCGATGGTGGTGGTGGCTCGCGCCAAACGCTCGATGGGTGCCGTGATGACGTTGCGCACCCGCCCGGCCACCAGGTACACCAGTGCGAAGGCCGCGACCAGCGGTACTGCCAGTCGCGCCAACTGCGCGGCCAGGGTGATCCACACCGCGGACAGGTCGGCCTCGATACGCAGCGTGCCCAGCCGCTCGCCGCGCAGGACGACGGGGCGCTCGACCTGAAGCCTGGACGCCATCCAATGCCAGTGCCCAGGCTCGGCCGTTTGCGGCCCGCCAGGCAATGCCTGGTATTGCGCGAATACCTGTCCGTCGGGCGTCAGCAGCAGCGCTGTCAGCACGCTGGGCTTGGAACGCAGCGCCGCAAGCACCTGGTTGGCGGCCTGCCGGTCGTCGAAGGCCAGTGCGCCCGTGCTGTTGATGCCCAGCACGTCAGCCAGCGTCTCGAGCTGCTGGCGCTGTTCATGCCTGTGTTCGATGAACTCACTTACCGCGACGACGCTCAGCGCCAGCGCGAAACCCGCTCCCAGGGCCAGCGCCATGATCGCGCCGAGCTTGTGGCGCAGCGTGAGAGCGTCGAAGTGACGGCGCAGCGCTTTCATGGCGACGCGCTTTCCTGTGCCATGCGACCGAGCTTGTAGAGCTGGGCGCTGAGCTTGAGGGCACTGCGCTTGACAGCCTTTTCATTGAGCTCGAAGCGCAAGCGCGCACCCTCGGGTACCAGACCGATCATGCCGCCGCTGGCCGTGAATCCGTCGGCATCTCCCACGGTGAGTATGTCCTGCGCCTCGGCCCGGCGCAGCAGGCCTGCCGGGACCTTGCGCTGCGCTGCTTCGGGAACGAACAGCGCATGGCATTGCTGGAGATCGTCAATGCGGTCGATGTCGCTGACGCTCAGCACGTGCCGGTCCACCGTTCGGCCAGCCAGGTTGCGCAGCGCGTCCGCCAACTGCGCGCTGCCGGCCCAGACGCACAGCGTCAAGGCGGCGTCCGGGCTGGCCAGGCGCTGCGCCGGCCATTCGGTGAAGCGAAGGAAATTGAACACGAATGCCGCCTTGACACTGCTCTCGACCTGGGCGCTGGTGTTCGGCGCCGCAATGCAGCCCCAGCTCAGCAACGTGCACAGGATGGCGCGGCGACACGCTGGCCGGCGTCGATCCCAAAAGGTAAGGCGCCGTGAGCCGCCGTGCATGCGAGGGAACCACATCGCAATGCACCGCATCAGAACCGCACCGTGAGCTTGACGCGGAACGTTCTGCGGTCCTGTTCGATGGCGTCCTGCACATGGGCATCCGACACGGGATCGTTGTATCGGCGGTCAAGAAGGTTATAGATGCCGGCCGAGACCTCGGCACCCGCAATGAGCTGCTCGCTCGACAGCGTCAGGTCGGCACGCAGGACGCTGGGCACCACGGCTTGGGTCCGTGCCAGGCGCGAGCTGGCATAGCGTACGGACACGCCTGCGTGCAGCGGCGTGCCTAGCAACGGGGCAGTCGCATCCAGCTTGATGAGCTGGCGTGGTGAGTTCACCAACCAGTTGCCGTCCCGGTCACGGGCGTGCTGCACACTGACGCTGGCGCGCACCGCAGCGCCACTGCGCCAGAGCTGTTCCACCTCGGCTTGCACACCATCGACGCGAGCAGCGCCGATATTGCGGTACTGGCGCTGCCCGTCGCCAGCGTCCGTCGTCAGCGTGATGAGGTCCGAGATCCGGTACTGGAAGCCGGAGACCGTGGCGCGCGTAAGACTCGCCAGGCGCCACTCGGCCACCAGCTCGCGCGTCTCGATGCGCTCGGGCTGCAACGCCGGGTTGCTCTTCCAGCCCAGTGGCTGGCTGGAGAAAAAGAGTTCGCTGTCATTGGGCGCGCGGTAGGCCCGTCCGTAGAGCGCCTTGAGCGTCAGCGCAGGCTGAATGCCCCATATCAGGCCCAACCGCGGGTTCATGATGTTGCCAAAGGTGCTGTGGTGGTCGTACCGCAGCCCGGCATTGAGGCTCAGGTTCGGATGCAGCGTCCAGTCGTCCTGCGCGTAGACGCCCCATTGCGTGGCACGATGGCGTTCGGCGATATAGGTCGTCGCAGGGCTGAGGTCGTAGTTGTCCTGATCCTTGCGCGTATTGCGCTGGAGCTCTGCCCCGAACACCAGCCGGTGATTGCGCAAGGACCGGTTCACGAGCTTGACTTCGCTTCCCCACCAATCGGAACTTGCGCCGTCCACGTTCACGATCGTGCTGCCGGAAACCAGTCCGGCATACGGGTAGTCGCCGCGGTAGTCGTACCGACCGCGATGCAGCCGGGCGCTCAGGGTCTGGTCACGGTCCAGGTCGGCTTCATAGCGCAACTCGACAAAGGACTGCGAGTCGCGCGTTCGCTCGCGCGGGTCGCCGAAGATGCTCTGGAAGCTTGCCGTGGGCACTCCCTTGTTGCGTACGCCATGCACGGCTTGCAGCGTGAAGTCTCCTAGGCTTGCCTTGAAAAGCAGGTCCGAGGCCCGCTCCCAATCCAGCCCGCGCGCCATGCCGTCGCCGCCACCCAGCGCGGCGAACTCCGGAAAATAGCGGTCTGCTCCCGAGGAACGGTAGCCGGTCACCGAAGCCATCAGGTCCAGGCCGTTGTCCAGGCGTTTGCCGACGCTGACACGGCCCTTGCGCGCGCCCTCGCTGCCCCCTTCGGCGGACGCCTCCAGGTGGCCCAGGTCACGCCCGCCGCGGGTGATGACATTGACCACGCCAAAGAAGGCGTTGCTGCCGTAGATGGCAGAGCTGGGCCCGGGCACGAACTCCACGCGCTCGATCATGTCGACGTCCACGGGAAACTCGCGCCCTATGCTGCCCTGGCTGTAGACGGGGTCGTTGAGGCGCACGCCATCGACCATCACCAGCACGCGCGAGTTGTAGCTCCCCAACGGTCCGAATCCGCGCACCCCGAGGTAGCTGTAGTTGCGGTCGTTGTGCACGTAGAGGCCGCGCACGCTGTCGAGGATGTCGGCCAGCGTACGGTAACCGAAACGCCGGATGTCGCCGGCACTGATGACGGTGACGGACGAGGGCGCCTCCGACGCCTTCTGGGTGAACTTCGACGCGCTCTGCACGTCAAGGTCGAGCAACTGCTCCAGCGACAGCTGCGTGGGATCCGCATCGTCGGCAATGGCCCCGCCCGTGGCCAATGCACAGGCCAGCCAGGCCGCGTGCATCTTGATCCGCAAGCGCCCGCGCATCATGGCGCTCTTCTTGACTCGTACCAATGACATGTTTCGGGATGCCGCTGTCGTGCCAGCAACTGCAGATGAAGCCCTGGCTGTGTCAGCCGGCCTTGCAGGCAGATTGGGGGGACATCGCGGGCACCGTGGCGGCAGCGGTCGAACCGAAAACCTGCCGCGGCATCTGCATCGGGAAGCGCTGCCGCATCTCGCCGAGTACGTCGATGAGATGGTCCACCTCCGCGTCGGTGTTGGCAGCCGTGACCTGCACGCGCACGCCGACTTCGTCCTTGGGAACCAGCGGGAAGGCCGCCATGGTCACGTAGATGCCACGCTCGAACAGGAAGTGCCCGGCAGCGTCGATGTCCTCGTGGCGTCCCAGAGGAATCTCGATGATAGGAAAGCCCGACTCGTTGGGCGTGCGAATGTCCAGTGCGCGCAGCGCATCCAGCACCCGGCCGGTCTTGCGCCACACGTCGGCGCGAATCGCCTCGCCGCGGCGGCGGTTGACCTCCAAGCCCGCGAGCACAGTAGCCAACGAGGCCACTGGTGCGGGACCCGAGTACAGGTAGGGCGGCGCCAGCACCTTCAGCGCCTCCTTGAGCCGCGTGGGCAGCGCCAGGAACGCCAGCAGCGAGGAATAGGCCTTGGAGAGGCCGCCCACCAGCACGGCGTTGTCGTAGCTCACGCCCTGATGGCGAAAAACGCTGTTCCCCCGTGCCCCATAAGGGCAACGCGCCTGCGCACCGCGCTCACCGATGATGCCGAAGCCGTGCGCGTCGTCGACATAGAGCAACCCGTCGTAGCGGTTGGCAAGAGACGAGAACGCCGCCAGGTCCGGGGCATTGCCCGTCATGGAGTTGATGCCGTCCATGGCCACTACGCGCGGTCCCGTGCCCTTGGTCTGGCGCAGCAGTTGTTCCAGGTGCTGCGGGTCGTTGTGGCGAAAGCGCACCACGTGCGTACCGCGCCCGGCTGCCAGCATCGCCCCGTCGTAGATCGTCTTGTGCGCGCGGCTGTCCAGGAAGATCGTGCCGTCACCGGCCAGCACCGGGAGCACCGACATGTGGATGTGCGTGATGGTAGGCATGCACAGCACGTCTTCACAGCCCAGCAGCTCCGTGAGCTGCTCCTCGATGTCGACGTAGGGCCGCGGCGTGCCGATGAGGCGTGACCAGGAGGGGTGGGTGCCCCAGCGCCCGACGAGCTCGCCAATGGATGCCTGCACGTCCTCGTCGAAGTCCAGGCCCAGGTAGTTGCAGGAAGCCCAGTCGGTGAGCCACCGTGTGCCGATGCGGATCTGGCGGCCGCGCTGTTCCTCGATCACGGCATCGACCATGGGATGCACCTGCTTCTTCAGGCGCGCGAGCTCATCCATCGTCTCGATCCACCGGCCCAGCCAGCCGCAATTGGCCTCAGCTGCATCTCTGTGCTTCATGCCTTGTCCCGCTTCTTGTCGTAGAGCCGATGCCTGATGCCTCGGTGATGCACGAACGCGTGCAGTCCCACGGCATGCAGATGCCGCGCAGTGCGGAGCGCATTGCGCCACATCACGCTGGTTCCTGACAAGCTCCCGGAGCGTGCGCAGCGTCAACAAACAACAAGTTCACGCTTTATGCCGCCATCTTGTAGCAAGACGTTTGATCTGCTCCCCCGATACACTTTCTTAAAGCCGATGATTGACAGTCGCCGGTTGACGCAGCCGAGGCATGCACACCAGGGACGACTGGCACCGACCGGCAGACTCCCGGACCGTACCACCCGCCAGCGCTGTGGGTGAATTTGTTGAGCTAGAAACCAAGAGGCGCCGGTCGTGTCACAGGCCGGATCGCCAACTCATTTCGACCAATGAACTTTTTCAGCAGTGAGGATGCGGTGGCGAGGGTGCCGGCTGTGTTTGACGACGGACACCGGGCCGCCTCCAAGCGGGGCCCCGCTTTGCGCGCAGAAAAAGACTGCGCCATGCTGCTGCAGGAGCACGGCTTTTGGGCCGCCATGGCCGCCAGTGCGCAGGACGCCATCGTCGGCTGCACGGAAGAGGGATGCATCACCTTCTGGAACCCGGCTGCCCAGCGCCTGCTGGGGTGGAGTGCCTGCGAGGCGGTGGGCCGCTGCCTCGACCAGCTCACGGTGCCCGCCAGCAAGGCCCAGGAAGCGCGCCGCTTGCGCCAATGGGTAAGGCAAGGCCGTGATGTTCCCCCGTTCCCCACCCAGCGTGTGGACCACCATGGTGCTGCGCTGGATGTGTTGATCTCGGCATCCCCGGTCCGCGACGATCAAGGGCACGTCACCGGCGCCGTGCTCACGATGCGGGACGCAAGGGCCATGCACAAGGCGCTGCGGCACGGCGGCGAACTTGGCGCGCAGGCGCAGACCCGGGTTCGGGAAAAGCGTGTTGCCGCGTTGAGCGCAATCCTCAATAGCGCCGCCAGCGCCATCATCACGACCGATCTGCAGGGGCATATCACCTCGTTCAACCCAGCCGCCGAGGCCATGTTTCGCATGGCCGAGGCGCAGGCACTTGGGCGCCCGATTATTGAAATCTCCAACCAGGATGAGGTGGCAGCGTCGGTCAACGCGCGACCCGACGGACAGGATGCTGACGCCTGCATGCTGGAGGTCGGCACGGCAAAGGGCGACCAACGGGGTGAGAGGACCTACGTCCGCGCCGACGGCAGCTGCTTTCCCGGCCTGCTGAGCATCAGCATGCTGCGGGATACAACTGGTCGGGTGCTGGGCATCCTGTGCATCATCACGGATCTCACCGAGCGCAAGCAAATGGAGCAGGCGTTGCGGGACAGGACGCTGCAGGCAGAGGCGGCCAGTCGTGCCAAGACAGCTTTCCTGGCGCACATGAGTCACGAGATCCGCACCCCGCTCAATGCCGTCATTGGGCTGAGCCAATTGCTGGAAAAGATGGAGCTGCCTGACAAGGCCCATGCCTTCGTAAGCCATATCAGCCAGGCGGGCTCGCAACTCCTGGGGCTCACCGAAGACGTGCTGGATCTCTCGCGCATCGAAGCTGGTGACATGCAGCTCGAGCGTACAAGCTTCGGGCTGCTGGCACTGCTGCAGTCAGTACGGGACATCGTTGAGCCCCAGGCTCTGGAAAAGGAGCTGACGCTGCAATTTGAGCTGGATGCCGATCTGCCATTGAGACTGTGGGGAGACCCGGTGAAGTTACGCCAAATCCTGTTGAACCTGCTGGGCAATGCCGTGAAATTCACCCAGGCCGGTCGCGTGACGCTGCGCGTGGTCCGGTTGCAGCGACAGGCTTCTCGCTGCGTCCTGCGCTTTGAAGTGCTGGACACCGGCATCGGCATCGCGCCAGAACACCAGGAATGCATCTTCGAACCATTCGCGCAGGCAGAGTGCTACACCACGCGCCGCTACGGAGGCAGTGGCCTTGGCTTGTCGATCGTCCGCCGTTTGGTCACCATGATGGATGGCACCCTGAACATGGAAAGTGTGCCGGGCCAAGGAAGCAGGTTCGCCGTCACACTGGGCATGGATGTGGCGCTGTAGCGGGACTGATCCATCCACGGCGTCCGCACCGCCACCACAATCATCAAGCTCCATCCGCCATTTGGCGTATACGCAGCCGCAGTTGGGCAACAGCCCGCCCAGGGACCGCAAATCGAATTGCCTGTCGATGCTGGCTACATCCGGGCATTGCCACAGAAGGAGGGCGTACGAAACCTTGCCATCATCACCTCGAAGCTTGTTCGCCCCGTTGCCCGCCATGGCTACGCGCATGCCTATGTCGGCAGCTGCAATCCCCACCAGGGAGCCCGTCAGGAAGCCTTCTTGACCATGCTTCCCGTGCCGCAGGTTGTGCCTGTCACGGTGCTGTCGGACGGCGCAGACGACGTGGCATTCGCCTGTAAGTTGCCACGATCGACGGCAGCGTGTGTTCGACTGGCTCCACTTGGCCATGCGCTTTGAACACCTGCGTACCGCAGTGCCCTGCACCCGACCGGCGACGCGGACGCAAGAGCGGGATCGTACGCCTGTGGTGCGTGGGAGAAGGGCAGCCCCCGCTGCACCGACTTCGGCGCGCGACTTCGCGCCCGCATGGGGTCCCGTAGCAGGTGCATATATCCGCTGGGAACGTTCGCGCGGCGTCAGGCGAGGTAGTAGACGCACCAGGCATGCCCAGCGCCAGCCCCGGGTCAGCGGCAATGGTGAGCCGGCAGCCCGGCGGCCACACCGGCGCGGGTTACCGGGCCTGCGCGGCGGCGCACTGGCCGCTCGCCCGCCACGGCACCCGGCACTGGTCCCGCGAACAAGTCCGGTAGCCCCGAAGGCAACCAGCACGGCGCCGCCTGTGGCATCGGCCACGCGAGCTTTCCTTGTCTTGTGGCAGAACTCGACTGCATCGAGCCGGCCGGCCGGCTGGGCCAGGAGCTCATGTCGCGCTGGGAGAACCGGGGCGGCTGTTGGTGACCTCGGACAGTGGCCACGACGACTGGCCGGACCGAGCGCGATAGCGCCTGGTGGGGGATGGCCATTGCCGCGACGATGAGTGCCCCCGGTCCTTGAAGCAAGCGTGCCGCGCCTCCACGGCGGCCCGGCGCAACTGTCGAGCGTGGCATCTTCGCGCTCGTCGGGGCTGCGGCTGTGGCACGACGCCGACACAGGTTTTCCCGCCCTTTCGCCTTGTGCGCGACGCGCTGAACAATCGCTTCGCACAGCCGGGAGAAAAGCCATGAACAAGGCAAGGGGAGTGCTGCTGCTGGCCGCCGCTATCGCTGTCGGCGCGCCGGCCTGGGGCCACTGGACGGCCTTCGGCGAGGACGAGTCCAAGGCGGTCTGGTACGTCGATCCAGACTCCATCCGCACGACGGGCGTACTGCGCGAGGTTTGGGCGATGAAGGACATGGTCGAGCCGGAAATCGACTTCGACCTCTCCAAGCTGTTTCTTGTCGAAGTCGACTGCCAGGGCCGGCGCCAACGTCTGCTGCAGCACCAGAGCTACCGGGGCCGCATGGGCGGCGGCGAGCCCACGCGAGGCGGGATGATGTTCGGCGACTGGATGGCCATCGCACCGGGCACGGTGGGCAGCAGCCTGAGCAAGGCGGTGTGCAGCCGCGGCTGAGCGCCGCAACAGCAAGGACAGGGCAGGGCCGCAAGGGTGGTGATTGAGCGCGTTGTTTCAGGAGGGCAGACCGGTGCGGATCGGGGGGCTGCGCTGGATTGGGCGCTGGCCCGCGGTGTGCCGCACGGTGGCTGGTGTCCGGCCGCACGGATCGCGGAGGACGGCACCATCCCGTCGCAGCACCAGCTCACCGAAATGCCGAACGGCGGCGGCTATTGCCAGCGCACCAAGGCCAACGTGCGCAACGCCGACGCAACCCTGCTGCTGTCCGTCGCGCCCGAGCGCACCGGCGGCAGCCGCCAGACGATGATCTTTGCCAGGCAACTCGCCAAGCCCTGGCTGCACCTGCACCCCGGCATGGACTGGCGTTCGGCGCTGCGGACCTGGATAGACGCCAACAGCATTGCGACCCTCAATGTTGCCGGGCTGCGCGCCAGCAGTGCACCGGCCATCGACTCCTTCACGGTCGAGGTGCTCGATGTGCTGGCGCAGATGACTGCCATGGCTTGCGCCGAGTAGCTGCGGCGCAGGCGACAGCACCGGCATGGTGCCTCAGGTGCCGAGTGCATTGATACGCCGGCCTACTTCAGCAGCCCCTCGGCACGCAGCGCATCCTGCACGCGCGGACGCTGCGCCACGCGCGCGAGATAGGCCTTGAGGTTCGGGTAGGGCGCCAGCGTCATCATCAGGAAACTGCTCCAGTTGACGATCGTGTAGGCGTAGGTGTCGGCGACGCTGAAGTCGCCGGCCAAGTAGTCCTGCCGGGCCAGCACTGCATCAAGCTCGGCAAAACGTGTGGCGATCTTGGCCTTGACGGCCTTGCGCGTGGAGTCGGCCGTCTCCTTGTGCCACAGCCACGGGCTGAAGGTCTTGTGCAGTTCGGTGCCGACGAAGGCCATCCACCCGGTGACGGCCAGCCGTCGCGCCGAGCCGACGGGGCCGATGAGCGCCTGCGCTGGGTCGAGGTCGGCCACGTGTTGCAGCAGCGCAGCGACCTCGGTGTGGCGCGAGCTATCGGCCAGCTCCAGCAGCGGCACGTAGCCGCGAGGGGAAATGTCGTAGTAGTTGGCGCCGTCGGCCGTGGTGTGCGTGGGGAGATCCACGGCCGTGGCTTGGAACGGCAGGCCGAGTTCGCGCAGCGCGATGTGCACGGCCAGCGAGCAGGCGCCAGGAGAGTAGTACAGGTGAACAGGGGACAGCTTGGACAGCGAGGCGGAGATGCTCATGGATGGGCTTGCGGCAGGGAGTGGAGTAGAGGCACTGTAGAGTTGCATCCGCGCAGGCACCATGCGCGCTGGAACACACATTCATTGCGGCAATGCAATTTGCGGCGGGGCTGCCGACCCCGGAAACGCGCGACGTGGACACCTGGCTGGCCGGCTACGTGCGGTGCCGCACTGACGCCGACTGGGCAAAGCGCTGCGGTGTCGGGACGTGAGCCAAGTACTCCTGGCCCGTGTGCAAGCCCGGCTTCACGGCAGGCTGGACCGTCTCCCCTTGCCGCAGTCCTGTGCGGCATGGGCCGTGAGCCGTGATGCAAGGGATTTTTCGCTGGAGCACGGTCACATGCACGAACGCTTCTCCATCGAGCTGCTGGCATCTATCCCGCAAGCCATTGCGGTCCTGCGCGAATGGTTCGAGGCGCAGTGGCCGGCCTACTACGGTCCGGGCGGCAGAGGATCTGCGTTGCTGGACCTGCGGGCTTACGCCCATCGAGGCAGCCTGCCGGTCGGGGTGGTGGCTCTGGAAAGAGGACGGGTTTGCGGCGTCGCGGCGCTCAAAGCCCAGTCCATCGAAAGCCACGCCCACTTGTTGCCTTGGGCGGCGGCAGGGCTGGTGCATCCCGCCATGCGGGGGCAGGGCATCGGCGGCCTGCTACTGGGCGCCCTGGAGGAACAAGCACGCGAGCTGGGTTTCAAGCGCATCTACTGCGGCACGAGCTCCGCACAACGCTTGCTGCAGCGTCGCGGGTGGCAGCTGCTCGATAGCGTCATCCATGACGGCGAGCGTCTTGACGTCTACATGAAAGCGATTTGACCGGTCAACTGCTGCAGCTGGTCGGCCTGTCCCCAGCCCAAGAAACCTCAGCCCTCGCCTCATCGAGGTGAGGGTGCAGTCACCGCCCAGGCCGATGTGGCGGGCCAGACCAAAGCTGGCGGATCGGGTAAAAGCCCAGCGCAAGCCGCACCGCAGCACCAACTCATGGTCACCGTTCCTGGGACGGCAGTCGGCTTGGGCTTGACCGAGCGTGAGGACCGCGAATGAACAGAAAAATGCGGGCTGCAGTACAGCGGCTGAAGGAGTTGCGCGGGGCGCCAACCATGCAGGCGTGCCACGCGGCGGCCGTCCTTGCGGGCGTGAGGGTGGTCGATGCCGACGAGTGCGATGACGGCGCCCACGGCTGCCCGCACTGCCCGTGGAAGGAGGGTGCCAGCAACTGGCGCCCACGCGCCAACCAGACCGCGGGTCCGTAGCGGGCTCTGCGTGGTTTGGGGATGCGCCGCCCTGGCGGATTGCTATCCGAGCTCGAACGTCGTGACGCCGTAGAGCTGCTCGAGCTCAAGCGCGGGTGCGGCTCCGGCATACATGCGTGCCGTCGCGAATACGCCCTGCAGCGACTGCGCCCGCGCCAGGGCCTGCGCGTCGGCATTGGGCAGGGGCACGTCCAGGAACACCGCGTCGCCCTCGGGCACCCGGTTGCACAGGGCCGCATAGAGGGCGCTCGCGACCGCCGGGTCGTCGGCCACGAGCGGGCCGATCTTGTGGCCCACGCGGCAGCGCCGCACCAGTCCCCAGCCGTCGATGCGCTGGCCCTCCATCCAGGCCAGCGCCGTCGAGCCGGGCATGGCGATCCAGCGGCGCAGAAAGGCCTCGCGCGGCGCCGGGAAGACGCGCCGGTCCAAGGCGCAAAGCGCCCCGAAGTCGGCCACGCCAATGGGCACGATCTGCGCGGCTTCGGCTCGTTGCGTGTGCCGGGCAGTGCCGGCAAAGCGCATGTTCTGCCAGGCCAGCTCGAAGCCGCTGCGCCGGTAGAACGCCTGCTGCGCCGGCACGCCATCGAGCCCGACCACTTGGCCTGCCAGCCGCGCCATGCCCGCGTCCCACAGGCGGCGCCCGATGCCCTGGCTTCGCCACCCTGGTGCGACGATGTACAAGCCGATGAACCCGAAGCGCCCGGCATACGACACGGCCGCGATGCAGCCGACGGCCTGGCCGCCGCACCGGGCCACGAGGAAGCCACCGGGGTCGGCGGCATGGAAGCACTCGGCGTCATGCAGGCCGGGGTTCCAGCCCTCGGCCGCGGCCAGCTCGATGGCGAACCCGATCTCATCGCGGTGCATTGTCTCGATAGTGCAGTCCATGCCCTGCATTCTGGCGCTGCATGGGGCAGGCGCGGCTCAGCGGGACAGCGCCGCCAGCGTCAGCGACGCCGGCTGTGTACAGCGCGCCCCGCCGGCCCGCGTCGCTGCGCTGTCCGGAGGGCAAAAGCGGCGTTTTATGCGAATCCTTGATATCTGACGTGCGATATTTTCAATTGTTTGATTGCGTGAAAACCCTAATACTGGACCCATCAAAGTTCAAACGCTTGCTCGGAGAGTGCCCATGACCGCCATCACCGCCACCGCTTACAGCCGTACCGCTCCCCGGGGTGCCGTGGTCGCTGCCGAAGTCTTCACTTGGCTGCTCAACGGTCTGCGCCGCGTGCTTGCTCAGGCCTCCCGCGGGCCGCGTGGCGAGGTCGCCGGACGCAAGCTGCGCAGCGCGTTTCCCGCGTAAGAAAGCTGCGGGCGCACGTCAACTGGATCGACGCACGCCACGGGCGGTTGCTGGCGCAAGTTCCTTGCGCTGAAGGCAACGGCCAGCCTTGGCCCGACCGGTGTTGTGCGCTTCGCGGCACGGCGATGCGTGCACACATGAGAGGTTCGGGCCGTCAGTACAGTTTCTCGCCGCGCGCGAGCTTGTGCGCGACCACGGCAGTCTGCAGGTCGCTGCGCTCGGTCGGTGAATGCGCGGCGAGATAGCGCGCCGCGGCGATCAGGATATGCCTGCCTTCGCGAGTCGGACCCCATTCACGGAACTGTGCAACGCCCGCCTCCAGCATCTGGTAGCTGTGAAAACCCGCATCCTCGCGCAGCACGGCCTGCGCGAGAGTGGCCACGAGCGCACCGAAATCATGGCTGAGGGCGAAATGGCGGGCAACGTGGCGTGCCGCCAGCTCGGTGCTGCCATGCCGGTCAAGTGCATCAAGGAATCCCTGGCCCAACGCCGCAGCGTCTGAGGGCAGATCGTCGAGCCGATCGCCGTCTTCACCCGGCAGTTGCGCGGGCGGCACGTTGAGAAAGCGCAGCAGGTACACGCGCACCGCGCCGTGCAGTACGGCGCGCAGGCATTGCGCGCTGGGCGCGCGGCCGCCGTTGCCGATGCGTGCCAGCATCCGGTGGACCGCGTTGGCGTACGTGAAGGCGTGATGCGCGGCATCCCGGTCGGAATGCTCGTTGGCCGTCCCGAAGCGGGCAACGCGCAATGCCGCAGCGTAGGCCAGGGCGCGGCCGAGCTCCCCTGGCGCAGCGCCCTCGGCGGTCGCGTGGATCACCGCCTGCGCCATGGCGGGGACACTGTCGCCGAGGAACGTCTGGGCCAGCCCGCTCGTGGCGTCCCACCGGCGTCCACGGCCCGCACCGGCCGCGATCGCTGATGGCAGCTCGGCCGCCGCGTCCTCCGCGAGCTTGATGAGATCGACAGGATGGCGCCAGGCGTTCGACTCCTCGGCGCCGCGCGCGTTGGCAAGGGGCTCGACCAGCGTGGGCAGGACGGTTTCGGCGTGTGTCCAGCCGATCAAGTCGAGGAGCTCGAAAGCCTTGTTGACGAAGTCCAGCAGGTGGCCGCCGTCGGCGAACGCGCGGTCGGTCGCGGCAACAAGCAGCATCTCGGCAAGCACCGGCGGCGTGGCGCCGCCCGCGATGGCGGCCAAGAGGGTCCGCTCGATCCCGTCGCGGTGTCGTACCGCGGTCCAGTGCCGCAGCCAGCGTGCGAGCGTGTCGGTGGGCGGCGCCGGATCCAAGGCCCGGCCTGCACGCCGCGCCGGCTGTGCAGCGCAGTCCCTGGACACCCTGGTAATGCCCTTGTAGAGCGCGAGATCGCCCAGCTCCTGCGGCAGGACACCGTGCAGGTTCGCGAGTGCGGTCAGCACCGTGAGGCCCGCTCCCCAGTCCGCCCGAGCGCGTGCGCCGAAGAGCGCTGCTTCGCGGACAAGGTCGATCGCCGCCACGCCCTGGGCGCGCAAGCCGAGGATCGCCTTGGCGATCACGAGGCCGAGATCGTGCTCCATGCCGTCGCGCAGCCGGCGGCGCCCGTGCTCCTTCCCGTCGGCGTGGCGCAGCTTGGGGCAGACCCAGACGTCGCCGTCACGCACCTCGACCGCGGCGGTGGGCAGGTCGTCCGCCCACAAATCGAACCCGCCGCCGCTTGCGACATCGAAGCGCGCATGGTGCCAGTGGCAGGTCAGGATGCCGTCCTCGACCGTCCCGCGGTGCAGAGGAAAGCCGAGATGCGGGCAGCGGTTGTCCACGGCGAAGCACCGCGCGCCGTCCGAGATGACAAGGATGGGAGGATGCGCGCCGCTCACCACGGTCATGCGCCGGGCGGCAACCTCCTCGAGCGTGCCAACCCGCACGAACTCGGCGCCTGCTTCGCTCTTGTCTGTGTCCATCGTGCGTGCCGCATTCGGCATCAGAAGCGCCTCATATGGTCGCCCCTGTCCAGCGAAGCTCAGATGTTTGACGCCTTCATATTCGAGATCGATTGGGTGATGCGACACGAGCGTTGCAGCGACGATGAATCAGACTCATATCCGCGGATTGGTTACCTGCACTTCATCGATTCGTCGCGGGCCTGCCTCGCTCTAACATCGTGGATCTATCCTTGCGGAGCCGGTGTAGGCGCTTGGAGGGTTGCCCTATCGTTGCCCGGGTCGCATCACCGGATCGATCTCGTTCATGGTGGTACTCCTCAGTGTTGGGCAGACTTCTCTTGGGTGGCTGCCATGCCGATGGCCCAGACGAAACCGGCCAGCTCGCGCGCCACCGCCACGCAGGCCTTGTTGGGCTGCATGCCGCGCCCCAGCAGCATGGCAAACCGCTTGGTCAGCCGCAGCTGTGCCTTCCAGGCCACGGCGCGAACATGCTCTGACAGCGCCTCCTGGCGCCGCTGGGCCTGGCGCCCGATGCGGGCCTTGAAGCGGTAGTTCCACGCTGCCTCGGTCAGCAGCCGGCGTGCGTGGGCATTGCCGGTCTTGGTGATGCTCCCGCGGCTGACCCGATCGCCGCTGGAGTGCTCGCTGGGCACCAGCCCGAGATAGCCCATGAGCTTGCGGGGGTGGTCGAAGCGGCTCAGGTCGCCGATCTCGGCCACCAGCCCGATAGCGCTGACGACGTCGATACCGCGCAGTGCCTGCAAGGCCGCCACTACCGGCTCGAAGCGCCAGCCGGCAATCGAAGCCTCAAGCGCCTGGGTCAGACGCTGCACGCGTTCGTCGGCGGCCTGCACCGCTAGCCAGTACTCGGTGAACGCCGTCTGCGAGGCGCCGGCCTCGAAGCTGAGCGTAGCCAACCATCGGTAGAACGCGATGGTCCACGATGTCTTGCCGCCGTAGCGCAGGCCATGACGCAGCAAGAATCCCTTGAGTTGCTGGCGCGCCTTCGTGCGGCTGTTGACCGCGTCCTCGCGTGCGCGCGCCAGGTCCCGAACCGCCTCGTCGGCGGGATCCGGGATCCACACCGCACGCAGCTGACCTGCGCGCGAACATTCAGCCAGTTGCACGCAGTCGCGTCCGTCGGTCTTGACCCGATCGCCTGGACGTCGAGGCATCTGCGATGGGGCGATCACCTCGCACACGTAGCCCTTGGCCTGCAAGGCACGCTGCAAGCCGTAGTACCCGGTAGGACCTGCTTCGTACACGATGTGCAGCTGTTCGGGCTGCCCCAGCTTGACCAGCATCTTCAGCAGCTTGTTCACGTCGTGGGCCGTCTTGCCGACCACTCGCCCGCGCTCCCGGCCTGGCTCGGCCGCGCCCACTGAGATGCTGTCCTTGTGAACGTCCAGTCCGACATGAAGCTTGCTACGCTCGTCCATGGCCGGTCTCCTTACGTTGCTGACGACGCCAGTCTCAGCATGTAGCTCGGCACGCTTCGGCGTGCAACCTACGGTGCTGGAGATCGGCCTCTGCCACTACAACGGGCGACCATGATGTCTAACGCAGCGGGCCTCGCCGTGCGTCAGCGCCTGCCGCGTGGCCGGATGCCGGCGAGCTCGATGCGCAGCGCTTCCCGGTCGAACTGCGGATCCATCAGGTCCGGCAGCCATTCCAGCCGCTCGTAGAGTTGCAGCGCCGCTGCATAGAGGGCGATGGACACCGACGGGTCGCCGCGCTCGAGCTTGATGATGGTGGGTGCGCAGGCGTTGATCTGGGCCGCCAGGTCGCGGATCGTCAAGCCCCGCCGCTCGCGTGCCAGGCGCAGGTTAGCCCCCAGCGCCGCCAGCGTCGTGGCTATTGGAGGCGGCAGTTTACTGATCATCTTCGGGGAGCGCGGCATAAGCGATATTTGAACGCAGGCACCGCGCACAATCAATTAATATTGAGCTATTCGTCTTGCCGGGCAGGGCTGCCGGGGAAGGCCTTGACCAAGTTGCAGGCTGCCGCACATGACGTTCCCAGGCCACTTAAGGGCTGCCCCGGGGCGCAGCAGGCGGCTGTGTGCTGTGATTGCCTCGACGGCCCTGTGCCGGCGCTACCCCAATCCCTTGCGATGATGAAGAAGAGCCTCTCCTACTTGCTGGCCGCAGCCTGCGCGCTGGCGCTGGTTGCCTGCGACAGACGCCCCAGTTCGGCGGGTTCGGCGACCGAGCCGGTGGCAGCTGCCGCGGATCCTGTGACCGGCTTCACTGCCTGTCGCGGCTTCTTCCCCGGTGAGTTGCCGCGGGTGCCCGAGCTGCAAGCGCGCCAGCCGCGAGACTTGTGCTACGACGCGTTTGCCGTGCTCCATTCGGGCAAGACCAAGACGCCCGTTTTCGTGGTCGAGAAGCTCACCGCGGCGCAGTTGCACGACGCGGCCGATGAGGAACGGACGAACAAGTTTTTTGCCGATGCACGTCTGCCGCAGGCCGAGCGCGCGAGGCTGGAGGATTACAAGGGCTCCGGCTATGACCGCGGTCATATGGCGCCTGCGGCCGACATGCCGACCGCCCAGGCCATGGCGCAGAGCTTTTCCCTGGCCAACATGGTCCCGCAAGCGCCGGAACACAACCGAAAGCTGTGGGCCGGGCTTGAGAACGACACCCGGCACTACGTGCGCCGTGCCAGGGGGGCCGTCTACGTCTTCACCGGGCCGGTGTATGCCGCCAGCGGCGCACAGGTCATCGGCCCCGGCCGGGTATGGGTGCCTTCGCACCTTTACAAGCTGGTCTACGACCAGGAAGCAAATCGGGCCTGGGCGCACTGGAGCGAGAACAGCAACGAGGCACGTACCGGCCAGCCGATCAGCTACCGCGAGTTGGTGCGGCGTACCGGCATCGAATTCCTGCCTGGGCTGCAGCCGAAGGACTGACGCGGGCCTGAGAAGCGGTTTGGGCGCGTGGCCTGCAGCCATGGACAGGGCCACCGGTTGGGCCACCGCAGCGGCATCCTGGTCGACCGAGCATGGCACGCGAATGCCGCAGCAGTTCGGGCAGACATCGCTGTACGGATCGTGAACAGGCCCGTAGTCCACTGCAAGCAAGGAACCGCAGTGCTGCAAAACGCTTTCGGCTGTCGGCCAGCAGGACGTGGCCTGCCCCTCGCGGGACCACGTCGGCTTTTCCATTGATCTTGAAAAGCCGCCGTAATTGGCAAGTGGCCGCCTTTGGAGTTTGATGCCATCGCACAGGCCGGTACCAGCTGGAGCAGGGCTCTGGACCAGGAAGGCCCGTGCACAAAAGGCCTGCTCGCAGCGATAGGCTGGCGCCCGGGGCTCAGCGGATTCGCTTGAGCTTGGGCCGATGTGGCGGCGGTGCTGGCGCCGGCGGCTCACCGTCGGGCAGGACTTCAACCCCGAACAGCTGCAGCACCGTGGCCAGGTCCTGGTGCTGCGCCAGGGCCATGGTGCCGGGTGGGTGAATCATGGCACCGCAGCGCTCGAACAGGGCGACCGCCTCGCCCTTGTTGTGCTGCCGGCTGACGTAGAGGATGCCGTCGCACTCCGGCACGGCATCATGCAGCGCCCGCGAGAGCTCCCATGTGTAGGCGTAGTCGGCGCCGGCACTGATCTGGTTGTCCAGGCCCAGGGCCTTGAGTGCCGGCCCCGTCAGGTCGGCCAGTTGCAGGATGCGCGGGGCGTCGAAGCGGACCACCGAGCGCTCGCTGATCATGGACCCGGGCACGATCCAGGCGCCGTCCTGGTACAGCCCGTGCTCGTGCAATACCGTTTCGGCGAAGGCCACTTCGAGGCTGAAGGCGGCATAGGTCACGCCGTACTGCTGCAGCGGGTCGTCGAAACGCGATGTCTTGCGCTTGCCGTAGTAGGGCTCGCTGCCGGGCCTGCGGGTCAGGCGCACGAGAGTGGTGGCGTCACAGGGTGCCAGCCGCAGCGTCCCCTTGGCGCGTGCGGCTGCGAAGTCGGGTATCCGCATCAGTGGTCATTGAGGGCCGAGGCCACGCGTATCACGTCCTGGAGCATGCCGTGCTCGACAGCCTCGGCCGGTGTGCGTCCGCCCAGCGCGCCATGGCGTCTGAGCAGGAAGAGGAGCTTGCTGGTCGCGCTTTCGCCGGCGAGTGGGCGCAGCACCGCCGCCAGGGCGGAGCGGTGGAGTTTCAGCGCCTCGGCCGGGTACCAGTGCTGCCCGCGCACGTACACCGAGAAGATTTCGTTGCGCGCGCGCGCCGCGTCGACGGACTGGCGCTTGATGCCCCACGCCTGCTCCACCGCGGACACCGGCACCAGGGTGCCGTCTTGGGTCCACTGCACCAGGCGGGCCTCGCCGCGCACCTGTGCGTTCTCCAGTGCCCGGGAAGTGTCCGCGGTCGCCTCCTGCGCCGCCTCCGTCGGGGGCTGGGCCACCCTGATCGAGACACGCCCGACATGCCGGGACTCGATCCACTCCCGCATGGTGGCCACCAGGCGGTCCTGGTCGCCCAGGGTGGCGTCCTCGAACACCAGTTCCATGCGCAGGCCGCCACCCACGGCCCTTCGCGCTGCATCGATTCGGCGTGGTGCGGTCATGGTGTCTCTCCTCTGGGAATCATGGCAGACAGCGCAGATATAGCATATAAAGCAGACGACTGCTGGTTTGGAGTACGGACGACGTCATGTCCTGCGCAAGCCGACAGGGCTGGTTTGTCGAATTCCGGCAGCCTCGATCGTCGTGTGGACGGGGGCGCCGAGTCCGCTCGTCCTTAGCGCAGCGCAGCCTGCACCGGGGACGGTCTCGAGCGCGACGCCGGTGTGCTGGAGCGGGCGCACCGGTCCCGTCAGCAACGCTCGAAGTCCACCACCTGGAGAGACGATGAACCCCGTGATTCATTTCGAGATGCCGGCCGACGACCGGGACCGGATGGCCGAGTTCTACGCCAGCGCCTTCGGCTGGCAGGCGCGCAAGCTCGGCGCCGACATGGGCCACTACACGCTGGTGAGCACGACGGAGTCGGACGCCGCGGGCTGCCCGAAGGCGCCGGGCGCCATCCATGGCGGCTTCTTCCCCAAGCGACCGGACATGCCGGCGCAGCACCCGTCCGTGGTGATCGCCGTGGACGACATCCAAGAGGCGATGGGCAAGGTCACCGCCGCCGGCGGCCAGGTGCCGGGCGAGCCCATGGACATCCCTGGCGTGGGGCGCTACGTCTCGTTCTTCGACACCGAAGGCAACCGCGTGAGCATGCTGCAGCCGCTGGCGCGCCCGGGTCACTGATGGAGCGCCCCATGGACTACGTCGATGGATTCATCGCGGCCGTGCCCACGGCCAACCAGGACGTCTACAGACGGCATGCCGAGACGGCGGCAGCGGTGTTCAAGGAGCATGGCGCGCTGTCGGTCGTGGAGTGCTGGGGCGACGAGGTGCCTGCAGGAAAGCTGACCTCCTTCCCGATGGCCGTCCAGTGCCAGCCCGACGAGACGGTCGTGTTCTCCTGGATCACCTGGCCCTCGAAGCAGGTGCGCGACGAGGGCATGAAGAAGGTCATGGCCGATGCGCGCCTGCAGCCCGATACCAACCCGATGCCCTTTGACGGCAAGCGGCTGATCTACGGTGGCTTCCGGATGATCGTGAACGCCTGAAGCCGGCAGGACGGGGCGGCACGGGCGCTCGCACGGCCCGGGCCGGAACAAGGACCGCGGGCTGTGCCCGGCGCTCAGGCCGGGCGGTCCGCGGCGTTTGCCATTTCTTGCGCCCGCGCCAGCAGCAGCTCGCGCTCGCGTGCGTTGCCCGCCAGCGCCGCGGCGCGTTCGAACTCGGCCCGGGCCTCGGCGTGGCGCTCCAGCCTGGCCAGCAGGTCGCCGCGCACGCTGGGCAGCCACTGGTACTGGCGCAGGGAGGCCTCCTCCCGCAGCGCGTCGACGATCTCCAACGCCTCGGCCGGGCCGCAAGCCATGCTCACCGCCACCGCGCGGTTGAGCGCCACCACCGGGGACGGCGCCACCTGCGCCAGCGCGTCGTACAGCGCGACGATCCGTGCCCAGTCGGTGTCCTGCATGGTCGCAGCCCGGGCATGGCAGGCGGCGATGGCGGCTTGCAGGGTGTAGGGCCCGAGCGTGCCGCCCAGCGCCTGCGCCCGCGCCAGGGCCGCCAGGCCGCGGCGGATGAGCAGCCGGTCCCAGCGCGTGCGGTCCTGCTGCGCCAGCAGCACGGGGTGGCCCCGCGTATCGACCCGTGCGCCGGCGCGCGAGGCCTGCAGTTCCATCAGCGCGACCAGCCCATGAACTTCCGGTTCTCCCGGTGCCAGGCCGGCGAGCACCCGGCCCAGGCGCAGGGCCTCGTCGCACAGCGCCGGGCGCATCCAGTCGTCGCCCGCGCTGGCGGTGTAGCCCTCGTTGAAGATCAGGTAGATCACCTGGAGCACGGCGGCCAGCCGCGGCGCCAGGGCTTCGCCGCGCGGCAGCTCGAACGGCACCCGGGCCGCCGTGAGCGTGCGCTTGGCGCGCACGATGCGCTGCGCGACGGTCGGCTCGGGCACCAGGAAGGCGCGCGCGATCTCGGCGGTGGTCAGCCCGCCCAGCAGCCGCAGTGTCAGCGCCACGCGCGCCTCGGTGGACAGGACTGGGTGGCAGGCGGTGAAGATCAGGCGCAGCAGGTCGTCACCGATGCCGTCGGCGCGCGCGGCGTCAAGCTCGTCGACGAAATCCGGCACGATCAGCGCCTCCTGGGCTTCGAGCTCGTGGCCGATCTGCTCGTGCTTTGCCGCCGCCAGCTTCTCGTGGCGCAGCCGGTCCAGCGCCCGGTTCCTGGCCGTGGCCACCAGCCAGGCGCCAGGGTTGTCGGGCACGCCGGCCACGGGCCAGTGCTCCAGCGCCGCGACCAGGGCGTCCTGCGCCAGTTCCTCGGCCACGCCCACGTCGCGCACCAGCCGGGCCACGGCGGCGATGATGCGCGCGGCCTCGATGCGCCAGACCGCGTTGATCGCTGCATGGGTGCTCGACCCTGTGGTCGCGGCCTCACGCATCGGGCATCAGCCGGCAAAAACGCTCCGCCGCCGCGCTGGGTCCGAGGTGCTCCAGCTCGCACAGCGGCCGCACCTCGATTTCCGCGTCCACGCCCAAGCCTTGCGGCACGGGGAAGCGCCGGCTCCATTCCAGCGCTTCCTCACGCGAGCGCACCTGGATCAGCGTGTAGCCGGCGATGAGCTCCTGGGCCTCGGCAAACGGCCCGTCCACGACGAGCTGCCGAGCACCCGACCAGCGGATGCGCCAGCCGCGGGAGCTGGGCTGCAGGGCGTGGGCGTCGAGCAGCACGCCGGCGCGGGCCAACTGCTCGTGGTAGTCAGCCATGGCGGCAATGAACCGCTCCTCGGGCAGGGCGCCGGCCTCGGAGGCGGCGCCGGCCTTGACGATGATCATGAAGCGCATGACGGGCTCCTTTCGCTCATGCCTCCACGACGGCCGGGCCGGCACGGTTTCGACATTCATTCGATGGCGTCGTCGAAGCAAGGACCCAGCGCGCGCACCTCCACCGTGGCCCATTGCGCGGCCGGACAGCGGGCGGCGATGTCCAGGGCCTCGGCGCGGCTGTCGCAGTCGATCAGGAAGAAGCCGCCAACCATCTCCTTGGCCTCTGCGAAGGGCCCATCCAACACCTGCGCGCGCCCGGCGCGGGCCTGCACGCGGGCAGCGCTCGCGTGCGAGGCCAGGGACTCGCTGGCCGGCAGCAGCCCTTGCGCCTGCAGCTCGGCGCCGAAGCGCTGCATGCGCTCCCAGCACTCGTGGGCCTGCGCTGGCGTGCGCGTGGCGCGCTGGCCGGGCGGCTCCAGGATCAGCAGCAGGTGCGGCATGGCGGTCCTCCTTGGCACGTCGTTGTGGGGATCGAACCGTACCGCATGCCGCCGCTCCAGGGGCGATACCGCAGGCTGGCTGCGCGTTCCGGCAGGGGGCTCGGCTCGCCCTACTGCGGTGTACCGCCCTGGCCGAACTGCGCGCGCAGCCGTTCCTCCTGCTCGCGAAGCTGCGGCGTGAGTGCCTCGCCGAAGTCCTCGGCTTCGAAGACTGGCCGGATCTCGATCTCCGATTCGCCCTCCATCGGGTTCGGGCAGCGCCTGGCCCATTCGATGGCCTCCTGCATCGACGCGACCTTCCAGATCCAGAAGCCGGCGATGAGCTCCTTGGTCTCGGCGAAGGGCCCGTCCGTTACCGTGCGCTGGCTGCCGCAAAAGCGCACCCGCACGCCTTTGGCGCTGGGGTGCAGGCCTTCGCCGGCCTGCATCACGCCGGCCTTGACCAGCTCCTCGTTGAAGTTGCCCATGTCGGCGAGCAGTTGCTCGCTGGGCATGACGCCCGCCTCGCTGTCCTTGCTGGCCTTGATGATCACCATGACGCGCATGTCGGTCTCCTTGGGTGGTTGGTGGAACTGAAGGGTGCTCCACTGCCACGACGATCCGGCTGTTGCGATTTCGACATGGATCGTGCCGGCGCCGTCCGCCTGGGTGGCGGCTTGCGGCGTCCTGGGGAGCAGGGCAGGGGCCAATGGTCTCGAGGCGCCGGCGTGCACAAGCCGTCGGTTTCGGTCGTGGGCTCCAACCGAGGTCCCGGCGCGGGCGTAGCCCATGCGGCCTGGTGCGTGCTGCCGGCGCAGTATGGTCGCCGGGTGCCGGACCGCAGGAGCAGTGAATGACACACCGCCTTCCCCCGCGCTGCCTGCCCATCAAGCTGGACAGCACCTCCAACGGCGAGTTCGCCCCGGTGCCGCTGGACCGCGTCGCGGTGCAGGCTCGCGCGGGCGCCTCGGCCGCGCTCGACGCTGCCGCGTGCCGCGTCGGCCTGTCCCGGCGCGACTACCTCGTGTCGCTGCTCGGGGCGGCGGCCACCCTGGCAGCGTTCGATCGGGCTTTCGCGGCCGCAGGACGGCACGGCGGCCGCTTCATGCTGCCCGCCGAGGCGCCGTTCGAGCTCGCCGCGGCGCAGGCCGCCCTTGGGGGCGACGAGTTCATCTTCGACGTGCAGCTGCACCACGTGAACCCCAAGGGGGCCTGGCGGCGGCGCGCCGGCCCACAGGCCTTCAGGAATTTCCCCAACAGCGGCTGCGGCCTGGCGGACCACGTGGAGTGCTTCTCCAGCGGCGCGCTGCTCAAGGACGTGTTCCTCGACAGCGACACCGCCATGGGCGTGCTGTCGCACGTGCCCGGCGGCGCCGACACCAACCCGCTCGACTTCGAGGCGGCCGGCGCCACGCGCGACGCCGCCCGGGCGCTGGACGGCACCGAGCGTCTGCTGCTGCATGGCCGCTGCATGCCGACCCTGCCCGGTGAGCTCGACGGCATGCAGGTGCAGGCGGCGCGGTTTGCGGTGGCCGCGTTCAAGACCTACACCCAGTTCGGCCCGCGCGACGGCCCGGCCGGCTTCTTCCTGGACGACGACCGCTTCGGCACGCCCTTCATCGAGCGTGCCCGCAAGCTCGGCGTCACGCGCATTGCCGTGCACAAGGGGCTGCCCTTCGGTGCGCGCGGCATGGCGTACTCCAGCGCGCGCGACATCGGCCCCGCGGCCCGGCGGCATCCGGACATGAGCTTTCTCGTCTACCACTCGGGCTTCGATCCCGGCCTGCGCGAAGGGCCTCACGATCCCGACGCCCGCCTCGGCGTGGACGCGCTGCTGCGCTCGGTGCAGGAGGCGGGCAACCCGCCCAACGTGTTTGCCGAGCTCGGCAGCACCTGGCGCTTCGTCATGCGCGACCCCGACTAGGCGGCGCACCTGCTGGGCAAGCTGCTCAAGGTCTTCGGCGAGGACCGCATCCTCTGGGGCACCGACTCGATCTGGTACGGCAGCCCCCAGGACCAGATCCAGGCTTTCCGCGCGTTCGAGATCAGCCGCGACTTCCAGGATCGCTACGGCTATCCGGCGTTGACGCCGGCGGTCAAGCGCAAGATCTTCGGGCTCAACGCGGCCCAGGTGTATGGCCTGCAGCAGGGCACCCTGCGCCGCAAGCTGGCCAGGGATCCCGTGCAGCGGCGCAAGACCGAGTACCTGAACGACCCGCGCCCGACCTTCGCCACCTATGGCCCGCGCGACCGCGCGGAGTTCCTGGCGTTCAGGCGCTGGCAGGGCAATGGGCCTTGATGTTTTGCGCGGCACGCGGGAAGGCGCTCGTTGGCCGCGTTGAACAACATACGCGAAGCAACGACCTCATCCTCCCTTTCCGCGCTTTGCCACGATCCGAGCCAAGCTACGCCGCCTCATTTCCTGATCCACTCCTTCATCCACCTTGAACGGGGCGCCGGCGCATGGGGAGGGTTGGAGATGCTTGCCAGAAACTCGTATGTTGTGACTGCGTCTGCGCGGGCGGCACCGGATGGGACGACTGTACGGTTTGGCGGCCACCGGGCCGGCCTCCCCCAAGGGACTACCGCAACGCAACCAACAGTGGCAGACTGGGTGCGCTTTTCGTTGGCATTCGTGCTGACTCGGCCCTTGTTCCGCGCTCTCACGGCGTCGGTCGAGGTCTGCGATGCCGCCCATCGGCATCGTGGCGTAGCGGTCGTTACCCGCCCTTGAAGGGACGTCCCTGTGACGTCCCTCGGCTGCCTTCGCAGCCGACATGACAGCTGCTTCTCACGAGGCGGCACGCCGGCACCGGAACTTCCGGCTGCCAAGACGTGGACGCAAGTCCTACGCGTGCGACAAGCCCCTGCCGCTTCGGCCCAGGGGCTTGTTGCCTTTGCACGTGCAGCGCATTTCCGGCGCCGCGTTCATCTCAACCCGGCATGGGAACTCGATTCCCGGCTGGGGAGCGGCGTTCCCTCTTGCCATCGTCAAAGGAAACCCTCATGACGAAGTCCGAACTGACGGCGCTTGCCATCGATCGCCAGGATCGCTGCATCGAGAACGTGTATGGCCTGGTAGGCGCCATCCATGGGAACGGCGCCGACTTATCTGCAGGATCGCTGCACGCGCGTTGCCTGGCGGCCATGGCGCGCGTGATGCACCCCATCTTTGCCTTCCAGGCGGAGATCATGGCCAAGCAAGCATGCATGCGCAGTCGCGAACTGGGGGAACTCCACCCGTTCGAGCCACTGCCGGCGTATTTCCAGGACGAGGAGTCCTTGCGAAAGGAGTTCTGCGCCGGGCAACGCTGCGCGTGGGGAACGTACACCCCGCCGGGCACGCCCAGCGAGCCGCTGCTGGTCAAGACCATCGCCTTGCGCGGCGAGGTCGCGCACGACGACTACGACGAGCACCCCGGTCTGGCTTACTACCGGACGCGCGAGGACTGGGACGCCGTGGATCTCGCGCGCGAACGCGGTTGCCAGGCCTCGCTGCTGGAAGACGACGCCAGGTCCGAAAGGCTCAAGCGCCTGGCTGCCGAGCTTGAGGCGGGCCTCGTGGCAGGGCTGGCGCTGGCGCAAGCCATGGAGCGCGCGGAAGTGCTGCAGGCCGAGGTGGAGGCGGTCGAGAGCACCCGTCAGCACATATCGGATGGCACCTTCTCCACGCACGGCGTGATGCTGCTGGACCAGCACGGAAAGTTGATCCAGAAGCGCACAAGCCAAGGCTGGCTGCAGCCGGCGCCCCAAAGCCAGTGGGCCGCGCTGCTGAAGAAGGCTTCGGACAAGGACCGCGAAGCCAGCGAAGAGAGCAGGTGGGACAACTTCGAGACGGCCAAGCGGTTGCGCGCCGAGGCCAGCGACATCAGGGAGCTGGTGATGCTGTCGCAGCGACTGCCTTTCGCGGCCGTGAAGTCCATGCCTAAGGCTGCAACTTGATTACTTCAGCATCGATCTTCAACGGCCCGCCACAAGCGGGCCTTTTCCTGCCTATTCAGGCTTGACCGCTGCTGTCACGCGGCGCACCGCTCGCATCGCCAACTGCATCGACGCCTGATGCAGCGATTCGACGTACAGGCACCAAGACACCGCGGCGGCCGGACATTTCGGATCCAGCACACCTGATTTCGCCTCGGGGCATACGCCCGGGGACCTCGGCTCAAGTTGGCCCAAAGCGGCGTGATTTTTCCTGGCGCCGCACTGCATGCCGCGCAAGACTTGCCCACCGCAGCGTATTCAGCCCGAGCCGAAGATGAAACAGCATACGGTGGAACAAGCTCGCGAGATGTTGGCCTCGGTGCTCGACGGCGAAAGTTTCTCTGCCGCGGGAAAGCGCCACGGCCTGTGTCGCTCCACGGCCGAACGGGAGGTCAAGGCGCTGGTGCGGCTGGCCTTCGCCGGCAGCGGCGCCGGCACCGAGTTCCAGCACCAGGCTGCCGCATCGCTGAAGGGCCTGCGCCAGCACCGCGCCCTTGTGATGCAGGCCGTGCGCGGGTTCGACGCTGACAAAGCTCCAAGAATCCGGACATGGAATATCGACGCACGCGACATCGCCGAAGGCGCCGAGCGGCTGAGGACAAGAAGCTGCAATGCCGCCAGAGACGTCGCGCTGCTCTACGTCCTGTTCACCACTGGCGCAAAGCCGGTGGAGATCGCGCGCCTGCAGGTGTGCGACTACCTCCAGGCGGACGGCGGCATCCGGCGGCGCTCGACACTGCGGCCAGAGGCATCGGTCAACGGTCGGTCCCGTCCCTTGTTCTTCACGTCCGAAAGGGCTTGCCTGGCGATCGATGGCTATCTGCACCAGCGGCTGCAGCGCCAGCACGGCGTCGGCAAGGCTGCGAGTGCCTACAGGGGCCTGGATCCGGCAAGCCCACTGTTTCTCACCGACGACGGCCGCAGGTTCGAGCTGCGCTGCAGGAGCCGGACCGATACACGAGCCACCTGCCGACTCATGAGCGCCACGTTCCACGCCATCATCCAGCGCGCCGGCTGGCCTGGCCTCACAACACAGGCCGTGCGTTGCATGGTGGCGCGGCGGCTGTTGGACAAGGGTACGACGCCCATGCAAGCCGCGCAGCTGTTGGGCCTGGCAGGGCCCGCGGGTGTGCGCCGTCTCATTGGACCCACGCAGGCAACGGCGCTCGACGCGGCCGTGGAGGAGCTTGCCTGAACGCTTCGCAACTTCCGAGGATCGCTCATGGAACAGCAGGAGTTCTTCGTCCGCGGCAGGCACTACGCCGCCGGCGATCCGGCCTTGCAGGCGGTCCTGGCCAGCATCTACGGCTCGAGTGAACGCCCCCGCTGCATGTGCGTGCCGGGCGGTGTGCCGATGTACATCGCCAACCACGGCTTCTACGTCGTCAAGCGCATGCCCGAGACGGGCAAGAGCCACCACCCGGGTTGCCCGTCGTTCGAGCCGGAGGCGGGCCTGTCGGGCCTGGGCGAGCTGCAAGGCGAAGCCATCATCGAGCACGCGCCTGACCAGATCGAGCTGCGCACCGCCTTTGCCCTCATGCGCAAGTCCGGCGCATGCTCGCCGCGCGGCCCCGCATCCGAGGACGTGAAGCAGGTCAAGGCGTCCCGCCATGCAATGAGCCTGCGCGCCTTGCTGCACTTCCTCTACGAGCGCGCGGGCTTCAATCGCTGGTATCCGGCCATGACCGGCCGCAGGAACTGGGCGGTGATTCACAAGTATCTGCAGGACGCGGCTGAGGGCGTGCTGCTCAAGGGCTCGACGCTCGACGAGAAGCTGTTCGTGCCCGAACCGTTCCGCGTGGAGTGTCGCGACGAGATCGCGGACCGCCGGCGCAGGAAGCTGGCGGCGCTGACCTCGCCAGAGAGTGCCAACACCTTCAACATGGGGCTGCTTGTCGGCCAGTACAACGGTTCCGAACCGACCCAGCAGGGACGCCGCATCATCGTCAAGCACATGCCGGACAGCCCCTTGTTCATCGACAACAAGGCCTGGACGAAGGCTGAGCGGACTTACGGCACGATGCTGCAGGCCTGCGAGGCCGACGTGGAGCACAAGCCGCGCATCCTCATGATCGCGTTGGTCTACGCCAAGCGCGAGTTCGTCTACCAGGTGGACACGTTGTCGATGATGATGGTCACCGACCAATGGATTCCATTGGACGACCTTCACGAGCTGCCGCTGCTCGAATCCCTTGTCCAGGCAGGTCGCTCGTTCATCAAGCCTTTGCGCTATGACAGCGGGCCGGCCGCCGGCATCCCATCGGCGCTGCTGCTTGACTGCCTGCACGCGCCGATGCCGATGTACGTGCTCAGCGCCTTCGCCGACGACAGGGGGCACGCCCAGCAGGAGAGGGCGGTCCGCGACAGAGGCGAGGCCGCATGGAGCTGGCGCACGCAGGAGCCGATGCCGGAGTTGCCGCCGCTGGCGCGCCACGCTCACGGCCCCGCAAGGCCGCCCACCTTGACTGGCACGACGCCGTAGCCGATGCCTTGCGGTGACGCGGCTCGGGCAGGGCGCCCTGCCTGACCCTTGAAAACGATGCAGCCCGAGAGAGCATGGCGCGGAACCTACCCCTTGGAGGCCGCGATGAATGCCAGCAAGCGCGACGCGTCTCGTGCCGCGTTCTCTCCAGTCTTCTCGATTGATGAATGCCGCCGGATTGCCCGCGCCTACGACGGCTCGCCGCAGAGCATCGACAGGCTGCTGACGCAATGGAGTGCCCAGAAGCCGGGCTTGAAACGCCGACACATCACGCGCGCGGCACAGCGTGGCGGCTACCGCCCGGACATTGCCCGGCGTCGGTGGACCGAATCGGAGAACGCCTGGCTGCTGCAGCACTGGAGCAGCCTGTCGGATACCGAGCTGGCGGCGGCGCTGGGCCGCCCAGCCGGGGCAATCCAGCAGCACTACCGGCGCCTGCGAAGCACGGTCGCCAGTCCGGCCGAACGGACCTTCTCGCTGGGTGCGCTGCGCAGGCTCACCGGCGTGGATCCTCGAGAGTGGCGAGACTTCATCCGCCGCGGGTGGCTTGAGTCCGGAGGAGGCCCACGAGACCGAAAGGCAGGACGTGCGGTGCAAGTCAGCGCCGAGGCCGTGCTGGCGCTGCTGCAGGCACACCCGGAAGTGCTGAACTATGAACGGGCCACGGACGAGGCGCGCCTGGCGCTCAACCTGGCGCGGCTGCCCGCGCCACCGAGGTTCAAGCGCGTGACCTGCCGCTCCAGGCCCTGCCGACAACAGGGCGGCACCGCGTTCTGGGCGCCCATCTACGCCGCCCCGCGATGCCCGCGCTGCGGGCGCCTGACATCCCGGCTGAGCACGCTGGCCCAGTACCGGGTGCAGGCCGAAAACGCTGCCGAAAGCGCCGCGGCCGACCGGTCGCCCTGACCGGGCCGCGACCTGGCTTCGAACGGATACACCGGCCGCACGCTGCTGCGAAGCCGCGTTGCATCTGGCGCACGAACCCGCCGGCTCCGCCACCCAGTGCGAAGGGACCGAGACATGCCCCACACCATCCAGCGGCTGCGCGAGGCCGCGTTCGGAAACCAGAATGGCCGCTGCTACTACTGCAGTGCCCCCATGTGGCTGCACACCCCGCAAGAGCTCCGCACCCATGGACTCGTCCGCCAACGAGCACGGCCATTGCGATGCACCGCCGAACACCTCGTGGCGCGCATGGAAGGCGGCCAGGACACGGCGGACAACGTCGTGGCCGCGTGCGAGCTCTGCAATCGACGGCGACATGCGCGCAAGCGTCTTCTGACGTTGGCTCAATACCGCGCCCTGGTGCAGCGGCGCCTGGCAATGGGACGATGGCACGCGCCAGAGATACTCGCTTTGACGACGAGGCGCTGACCGAACCAACAACCGAATCCCTGCGTCGGCGTCCTGCCTTGCCCACGAAGCTTTTGAGACGCGGCCTGCCAGCCGCGTCCGGTGCCACTCCTTGGCAGCGAGCCCAAAACCTGCAGCACACCGCGATTACGCCCTCGCTACGGACCGCTCGCGCTCATGACGTCGAAACGCTGCGATCGTCACAACGAATCCGACGTATCAATGACGGTATCCGGCCAGGTGCGGCTGGACGACTGACATTTTTGACTGACTGTTCTAGGCTGCAAGCAGTCACTGACCAACTTTTAGAGCAAACTCCGCGCCCGTACAGTTTACTACTTTTAGACGGATAATCAAATGATATTCGGTACTAGGGGTCACGCTCAGCACTTGCATCAGTGCGCCCCTGTTTAACAGCACCTCCTGCTCTGGAATATGCATTTTTGGTGATCCCGGAATTGGAGTATTTTCCGGAATAATACAATCTATCAGGTTTAAGCCGGAAATTTCAAGTAAAATTCCATTTTTACCACGACAGAAAGCTTCCGCCTTCTCCCGGCAGACTGAAGTACTGAGAAATCCCGGGAAGAAAACTGTATTACGCTCATCAAGAGAGCCTAGTCGAAGTATTTCATAAAAAGGTTCAGAGCCAATTCCTTTGTAGACAATTGAATCGGCGCTAAATTTGTAGGAATTTTTTAAAAACTCATTATCAAGCTCCTCTAATGATTTTTTATAATAATCATCTTCAGGATTCATATCGTATGCATCATCGACAATAGTAGCATATTCACTATTGTCTCTGTAGTGCAGCAGCGACAGACAATGATTCAAGTGGGACGCCTTGATATATTGATTGCGCTCCTCATCCAACCCTTGGTAGCATCTTATTGCAGGAGTTTTGTTTTCCAATATATTGTACTGACGGAGATAGCTAGTAAAATTCTGCCAATCCGGATCAGAATGAGAATTGGTCTGAGGGAGTGCAGCTGAAATAATTTTGGCCATGATTTTGACTTGGTGGATTTGGCAAGTGTCGGTGGCTTTACTCATCAAATCCACCAATTATTGCAGAGTATCGCAAACTGCAATTTTGCAGTTGTTACGGTTGCACGTCGGTTGCGGTACTTGGAGCGAGTTGCGACCTATAGGACGGCGCAATCTTTAGCGGACCATTGGGAAAAGGTCCGGTGGATGTGCGCGTGTGTTTGGAAAACTCGCTGCCTTCCCTCGTTGGGGATCAACTCGTACCCATCCATCTTCTTCAGCCAGTCACGTTCACCCCAGTTGCACCAGACGAGGACTTGGCGGGTCTCTCTTAAGTATCGGCGAAGCAGGTCCGCCCGGACGTAGAGCATCTTGTGCTTGTCGCCAAAGTAGCTTTCGCCTGCTTGCCTGTAGAGAGTTGCGGGGCGACCGCTCGCATCAAAGAAATCGACTTCGCGATTGCTGCAGGAAAGGCCAAGACGTTGGATGAGGCTTGGTGCTGGAATTTGAAAACCTGAAAAAGTGTTGTGTGCTGAGTGATGGGACTCCCACGTAAACCCGATGGACGGAAGCTCAAGCCTGATACCCGGAATATGGCGGGTGGTAGGAACGTCGAACTCAAGGACAGAAGAATCGTCGTCGTCCTCTACCGCGCCTGACAGTGAGGCGATCTTGATGGTGAGAGACCGCTTCTCACCTACGCTGTGGTCGCGCTCGTAATCATCGAACGCTTCCGCCGTTTGCCGCCGGTATTGACCATTGTTTCTCAGAAGGTGCCGGGCGAAGCTGTAGCGGTGGCCTGGTTCTCCGGCAAACGCGTAGTGTTCCTCACCTCCTTCTGGGATTTGGTAGTTTCCTGGGTAGTCAACTGACATGAACTTCGACCGAAGTGTTTGCACATTTTTTCTGGCCACAAACAATCCACGTAAAAAGGCAAAGATTTCTCGGTCATGCTGGATATCCTCCCCTTGGACAAATCCTTCAACGAGCACCCATTCGCCTTGGTGCCCGTTGATTTCAGGGACCACCAGGAGAGGGCACCAATTTGGCGTGTACCCGCCCGCAACCCAGTTTTCTGTAGTCGCAGCAGGCGGTCCAAAGAGGTCAGGCAAAGGAGGCGTCCAATCGGGTGGTGCTTTGGGAAAAGTGGGATCAACACCGCAGTCGGCAGTCCTGTTGCCTTGGCGCCAATCCGGAAGATTCCGGTTTGCATCGCGCTCTCCCCACATCTCGAAGTACGCTATCCATGAATACTTCTTGCCGTAGCGATCGACCTTGTGTTCGCCGCGAGCGTTCCAAGAGTTTCGGCCAATTTCAGACTCGACTCCCTTAAACCGTTCGCCCCGATACCCCAGATCGAAAATGCGCCGCTCAATCTTTGCCCGCACCCGCACGTAGTCCGGATTAGTCTCGTCATAGTTCGCCCTGTTGGGGATAAGGCGACCGATGGTGTAATTGCCGAAGTCCATTTGGATGGCGTGCCCGATGGCGGCCTTGACTGACGCGTCTGGCTTTCCATTGCTGGTGAAGGGTGACGGGGTATTCGGGAACGGTCGGCTGAGGTAGCGGACCGATGTCCTTGGCAGCTTGACGCATCCTGCTCGTTGGGCGAGTTCAATAATGCCAAGCGCGTAGTCGCGCATGAGCGTGTGATGCGTCGCGTGGCGTGCGCGAGGTCCGAACATTTGCCGGTAAAGCTTCTGAGCCAGATCCCCTAGTAACGGCCGGAACGAAGCCGACCTCTTTGAATCGACAAGAGACAGGGTCGTCCCGTAGGCGGCTGCGAGCATCCGCTCCGGCAGGTACGGGTCATTGAACTTCAGGGATGCCACAACGTGCAAGAACAGCATGTCCGGATGTTGCTCTCCGATCAGCACGAGTGCTTTGGTCGCTAGGTCACGGTCGCTGCGGACAACCGTGGTCAGAACCAGGGAGAACAGCACCACAAGCTCGGCAGCTGCAGTCTTGGTCATATTCACAGTATCGAGTTTCTCTGCCCAGGTTAGCAGCCGGTGAATGGTAGGTGAGGCATACCTCCGTCGTAGGTATTCGGACCAGCGCAGGTCGCGGTCAGCCATTGGCCAGCGCGACAGAAAGTTGTACAGCCGCTTGGCATGATACGGATGGTTGGACTTCGTCGCGACGGCGGCCAACGCATCCACGACACGCTCCCAAGCTTGGGAAGCTGTGCCCAAGTATCGGTTGATAATAATTCCGGTGCCATCAGTAAACGCTGTCGGATTTCTCCAGAAAAGGCCCTCGATGAACGGCTCGAAATAGGCATTCAGGTCTTGACGCTGCGGTGGCAGCAAAAAAAAGAGTTCGCATTGCTTGGAAGGAAGTTTCGACCTAACCCGTTCCGGAAACTCGGTGATCAATGCTTGCGCCCATCCTGGTTCCGCATATTGGCCATAGTTCCAGTTGGACACCTGGAATACCTTCCCGAGCGGAGAGGTGGCGGCGAAGCTGTCTCTGATGGATGCCGGAGTTGAGGTATCTAGGTAAGCCTTCAGCAGGTGCCTAGCGATCAAATGGTCGCTGAACCGCTGGTAAGGTAATCGGTACACCACCCGCGACTTGTGCTGTCCGGATCTCGTTGAGTACCAGATAACGTCCTCTTCGATTAGCCCGTTCGTGCGCATTGCCTCAAGAAGCTTGCGTCTTTGGGCCGGCCGTAGCGCAGGGTAGCTGGCGGCGACAATTCGGTGTGCTTCTGATGGGAGGACGTAACCACGCAAGTTCGCTGCCATGCAGGGCGCGAAGCCTGCAATCCGTTTGTCGGCGAACCGGTCTGAGCCCTTCAGCAAGAGCCAGCATCCTTTGTCCAGCAGCCCGAACTCGTGTTCGATTGCCTGTCCGACGCGATTTACGAATGACTCCAGCACGAACGTCATGCCGCGCTGTCCGGAAGCGATCCCTGCAAAACCCTTTGCCAGCTTCTTGCCACACAGGCTTTGTAGCGACTGGCAAATAAGTTTCAGCGTGAGCGGGCGGGAAAATTCGTGATCCAACAACGGGACCTCCGGCAGTGGCAGCTGGTAGTACTGGAAGAAAGCCGCCTGCGCATCGAATTCCTGGTCGTCGAAGCCATAGTGCTTCAGGCAGTGAAACTTCTTCAAGGCCAACTTTTCAAGGGCGATGGTCTCGAACGGCGTCCGACATGTGACGACCAATCCGATGTTGGGATGGCTCGCTACAAGCGAGAGCAGTGTGCTAACTGCCTTTCGCCACTCGCGCCGACGGCCCTCATTAACGCCATCGATGATGAAAACAGTCCGCCCAGTCGCACCTTGGCCCGCAACCTCCAGTTCGTTGAACGTATCCGCGACCGAAGTTGCTTCGCCAAGACGCGCGCAGATGTCTGCAAGGATGTTCCCCTCGAAGTTTTTCGCAAGCACTAGGACGGTCGGAGCATCACGGGTAAGCCGCTCACTAGTGACATCGCACAGCAGGTGCGTCTTGCCCGTGCCCCACTCGCCACTAATGAGGAGGGTTGGATCAAAGAGCAGCTTGAACGAGGCGCTGGCCACGTACTCCGCCTCATCGCGAATGACGCGCAGACAAAGGCCAATCGCATCCATATTGGCACGCGCGGTGTTGCTCGCGGAGGAGAAGGTTCCGTCACCCGGCGCCAGCTTTGCTTCCTCTGCCTGCCAATGTGTCATATCCGACATCAATCTAGCGTTGATCTCGGAGAGGAAATACGCCCATTCATCGCCCGCAGTGACATCGCGCAAGCGCAGGCGGTGCATCGTCGTCGGCAGCGACATGCCAGCAGCGTCAATCAGGTTTTCAATTTCTGCAGGTCTTTGGCTGTGAAACTTGGCACGCTTCCAGGCCTCGGTAAACTCGTCGAGAATCGATTGGAAGCGCGCTCGTGCCGCGTCGCCACATGCAACGTTATCGATGGCAGTAGACAATGCGGCAATACGAAGATTGGGCGCGTTCTGGTCAATACCAGGCGTATATCTTTGCCCTGCCTGATGAATTTGGTCCCTGCAAAGACCAGCCAGTGCTGCTAAAACTGATGTCGAATCGAAAGGCATAGCGCAGATTTTGTCATAACTAAACCGTATTGTTATCGAAGCGCCATGAGCGATGCGTGGGCGCCCAATTCACGAACTATTTGTATGGTGTAGCTTGTCGGGCAAAGCGGCCGGTCGCGATGGCGGGTCGAATGCCGGCAACGGGCACCAAGCAGACTTTCGATAGGCCGCATGGAAAACGCCAACATGGACTTGACACCATGCGGCACTGATACTGCCCTGTGCGACGACTCAAAGCCGGCAGATCGCACGCCTGAAGTGCAGACGAGCAGTTGGAAATCGTGGTCTGGGAAGCACAGGCGGGAACCTGCCGTTGCGACAGGTTCCCGGCTGAGCGGCCGCGCTCGCGCGCCGCGATATCTGGCGTCGTCGCGCCGCAACCGCCGCTGTGATGGCAGTGTTTCAGCGCCGGTCACCGCCGTCACGGGAGACGCGGCCTCAGGAGTTCCTCCAGTGCTGCCGCATCGAGTTCGGGCGGTTTGCTTTGAGCGTACTGCCGCGGCAGCGCCTCAAGGGTAAGGCGTCCTTCCCGTACGGCACGGCGCAACTCAAACCGCCGCTGAAACCACGCAAGCTCGTACAGGGCAACGCCGTCCCATTGCAGTGGTGCCCCGTGCTCCACCGCCAGTGCAAAGTTGAGAGCCTCCGGGCAGGCATACCGGATCGCCACTTCGCGGTAGCAGCCCATCTCGTGAGGATGCTCCCTCACCACGAACGCTGCCGCCACGCCTTCAGGCACCGGATGGAGCCGCTGCAGCATGCGCCGGTATACCCGGCACTCCAGCACCGAGCGCGTCTGATAGTCGGGCTCGCCGACTTGAGCGCAATCTTCCAGCGCCGGTGCGGGGCCGACGTCAAGATGCTCGAAATGTCCAGGCATTTGTCTTCTCCTTGGTCAAGGCGGCGGCCAGGACCGCCGTCTCGTCAACACATGCAAAGCGCCTCACAGGCCTCTTCACTCGTGAGGAAGATGTCCTGCTCGACGTCGTAATAGGCGTGCTCCCCGGTCGTGCGGTTCCACATGTAGAGGAGCACACGCCCGGAGCGGGTTCTGAACGGCGTCTCCGTGCCGCCGCAGGCCGGAACCCAGTCGTCCGGCACGCCGGCCGCGGAATTCACGGCAGTGCCGGCTGGGAGATCGAGACGACCTCCATGCCGGCCACCACGTAGTGCTCCAGCACCTGGATGTCCACGCGCGCCAGGGCAGCCCTGACCGTGTGAATCCCTTGCACCTCGCCGGCAGCCGGCGTGGTGTCGTCGCTTCCAGGGCGGTTGTGGGCCGTGAACACCGCGACGCAGCCAAGTTCCAAAGCCCTCTTGACGACCTCGCGCGCGTACACGGTCAACTGGCACGTCGAGCCCGCAAACATGTTTTCCGCCGCGATGACACGCATGCGCGAATCTAGGAACACGACAAGGAGCGTCAGCCGGTCCGACCCGGTGAAGTGCACGCGCAGGAACGTCCTGACGCGCGCCGGCTCGTCGAGCAACTGGCGCCCGACAACGCTTTGATGCGCAACACGCACCAAGAGCTCGTGCGCCGCGCAGAGCACCTGCCGCAACCTGGAGCTTCGCTCGGCATCGCCGCAGGGCAACAGCCTGAGCAGGCCCGGGTCCGAGCCCTTCAACTCGCACCCCGGTCCGGGAGGATCGAGCACAAGCGCTTCCAATTGCTCGGCGCTGAGCCGGCAAAGGTCCATGTAGGACATGGGAAACCTCCAATGACAAGGAGGAACACCCATGCCCTGACCGGGGAGAGTGCTCCCCGGTGGGACATGCAGATACCAGCGAGGCACCTGCGGACTTAAGGGCGGGTAACGACCGCTACGCCGCGGCTTCGAAACCGCGGATGCCGCCTCTTGAAGAGGCTCGACCCGGACGGATCGATCAGCACGCCAAGTATGAGCACCCGCCCATCGAGGTGCAAGCCATGTCAAGGCCGTGTCGCATGCTCACCTGCGCGAACCTCAGCAAGACACCGTGCGACAGATGCCGATTTCAGCAACCTGGGGTGCCCTTGAAGCAGCGACGCCGAGCGAGACGATGGAACGGCACCAACGACATAGAGGCGTCGTATGCAAACCGACAAGCATGTAACTGGCATTTTTGAAGCGTGCATCCGCAACCACAGCTACACGCCCGGCGAGCTGCTGCGGTGGCTCGCAACCGATGTTCTGATGGACATGGGCGTGATGCAACCCGAGTCGCCACCGGCCGACCTGTTGCCATGGCTGCGCGAGACCTCCGCGATGTACGCGCGGGCGGTCATGGAGCATCCGCTGCAGGACGTCTTGGGACGGGTCTACGAGGAGCTGTCGAGCCACGGCCACCGCAAGGGCCTTGGCCAGTTCTTCACGCCCTCGGTGGTGGCCGAATTCATGGCGCAGATTGCCCTGGCGGACCACCCGAAAGGCGAACCGCCGGATGGCAAGCTCTGGCGCATGTGCGAGCCCGCGTGCGGCAGCGGCGCACTGGTCCTGGGCTTCCTGCAGCACCTGGACCCAGCGGAAAGGCGCCGCTGGTCCATCACGTGCATCGACCTGGACGGGCTGTGCGCGCAGATGTGCGCCGCGCAGCTCATGGCCAACCTGTTCATACACCGCCTGGAAGTTGGCGAACTGCTGGTGTACCGAGGTAACGCCCTGGGGCCGGCAAGTGACCTGAGCGTGCTGCTGCACGCCACCATGCGGGATCTCAGCCCTGACCTGGTGCTGCCTGCACTGCACCCGGCGCGCATCGCGGCGCTGCGAACTGCGCAACAACAGGTGCTTGGCGGGACGGCACAACCCACCCCCGCGCCCGATACCGCGAGAGCGGCACAGGCGAGCGCGCCGCGAAAGGAGCGGGCGCCCAGAGCGGCGGCAGCGGCCGCTACTCAGGCAGGCAACCCACCGCAGACGAAGGCGCCGCACGGCGCGTCACACCCACAGCAGCTCAGCATCGATCTTTTCGCCGATTGAGTCGGCCTGCGGGCGGCGCAGGGCCGGGGCAATCCGTCAGGCGTAGGCCGCCCGGTAGGAGAAACCGCCCCCCGCGCTCTACTTCAAGGCGGCGCTCATCGATGAGGTCTTCCTGCCCCGGGTCAGGATCGCCGCTACTCTCTCGATGGGCGAGGTGCCGGGCAGCCATGAGGGCTCCCGTGAGGGGCTGCGGCCCGCCGACCACCGCCTCCAGCTCAAGTCCGCTGGCGTCGCAGCCGCCTCGATGACGTCCATGGCGAAAACGACGTCTCCGTCCTCCCACCGGCGAGACACGGAAAGATCGCAGAAGTCGACGCCTGCCGGAATCGTGATGCGCATGTGCACAAGCATTTCCCGCAGTGGACGGCGACGGCGACGACTTGCAAGCCGACCAGCACCGACGCCAGTAGAAGCGGCCGAGGCCAACGTCACCGTCGGCACGTCAACCGATTTTGGCAGCAGCCTGGACCGGGCGGACGCTCAGGAAAGCTGAGGCCGTGCGGCTGGTGCTGCCGGAGTGCGGTACGGCCGCCACCGGCCACGCCAAGACACCTGATCGAAGGAAGAATCTGGACCCAGCCACCGCACCTTGATGCCGACGCAACCAGCGAGAACATGACTGCGCAGCGCAAGAAGGCGCAGCACCCAGGAGGCCAGTCATGTTGTCCCAACCGATCACGCTCAAGCACCGGCAGATCACGCCGGGTCCGAATCCCCGCGAGCACTTCGACGAAGCGGAAATGCAGGAGTTGAAGAAGGGCATCGAAGCCGCCGGAGGCGAGCCGCTGGAGCCGCTGATGGTTCGCAGCCATCCCGAGCAAGAGGGCATGTTCCAGATCATCTTCGGCGAGCGCCGCTGGCGCGCGTGCGGTGACCTCTACGGCCCGGACTACGAAATGCTGGTGCTGCTGCGCGAGGCATCCGACGCGGAGGTCGCCGCTCTGGCGACCATCGAGAACCACCACCGCGCCAACCCCAGCGAAGTCGAGCACGCACAGGCAGCGGAAAAGCTGCTGCGCTTCAACAAGGGCGACAAGCAGGAGACGGCGCTGCAGATGGGGATGAGCCCTGAGACGCTGGAGCGCCGGCTGCTGCTGCTGCACTGCATCCCTTCGGTGCGCCAGGCGTTGACCAAGCGCGGCATCAAGCTCGGTCACGCCGAACTGCTGGCCGGCCTGCCACCCGACCGCCAGGAAAAGGTGCTCACCGGCATCCTGGTACACAAGGTGTCCGTCGAACTGCTCAAGTCGCAACTCGGACAATTCGCCCGCCGCCTGGCCGACGCCATTTTCGACACGGCCCAATGCAGCGGCTGCCCGCACAACTCTGCCCGGCAAGCAGCCTTGTTCGACGAGAGCATCGGTGACGGCTTCTGCCAGCATCCGACCCACTACGAGGAACTGACGCTGGCCGAATTGGAGAAGCGGGCGGGTGTCCTGCGCGAACAGTATCCGGTCGTGCGGATCGTGAAGGCGGGCGACGGCTTCGAGCCGTTGGAAGTGACCGCTGAGGGTGCCGTGGGCGTCGGGGATGCGCAATACGGTGCATGCAAGGGCTGCGCTTCCTTCGGTTGCAGCATCTCGGGCGTCGCCGGCTCCCTGGGCAAGGTGCAAGAGTCGCTGTGCTTCGATGCCGGCTGCCACACTGGCAAGGTGGCGGCGAACCGGCAGGCGCTGCGCGAAGCGGCGCGGGCCAGCGAGACGAGCGCCGCAGGCGGTGCACAAAGCGGTCAACCCACTGCTGGCAAGCATGGCAAGGGCACGAACCCCGCGCGACAGTCGGCGCAGGAACCCCACGACTCAGCAACCAGTTCAGCGGCACCGAGCGCCGACAGCGGCGACCCTGCCGGCACGCAGGCGCGTGCCAGCACGGCGCCAGCGCCAGCGCCAGCGCCGGCCACCAGCGCGCAGGTCTCGGGACGCATCCAGCAGTTCCGGGAGGAGAAGTGGCGGGCCTGGGTTGCCAACCGTCTGATGGCCGCAGATCGAGAGAACGCGCGCGTGCTGGCTGCGCTGGCGCTGGCGTCCAACACCGGCGCCATCAACACCGGCCGCTACACGGAAGCAGTCAACAAGATCACACGCGCGAAGCTCGGAAACACGACGCTCAAGGCCACGTTGGAGCAGTGCGACGCGCTCAACGACAGCGACATGCACAGCGTGCTCAAAGCCGTAGCCGCCAGCGCGGCCTATGGGGTGGACGAGGGCGGGCTGGAACTGCTGCTGAACTACCTCAAGGTCGATGAAGCACAGCATTTCAAGCTCGACGCCACCTACCTTGAACTGCTCACCATGTCAGAGCTGGAAAGCCTCGCGGAAGAACTCAAGATCAAGAAGGCCATGGGCAGCGAGTTCAAGAAGGCCCGCGCAGGCAAGAAGCCCGACTTCATCGCTGCACTGCTCAAGGTCAAGGGCTTCGACTACACAGGCTTGGTGCCCAAGGCGATGAAATACAACCGCCGCTCGCTCAAGCGAGCCAAGGACAACACCGCTGCGAAAGCCCGGTCCGCGTCTTCGTCGCAGCCGGATGACACGCGCGGTCCAGCGGCAGCCGATGCAGCCGCCGAAGCGGCAACCAACAGTGCCGGCGAGCAAGTGGAAACCGCCGCCGCCGCCGAAGCGGCCTGAACGGTGAGGTCCGCGCTGCGGCGCGGACTGGACAAGCCGGGGGAGCCACATACGATCAATCCACGGACAGACCTCGGCCACAGGAGATACGCAAGTCAGCCACCCCATCCTGAGCGGTGAGGCTTGAATGAGCCTGGTTGACCAGACCAAGAAAGGATTCGCAGGAAGCCAATCTACGTTGAGCACGGGACGGAAACACCGACGCCGGGATGCTTCTCCAGTCCCAGCCTCTCGAAGCCGCAGCAGCAGACAACCCAAGGGTAGGGACGAAACGGGCTGCGGCGGGTGCCCCGCAAGAGGCGCTACCCGGTGCGCAACATGGTCGAGGAGAGCGGCGCCGTAGGGCGCCCGTCACAAGGCCCGTAAGGGCAAGTATTTGAGGAGCCGTCATGTCGGTGTTCGTGTTGGACAAGTGGAAGCAGCCGTTGATGCCATGCAGCGAGAAGCGCGCGAGGAGGCTGCTAGCCGCCGGCCGCGCCCGAGTGCAACGCCTGTACCCGTTCACGATCCGGCTGGTAGACCGCGCACAGGCCGAATCGGTGCTGCAGCCTCTGCGGCTGTCCATCGACCCGGGCAGCAAGGGCACGGGGCTGGCGCTGTCTCGCATTGAAGAAAGCATCAATGCCGCCACGGGCGAGATTAGTGAGCCGGTGCTGCACATCGCGGCGCTGGTGGAGTTGGTGCATCGAGGCCACACGATCTGCGACAGCCTGCGGCGCCGTGCGATGCTGCGCCGCTCGCGCCGGAGCAGGAATACCCGCTACCGCGCGCCACGCTTCGACAACCGTGGCGGCAACCGCACCGGCTGGCTGGCGCCGTCGCTTATGCACCGCGTCCAGACCACGCTGAGCTGGGTGCGCCGACTGCAGCGGTGGGCGCCGGTCACGGAACTGGCGCAGGAGCTGGTGCGCTTCGACATGCAGCTCATGCAGGAACAGGCCGAGGGGCACAGCATCGAAGGCGTCGAGTACCAGCGCGGCGAGCTGGCTGGCTTCGAAGTGGGCGAATACCTGCTGGCGAAGTGGAACCGCAAATGCGCCTACTGCGACGCCGAACATGTGCCGCTGGAGAAGGATCACATCGTCCCGCGCGCCCGTGGGGGCAGCAACCGGGTGAGCAACCTGGCGCTGGCGTGCCGGGGGTGCAATCAGAAAAAGGGATCGCAGAACGTGCGCGAGTTCCTGCGCGAGCAGCCCGAGCGCTTGAACCGCATCCTGGCCCATGTCAAGGCGCCACTGAAGGACTCCGCTGCGGTAAACGCCACGCGCTGGCGGCTGTTCACCGAACTGAAGGCCATGGGCCTGGCGCTGCAGACCGGATCGGGCGGGCGCACGAAATTCAATCGCGCCCGGTTGGGCGTGCCCAAGTCCCACGTGCTGGACGCGGCATGCGTCGGCCGTGTCGGCGAGGTTCGCCGCACCGCCCAGCCGGTACTGCAGGTGAAGTGCAGCGGGCGCGGCTCGCGTAGCCGCACGCGCCTGGACTCCCATGGTTTTCCGCGTGGCCACTTGATGCGCGAGAAGTCGGTGAAGGGCTTCCGCACCGGAGACATGGTGCGCGCCACCGTGCCTGCCTCGTCCAAGAAAGTCGGTGTCTACATCGGCCGCGTGGCCGTGCGCAGCACTGGCAGCTTCAACGTCCAGACCGCTACCACCACCGTGCAGGGCATCGGCCACAAGCACTGCCGCATGCTTATGCGCGGCGACGGCTACGGATATCAACTCATAGCGCAAGATTGAAAGGAGAGCGGGAGCAGGGGCGGCGCATAGCGCCGCGCGCTATCCCTCCTCGGCATCGATGCCAAGGTTTCCCGCGAAATCGAATGAGCATATTCACCGAGTTGTACGCGCTGGCGCAGCACACCGCGCTGACGCTGCAGATCGTTGCGGACGAAAAGACCGGCCGCATGACCATCAACGTCAAGCCCAAAGTCCAGAAGGACGCCGCCGAGCCGGCACTGGCAACGCCACTGAGCCTCACGGCCACCCCCGAGGAATTCGACGCCGGCTTCGTTCACGCCTTGCGCGACTACACGCAAGCCCATACCAGCTTGGCACAGCAGGCTGCCGCGACCGCAGAAGTGCTTGCCGCTGCCAAGACGGCCTCTCAGCGCAAGGCCACGCAGGCGATCAGCGGCGCGGCGAAGGGCTCGGGCAGCAAGGGCGCAACGCAGAATCCTGCTGGCGCCGGCAGCGCCAGCGCCACCGATGGCGACCCTGACGGCGACGACGCGGACGCCGACGCCGAAGGCAGCGCACAAGAGGGAGCCGGCGCCGGTAGCGGCAGCAGCGGCGACACCACGCTCGACCTGTTCAATTGAAGGAAAACGCAATGGCTATCGAAGTCAAGCCGATCCAGCGGCGGTTCTTCTACAACGGGGTGCAGTTGGCCGACTTTCCCGGCTTGGACGCCAAGGGCGTGAGAGACATGCACGCCGAGGAAATTTCCGAGTTGGCGAGTGCCGAGGTCGTGTACGGGGAGATCACCGATGGCGTCCAGGAAATCACGTTCCGCCGCGCAGTCGAAACCAAGGGCTGAGGAAGTCGAGGCGTTCAGCAACGCGGTCAACGAAGCCCTTGCCGAGGGCACTGACGGGCCCGCCGCGCAGATGCTCAAGGCGATGGCTTCCCGGGCGGTGCGGCGACACGCCAGCGCCTACAACGAGCTTTGCACCGACGCGCTGTTCCTGGGCGCCGCGCGCACCCGACGTGATGACAGGCACCTTCCACCATGGCAATCGCTCCTCCCGCTACCGTAGGCATGCCCTTGAGCGTGCCCCGCCTGGACCCGTCCATACCGGAAGCCATCGAGCCGCTGGCCAGCCGCCGCCTCCAGGCGCGCCTTGCGCGCGGTCTGCTCGACGGCGGCGTCATCGACGCCGCTGCGGTGAAGGCCGGGCGGCGCAGCATGCTGAAGGTCTGCGAGGCCGCTTTGCAAGCTTGGCTCCACCAGCAACTTGGCGAACTGCACTGCCTGGATTTGTCCTTCGTGCTCGTCCTGCGCTCCGAGACGGAGACGGAGACGGAGAGGTCCATCGGGTACGCGGAGCCCGAGTTGGCGCCTGAAGCGGAAATCCGCTGGTTCGCCACCTGCGGGCTTTGGCCCATCGGCCACGCGCTGCAGGCCCTGGAGAACGTCCACAAGGGCCTGGGTGCAACGGTGCTCACGGCCTTCGACGAGAACAGCGATGTGATGCCCTTCTTCAGCCCCAGGGATGCGCTGGAGGTCTGCCAGGAGTTCTACTGGTACGGGCTGGACGACGAGTCGGAAGCTCTTGAAAACTGCGAAACCGATGAGGAGCGGCGCGACCTGGCCGAGGAAATGATTACCCGCGCCAAGCTCGACGCGGCCTTTCCGAAGTGGGCCACGGAGTTTCCTTCCAAGCGCCCCAACCTGAAGGTGCAGCAGTTGCGCCGCCTGAAGCGGGGCGCGCTGGCGCCGCGCGAGCGCGAGGTGATCGACAGCGTGTTGGCGCTCAAGGCGGCGCGGGCGCGGCTCCTGGCGGCGCGCTCAACGGCCGATTTTGACGCGCAGGAGGACGGCTGGTTCACAGGGCACGCCGCGCTGTTGGCATGGCACGAGGACGACCTCAGCACGCGGCTCTACGACGACTACTGCAACTACGCTTCCGAAAGTGAAACCCGCGACACCATCGGGCTTCATCCGTTCGACCTCGACAACAGCGCCTCGCTGCAGCAGTGGGGCAGCGCCATGAAGCACCATTTCGATTGCATCCGGCTGCTCGACAGGTTGATCACGCTCCTATCGGACGGAGACTGGCCGCAGGCAGACAACTCTTGAGGCATGAGCCATGGCCCAGCCGGCATTCACCATCCATGAGGAACGAGAGGGCGCCGTGCAGTTGCGCAAGGCCCTTCTCGTCTACGAGCGCAAGGACCGCTATGGCAACCCAGGCCAGTGCCATGTCACGGTGCATCGGGTCATGTCGGGCGAAGATGGCCCGATCATCCTGTCGGGACATGCGCTGACGGTGCAGGCTTCGACCCGGCTGGTGCGGGAGCTATCGCGACAGCCGCGCAAGGGCGGCTTCACGCCGCCCGAACTGCTCTACTGGTCCGGCGATGTGGTGGCGTGGTGGGCGCCGCCGGCAGCACGGCACATCGCCATCCGAAACGAGGCGATGGGCGCACCGGAGCGGGGAGAGGTCGTTCCGCATCCCGGGCTGGTGTTCTGCGTCAACGGCAACAAGGGATGGTACGTGTGGGCCGTGCGCGGCACCGACCGGCCCACGCCTCAGACAGCCCTGTTCCAGGCGCCGTACCTCAACGTCTGGCAGGGCGGGCAAATCTGCATCGGCAACGTCACGGTGCCGAGCGGCAGTCCGGTTGAGCAGATCGAGGCGTGGAACCGCTGCTTCTTCGGCTCCTTCTTCACCCACACGAACGCGGCGGGCAATCTGCTGAAGTACCCGGGCGGAACCTATGCATTCTGGCGCGACATGCTTGACGGGAAATTCAGCAAGTTCCCCGAGTGGGTGCTCAAGACGCTGAACACCACCCTGGCAAAGCAGATAGCTGCCGTGTAGGGCTGCAGCGCGCAGCTTGCCCGGGACTTGAGGCAGCGGCAGCCCGCAGGAAACTGTTCCCAGCACAAGGAGCACTGGAGCGTCCCCATGGAACACCGCATCGACCCGGCCCTGCTCGAAAAGCGCGTCATGGTCCACCTCGTCGGGGTGGGCGGCAACGGCGCACAGATGGCCGCGTGCCTGGCGCGGCTGGACATTGCGATGCGCGCCCTGGGCCACCCGGGCGGCCTGCACGTCATGGCATTCGACGCGGACCGTGTGTCCGAGGCGAACGTGGGGCGCCAGCTCTACAGCCGCGCCGACCTCGGGCAGTACAAGTCCGTCGTCACGGTCCACCGGCTCAACCTGTTCTACGGATTCGATTGGGAGGCCGTGCCTGCCCGCTACGAGGACCGCAAGGAGGCCGGCGTGAGCATCGACCCTGACGTGGTGGTGTCGTGTGTCGATACGCGCGCCGCGCGCCGTGCCCTCCATGAAGCCCTGCTCGGAGCGGACAACGCCCCGGCCTACTGGCTGGACCTGGGCAACAAGGAGGCCACGGCGCAAGTGCTCCTGGGCGAACCCCGCACAAAGAAGCGCCGCGCGGGCGGCCTGCGGCTGCCGTGCATCACCGAGCTATTCCCGGAACTGCTGGACCCCTCCATCCCGGACGACAACACCCCTTCGTGCTCCGTTCGCATGTCGCTGGCCAGCCAAGGGCTGTTCATCAACGACGTGGTGGTCAGGATGGGGGCGCAGTTGCTCTACGAGCTTTTCTCGCAAGGGCGCCTGCGCCACCACGGCGTCGTCATGAACCTGGAAAGCAAGCGGTGCGGGCCGATAGAAGCTGACGCGGCGGTGTGGGCAAGGTATGGCTTCGTCCCCGATGGAGCGGACAGTGAGGCCGCCCAATGCGAGCCCCAGGACCAACCAGTCGCCACGCCGGCTGATGCTTGAAAGGAATGCTTATGCTGCGCACCAGCCATCTCACCGCGGCCCTGACGCTGGCGCTGGCCGCCGGCGTCCAAGCCAGCCCCGGCGCCGGCGCCGAGCCAGTCCCGGCGCCGACGCAGTCCACCTCGACCCCGGCCGCAGCGGACATTCAGGTCTTCATCGAGGGCTCGGAAGCCGCACGCGCCGCACTGGCAGCGCACCCCGACCGGCCCTTGGTGCTCAAAGCCCGCCGCGTGTTCGGCAGCGGGATGCCCTCGGAGGAGGCTTTCGCGCGCGTGGACGCCACGCTGGCCGAGCTGGCGCGCAAGCAGGGGCTGCAGGTCGCGGACGCCGGTGCGGCGCCGGCCAACGCCATCACGGTCGAGCTCGACAGCGGCTTCTACGTCTACACGTCGAACTTCAACGCGCGCCGGGTATTGCTGGCCGAGATCAGCGCCGCCGCACAGCAGCCAGGCGGGCAGCAGACCGACGGCCGCGCCGACAACCGGGGCGTCGACGTGCTGCGGGTCGTCGCAGGGGCCGTGGGCATCATGAACGGCTGGATCTCGCCGACCTTCGGTTCCTTCATGATGGGCAGCGGCGTCACGCCGGCGCTCTTCGGCAGCGGCAAGGCGCCCACCCGGCTTTTCGTGGCCGGCAAGGATCGGTACGAGCGCGGCGAGCAGGAGACTGGCAGTTTCGTCACCGTGGCGCTCGACGGGCAGCGGCATCGGTTCGCCGTGCGAACCGTGCTCCAGGGCGACAAGCCGCCTTTCGCAGTCGATCCCCTAGTGGGCCGCAATCTGGAAGTGGTGATGGCGGTACTCGATACCAGGGCCAAGCTGCCGCAGCCCTGAAGCGGGCGACGATCCCGCAGCGGCCCCTGTGGCCGAGCTGGGCACGAATGGACCAAGAAGGCCGCCGACTTCAGGACTTTGCCTCAAGTCGGCCACTTTCGGCGTGATTTCGCCTTGGCCCTAGGCGGGGGCATCGGCAACATCGGCGCATGGCCGCCTACTCTCGTGCCCGTGCATGCTTGCGTACCCAGCGCTGATTCAGCTGGGTGCGCACGCGCGGCGCATCGTCTCCTCCACGGCGCGCCGCCTGGCAGTGCAGGCCGGTGGCGGCACCGGCAAGTGCACCGAAAGCCCGAGGAGCTTCATCCAATGATGGTTGACCACGCAGATGGCGTGGAGGGGAAGCCGCCCGCATCCGGTGGAGGTGGGGTAGCACGCCGGCCGCAAGGCCAGGGTTTGGCCTGGGACTGCTCTTGAACTGAAGCTTTAAGTTTGCATCTTCATAAACCATGGACATGGAACGCAACCTCCGCAAGACGACCTTTCGGCTGTATCCAACGCCGAAGCAGGAGGTCGCTTTGCAGTCACTGTTGCGATCGCACCAGCAGCTCTACAACGCGGCGCTGGAAGAGCGCATTGACTGCTGGCGCAAGACCGGCAAGAGGTTGAGCTACGCCGATCAGTGCAAATCCCTCACGGTGCTGCGCCGCGAACTGCCTGAGTGGGCTGAGGCTGCCAACTGCTCTAGCCAGCAGATGACGTTGCGCCGGCTGGACAAGGCGTTTGCCGCGTTCTTCCGCCGCGTCAAGGCGGGCCAAGCTCCAGGCTTCCCGCGCTTCAAGTCGTTGCAACGCTTCCCTGGCTTCAGCTTCAAGACACATGGCGACGGCTGGCGTTTCACGCCGGGCGCCGATTGGCGCCACGGCACGCTGCGGCTGTTGGGCCTCGGGCACCTTCGAGCACGTGGGCAGGCCCGCCAGGGCGGCGACGTGCGTGCCAGCGACGTGCTACACCGCGATGGTAAGTGGTACTTGTCGCTCACGCTGGACATCGGCACCCCGCAGCGCCAGCGCACGAGCAATGCGGCCATGGCATTTGATTGGGGCGTCGAAACCTTCCTCACGGGTGTGGACCACGCGGGCGAGGACGTGCGGCTGGACAACCCTCGCTGGTGGCAGTCCGAGAAGGACCACATCAAAGAGTTGCAGCAGAGCGTCTCGCGCAAGCGCAATAAGAGATCTAACCGACGCCGCAAGGCCGTGCAGCGGCTGTCGCGCGCCCGCGCCAAGACTGCCCGGCGCCGCCTGGATTGGGCGCACCAGCAGACTGCCAAGCTCGCCCGGCATTACGCGCTGGTGGCAACCGAAGAGCTACGCATCGCCAACATGACGCGTAGCGCCGCCGGGACTATGGAGGAGCCCGGCAGGGGAGTCGCACAGAAGGCGGGCTTGAACCGCGAGATTCTCGACACAGCCCCTGCGCTGTTTACATCCCTGCTTCGCTGCAAAGTGCTGGAAACTGGCGGCGAATGGGTCGAGGCGCCAACTCGAAAGCTCAAGCCAAGCCAGCGATGCCCCGCATGTTGGGCGCTGGCAATAAAGAGCTTGTCGATGCGGATGCATGCATGCGCGGAATGTGGACACACGGAACCCCGCGACCTGGCTTCGGCGCGCGTCGTGCTGAGCTGGGCGATGGGTACGCATCACGGTCAGGAACTGGCCGGTATAGGGACGCGTGAGCGCCCCTATGAAACTCCATCCTCTGCGCAGCAAAGGGTGGAGTAGTTCATATGATGGGCAGCGGTGTCACGCTGGCGCTCTTCGGCAGAGGCAAGGCGCCCACCCGACTGTTCGTGGCCGGCAAGGATCGGTACGAGCGCGGCGAGCAGGAGGCCGGCAGCTTCGTGACCGTGGCGCTGGACGGGCAGCGGCATCGGTTCGCTGTGCGAACCGTGCTCCAAGGCGACAAGCCTCCGTTCGCGGTCGATCCCCTGGTGGGCCGCAACCTGGAAACGGTGATGGCGGTACTCAATCCCAAAGCCAGGCTGCCCCAGCCCTGAAGCTGGCACGGCCCCTGCCACGGCCCTCGCGGCCGAGCCGGGAACGCAGGTCCGGGAAGGCCGCCGGCTTCAGGATCTCGCCTCAAGTCGGCCAGTTTCGGCGGGATTTCGCCTTGGCCGCACGCGCAGGCCTCGGCAACATCGGCGCATGGCCGCCCACTTTCGCGCCTGCGCATGCCTACCTGCCCCGCACCGATTCAGCTGAGTGCGGAGGGACAGCGTATCGTCTCCTCGACGGCGCGCCGCCTGGTAGTGCAGGCCGGTGCCGGCACTGGCAAATCCACGACGCTGCAGGCCTATGCGCTTGCTCGCCCGCGCCAGCGGATGCTGTGCCTGGCGTACAACAAGGCGATCCAGCTCGAGGCCGCGGCCAGGATGCCGTCCAACGTCGTCTGCCGGACCTCGCATGCCCTGGCCTACAAGGTCGCGCGCGCGCTGTTCGGCAGCCGTGTCGAGCAGCGAGTAGGGAAGACCTATCCATCCACGGTGGCGCGTGTACTGGGCTGCAGCCCTCTGGCAGCCAATGCGGCACTGGCTGCCATCCAGGCGTGGTGCGGGTCGCTCGACGAGCAGCTGGGAATGGACCACCTGCCCAATCACATCGTGGTCAGGCTGGGCGAGCCTCGCGTGCTGTTGCAGCTGGCGCAGCTGCTCTGGGAGCACATGGTGGATCCCCACGAGACAGAGATCCGGCTGCCTCATGATGGGTATCTCAAGCTCTACCAGCTGCAGCAGCCGCTGCTGCGGGAGTTCGGTGTGGTGCTCGTCGACGAGGCGCAGGACCTCAACCATTGCACGTTCGACGTCGTGACGCGCCAGGACGCCACCATCGTGATGGTTGGTGACGAGGCACAGTCCATCAACGGCTACCGCGGCAGCGTCAACGCACTTCGCCTGCTCGACGCCGACGAGCGGTTGCCGTTGATGAGCAGCTGGCGCTTCGGGGAAGGCATCGCGCACATGGCCAACGCGCTGCTGAGCAATTTCAAGGGGGAGTTCATGCACCCGATCGTGGGCGCCGGCGAGCCACGCAAGACCAGGCTCGACGTCGACGTCACCAGGCCGTTCGCCATCATCACGCGCACGAACGCCATGGCATTCGAAGAGGCCGTGAACTTCCTCGACCTCGACCGCAGCTACCACTTCATCGGTGGCACCGAGGGATACCGGCTGGAGAAGATCCTCGACGCCTACCACCTCTGGATGGGTGAGCGGGCAATGGTCCGCGATCCTTACCTCAGGAGCTTCCCGAGCTTCGCGGAGCTGGCCGAGCTGGCGCTGGATGCCGAGGACGCAGAGCTCAAACAGCTCGTGCGCGCCGTCGAGCGGTATGGCGGCCGCATCCCGGTGCTCATCGACGAGATCACGGCGCGCCACGTGAAGATGAACAAGAGCGCCTGGGCCCAATTCGACGGCATCTTCATCGGCACGACGCACAAGACGAAGGGGCTGGAGTTCGAGCAGGTCTGGCTGGCAGACGACTACATGCCGTTCTTCGAGGAGGGCAGGGAACTGGAGCTCGGGGAAGTCGAGACCGAGGAAGTCCACCTGCTTTATGTCGGATTGACGCGGGCACGCGCCGCAGTCCGGTTGCCAGAGGAGTTCGCCCACTGGCTGGAGCACCGAAGGCTGCTGCCGGCTTGAAGGCAGCAGGCCCACGTCCTACAGGAGCGCATGGATGGCTGAAACCGTCGACTACCTTGAACGGCCTTCGACCGCCACTGGCCTGGCCAGTCGCTACTGCGCGATGGTGAAGCTGCTCACCGGCATAGGCTGCGTTGCGCTGTCGGTGACAGTGGCGCCGGCGTTCTACGAGGACGGCGGCTTGATCCATCACGCGCTGGTGCACGGACTGACCGCGGCCGGGGCGCTGCTGTCGGTCTGGGGTGCGCGGGTGCTGCTCCACGGCTCCGACATCGGGGCTGAAGCAGCCCTCGATTGCATCCAGTGTGCAGCGCAAGGCCTCGGCTCCTATCGACAGCCGCGCAGCGAGGCCGCGCAGGACGTGGCGGATGCGGTCGTTGGGGCCATCGAAGCGGCCGCGCAGGCCAGGGACGCCCATGCGGAGCCGGCGATCCCGACAGCGGCACCTGGGCCGGGCTGAGCGGCGTGCTTTGAACCTCCAAAAAGGCATGCCTCGGCCCGTGAGGACCGAGGCATGCATGGTGGGTTAGCAACGTCGGGGACTACGCGGCTCGACCGCAGACGAGCTGGCGAGCCCTCTCGCTGTGCAGCAGCACTTCCGAGACGTCAACGAGCAGGTCGAGCGAACGGCTCAGGAGCGCAAGCCGCTCAAGTTCCGTGGTCGCCGACGGCGAGCTGCGCCGCGCGGTCAGATAGCCGTCCATCGCGTCGAGCAGCTTGAGGTAGATCGTCGGATCGAAGCCTTCGCACTTGAGGTTGAAGCTGACGGCCTGGCACAGCGCCAAGCCCAACGCCGCGAAGCCGTCTTGTTGCTCGATGAGAGCCTTGAACTTGTCGACCTCGGGCTGCCCCAGCACGTGGACCACGAGAGGGGTATCGAAGAAGACCTTGCAGATCTCCTTCAGGTACACCTGCACGCGAGCCAAGCTCTCGATCAGCTCAACAGAAGGCATGGTTCACCTCTGCGGCCGGCTGATCAAGCCCACGGCACCGGGCACGCCGCCCATCGGCGGCTCCTCGTCGTACCAGACGACCCGGTTGCCGACGTTGTTGGCAGCGTCTTCCCGGGTGGCCTGGAACATCGCTGCGGGCACCCTGATGCCAAGGCGCTGCAGCACGGCCTCGAAGTAGGACAGGTCGGGCGACAAGCCGTGGCTGTCCAGCAACTCGACGTCGGTCAGGTTGCTGTAAACGTATTCGTCGCCCTGGTTGTCAGCCGCTTCGACGACGCAGTAGAAGCCGGCGAGCGGCCGGTCCCATCCCAGTTGGACAACGACAGCCTGGCCGTCGCACTGGGTCTTCACGAGATGTTGAGACATTCGAGTACCTCGCAAGGTTGAATCGGCGCCGCCCATGCGGGCGGCGAACCCGCTGCAGCGCCGGCGACGCTGTCGCAGCGCCGCAGCGGCGGGCTTGGGTGTCAGCGCGCAGGCGCTGTCGAGCTCGGTAGCCGAGCCAAGTTGGTGGCCCGGCCGGGTAGCGGAGCCGCGGCCATCCCTGGCGGCAGATCCGTGTGGCGCGCCGCTACCGCTCGACGACTTCCACGGGCTGGCGCTGCCAGCCGTGCTCGAGGAGGGCGACCGCGTACGTGGTGGCGCAGCGAAGAACAGCGGTGCGCCACCGCCCTCCGCAGAAGAAGACACAGGTCCTCGTTGCGGGAAGGACGAAGCGCGTGTCCGCGCCTTGGGTGAAGAAGATCACCTTCATGGGTGTCTCCCTGAAGGCGGCAGCTGCGGCATGCAGCTTCCAACCGCCCAGCTGTTCGGAGCCCACTTCGTGGAGCGCGCGGTGCTGCGCAAAGGCGTGCACTGGCGCTGGTCTTGATCGAAGTGGTGGCAAGGTGATTCGGTGTTTTTCGCCCCTTGCGCTACAACTCGCGGCATTGGCTGCCACATGGAGGCCATGCAGCTGCTGGAGTCGAGAGATGCTGAGGCTTGGAAACCAAATCAGGTTGACCCCCCGGGAAGTGGACCGGCTTCGCAAGATCACGGGCATTGCTCCCGTGGGTGTGAAGTCGGTCCACGACCTGGACGAGTACGTGGCCAGGTGCAAGAGGCATTACTGGGGCACCTCCAGGGAGACCCGCCTCTTGCACTGGCTCATCGACGAAGAGCGTCAGGCGCTCTTGACGTTGGGGACCGTTTCCCCGTTGGCAGCCTGAGCGGGGCCAGCGCCCTCGGCGGGTGCCAACTCCGCGGCGGTGAGCTTCTTGCCGAGCTCGCCGTCTTGCTGCAGCGCCGCGACCTGGACCTGCGCAGGCTCTGCTTGCTTGGCAGCAGCAGGCTTGCGTCGAGGGGTGGTCGCGCGCTTCGGCTTGGCCGGCACGAGCATCACCTCTGCGGTCTTGGGCGGCTGCGGCAGCATCTCCACCGCCATGTCCGCCACAGCGCTTCGAGCCTTCCCGAGAAGCTTGAACGGCTTCACGAAAACGAGCGAGAACGCTGCACGTACGGCGGCGCCGACACGCTGGTTACGCGCACGTGCTGCGTTGCAGCGCTTGAGCGTTCCCTTGGCCTGCAGGTACAGGGCCAGATGCTCGTGCCGGGCGGTGGCGTCCGACTCGAGCAGCTCCACGATCTGTTCAGCGACCGTCAAGTCCTCGACGTTCTTGTACAGATCCATCCAGGCTGCTTCCTCTTGCTGCCAGCGCCGGTTTTGCTGGAAGCCGTTGGTCTGGTTCATGGTTCACTCCTTTCCAGGTGGAAAATGGGGACGAACCATCCCCCGGCGGGAGACAGCGAATCCCCGCCGGTTGCGAAGTCGGGAACCGCGGTCAAGCGAAACCCAGAAAAGGCCAGACCAATGAAGCGATCCGGCGTAGCCCTCGAAGTCATCGAGGGAGGTCGTGCGGCTCTTGAAAGGAAAGCCCTGTGGGCGGCCGCATTGGACCGTCCCGACTGGGCTGACCTTTCTCGCCGCCTTAAGCGCTCTTCGAACGCCTGCGTGGCGCTGACCGGCGAAGGCCCCGGCTCTCATGAGCTAGGATCTCCGCATCGATCAGACGCAGCATGCGGCGCGCATCACTGCGAACGTCGCGATCCCTGATTTCCACCAGGACGTCGACGATCCGCTGCTTGCGCGCGCGCAGCTCCTGCAGGTGGGCCTCATCGAGCCAGCGCAGGAAGCTCTTCCACTCGTCCTTGTCCAAGACACACCTCACGCAGCCAGTGGCCACGCTTGGAGCGCTTCAACCGCATCCGACTTCGTCGGACAGGCGGCTGCCTTGAACAGGACCGGTACCTTCACCGCGACCGCAGCACGAGGCTGAGGCCGGCCAGAGCCACCCAGCAGGCGGCACGTGATCACGTTGTTGTGAACGATGCAGGACATGGCGGTTCTCTTTCGCGTGAGCAAAAGGGAACACCAGTCCCCGCACGGGAAACGATGTTCCCCATGCCGGGTTGAAGAGCGTCACGCACCAAGCGTGGTTCGCTCCGAAAAGGCAACGAGCAGGCACAGCCGAAGCTGCGACGGGACCGTCGCGCGAGCAGGACTTGCGTCCCAACTCTGGCAGCCGACCGAAGTACGGACGCGCAGAGCGTGTGCCTTGTGCAGGCAGCAGGCTTGTCGGCTGCGAGAGCAGCCAAGTGGACGTCACAGGGACGTCCCTTCAAGGGCGGGTAACGACCGCTACGCCACGGCTCCCATGAGGAACCGCAGACCTTGACCAGCGCCGTGAGAGCGCGGAAACAAGGGCCAAGTCGGCACGAACGCCAACTGCAAAGCGCAACCAGTCTGCCACCCAGGCGACTGGCACGGTAGAGGCCACCACGTCACGTCGCATGCTCACTTGAATGCATTGCGGCATCTGTTCATGCGACTGGCGCAGGCAATGGTTACAGAGCGCTACGCAGTTACGGCACCGCCCCGCCAGCCAGCGCCACCTTGAGACCGGTCCTTGGGCTCATAGCCTGTCTCCAGCGTGTCGATGCGGACGCACCGCAACCGGCACCCCCACCGACTGCCAGCACCAGCCCATCAGCGCCAGGTGCAAGGCACCAAGGAGCGTAGCCATGAATGCCCTCGTACAGAGGCTCGCCGTCGGCGAGCCGCAAACGCCTTCCGCATTGCAACTCCGCCTGTCCGCCAAGGGCCTGCTGGCCGGCGTGCGGCAGGCTTTCACTCACCACGGGGAGACTGCGGTACGCCGCCAGGGCCTGCAGCAGTTGCCTGCTGCGGCCGCGCCCGCCGCCCAAGGCGCGCTGCACCCGGACGCACCAGGCGCCGCGCCGTCGGCCCTTTGCGTGCCGGCTGGCCACGACTGCCCGGGCAACCTCACTTTCCGCGCCCGTCGCGTGCGCGCCGGCGCTGTCCGGCACGCCCTGTCCCAACGGCCGGCCTGGACGATGGAGCGGATCGAGCTGCGCGAGGCCAATGAGGTGTTCCGCCAGCACCAGCGGTCCCTTGGAAAGCTGCATGGCCACGAGGTGGCCGTCGGCGTCGCACGTGCCTGTGACGGCACGCTCGCGGGTGCTGCCGTGGCGTCCAAGCCGCGACTGGAATGCCTGGACGATGCGTTGACGGCCGAGCTTCGCGGCATCGCCGTGGCGGACGACGTGCCGGGCGGCGCGTCGTTGCTTCTGGCCGCCATCTCGCGCGCGGCGCTGGAATGCGGATTTCGCCGTCTCGTGTGGCGCAAGAGGGCCGACGTGGTGCCGTTCGAGCTCATACGTGCCGGCTGGGACCGCATGCCCGATGGCTGCTTGGAGGCGTCCAGCGGCGACCGGTTCGCCATATGGGTCAGGGTGCTTCGCGAGCACGAGTGGCTGCGTTGAGACCGACCTCCCACCCGGGAGTTATCCCCTGCCGCTGTGGAGAACCTGCCGTTCAAGGCCGGCAAACGTACCGCAAGTGCCTGTCAGCAAAAGAGTTTGGTTGCATTGCCCGTTTTTTGCGCAACGACGTGAAGACCGTACGGTGGAGCGTAAGAGGGTGGCAGCGCAGATCGACCTGCTTGACCAGACTGACGACGACACCCTCGCCGATGTTGGACGGAGTTCGAGGTGCGGGCCAAACGGCCTGACCCTCCGCCGGTCCAACTGTTTCCAGGGCCGGTGCCGCTGCTGGCCCACCCGGCGGGCAATCCCGCGACAGCCGCAGCCGGCCAGCTTGCGGGCAGGACACTGCCACAGGGTTGCCCCTCGCTGCGGCAAGGTGGTGCGCGTCAAACAAGGTGACAAGCTTCCCATCCAGATTGACGCGTCACAGCACGCTGTGCGGCGCGGGTAGGACCTGGAGGGCCAGGTATCGCCGCTGTATTCAAACACCGGTTCTCGGGCGCTGTCGATCGCGCACATGGAACGTCCTTCGCGCAGGTGTTCCTTCATGGCAGCTTGGGTACGGCTACGAAGCAGCGCTCGACAGGGCATGTCCGAAGCTCGCGTGGAACCCGAACAATAGGGCACTGCGCTGGCCGGGCTGCTCTGCCATGCCACCAAGCGTTTGGCGTGGCGACGGCACCATGGCCGCTGGACCGGCTCGCGCTATAGGCAAGCACAGACAACTGTCGGGCCGCAGCGAGCCGGCCACGCCGAACAGGCACGCGCTCACGGCAGTCATGCACTGCGTCTTGGGTCGCAGTGGCAAGCGGCCGTGTCATACTGTTGTTTTATACAGTGTTGCAGTACAGAGCCATGGAAGCGGACGTTTGGGAGAGCTTGCCCACCACCGAGGAACCAGAAACGGTACACGGAGACCGGTTGTGGATAGACAACGGCTGGACTGCGCAGGTTGTCAAGAACGAGGACGACGACGGCTGGGCAGTGGCGATGACGCGGCACGGCGAGTCCGAGCCTGCCCTGGTAGGCCCGTGGACCATGGGCCGCGATAAGAAGAACCCGAAGCCGTTGGACGTTTCAGCGTTCAACACGCTTGTGAAAACAGCCAGCGAGGTCATTCGTCGCGCCGAGCAATACCGGTATGCAATGCTGCACAAGAACGTTGCCGTGAGCGCCGGCGGCGAAACCATCACGGTGGAGCTCGACATCGTGCCGGACGAGTTTGAGCCCTATGCCGTGCTGTCTGCCAAGGGCGTGTTTGGCGAGCAACTGGCCAGCGTGAAGGTCCGTCCGGAGTTCAAGCTCAACAGCGTCACCGCCAGTGCCTGGATCGAGAGCGGTTACCGGGCCCCGCGCTGAGACACGGCGAGCGTTATCTATCAACAGGGCGGTTGACGCCGAGATGCCGGCTCGCATGCCGCCCACGATGCAAGGCAAGCGTTCCTCAACGCCGCCACCACGTGGGACTGCCGCCACGCATGGATTTGATACTGAGGAGGGCGGAAACCCGCCGGCCTCGTGGGAAGGAAAAGAAGAATGAAGGGGCTTGTCGCATTCGTGCTTTTCACGCAGATGATGGCAACCGCGGCCGTTCTTGCAGCCCTGAAGCTGCGCACGGCACTTGGTGCCCCCGGTGTGACGTCAAGACAGTTCGTCCTCATTGCCGCCGCGATGTGGCTGCCTACCGCCATCACCTTCGTACTGGTCATGAACGTGGCACTGGAGAAATGGGCGCTGCGCCCGCTACCGGCCATTCCAGTGCTCTTGCTAGCGCTACTGGTTCCTGGTGTCGCTATTGCGAGCTTGCTGTTGCGGCGAGCCAGCCGGCGTGCTCAGAGGGCTGAAGTTTTAGGGACTTGAGAAAAGGCTGCCATGTAGCTATCAAGAAAGGAGCCCGCAACTTGCCGGTAATGGGTGTGAGGCGCAGCGCGATCAAAAATCAGCTATCCGGAGTGGTTCAAGGGCAGCAGCCGCTGCGCCTCACGGCGAGGATTGTATGGATGCAATAGTTACCGTTGCGGACGCCAATCGAACCGAAACGAGGATGGGATTCAACCGTCCGCACGGAACCCAGTGCTGCCGTTCCAGGTTGCGGTCGTTGGAAGGACGATCAGCCAGTTATGCAGTAGCCAGATTCTCGTGAATACAAAGGTAATTGCCTTCTGTGTCCTTGAACCAGGCTGCTTTCTCCGCACCAAGCACGCAGACGTGGTTCACGGTTTTCAGGCCCGGAAAGTCGTAGTCCTCAAAAACCACGCCAGCACGTTTCAGCGCCTGGATTTCAGCAGCGATATCAGACACCTGGAAGCTGATCGCCGTATGGTCAGCCTTTGTTCCCTCGGCCTTCGGGAACAAGGCCAATGTGCTGCCACCCACTAAATAGACAAACTTGCCATCAGGCTTCAAGCCACCGGGCTGCAGGCCCAAACAACCTTCGTAGAAAGCACGTGCCCTGGCCATGTCCTTGACTGGCAGCATCGTAGTGACGGAGGCATCGGACAACATGGGTAGTCCTTTCGCTCAAATCGGCAGTAGCGCGTGGCGACAACCCCGCTTGCTCGGCCGAAAGGCAAGCATAGGTCCGTCATCGATGAGGTGCCAGTTGCCCGTACCGAATTGCGCTTGCATGCGGCGTCATGAACACAAGCCGAGCTGCCCGGGGACCAAATCTCCTTTCAATTGAGCCAAATCAAAGCGGGCGGGCGAAGCAACGGCGAGTATCAGATCCGGGCAAAAGGGACGCCCTGGGCGTGTGGTGGCTTGAGCCGCTTGGCGGGACCATCAGACAGGTCCTGGGTCTGGTGCTCGTGGAGGGTCGTCCATGAAGCGTGTCGTTGTTGATCACTTCGGCGGGCCTGAGGTCTTGCGGGTAGTCGAGGACCACGATCCCCGACCGGGTCCGCATGAGGTCCGCGTCCGCGTTCTGGCTGCTGGCGTGTCTTTCACCGACGCCCAATTGCGTGCCGGGACCTACCTCGGTGTGCCGAAACCGCCGTTCACGCCCGGCTATGAGCTCATTGGTGTCGTCGAGGAGCTTGGAGCCGGCTGCTCACGCTTGCGCATCGGGGAGCGTGTTGGCGCGCTGACGGTGTGGGGGGCCGACGCAGAGCGGGTTTGCGTGCTGGAGGCGAACGCGGTCGAGGTGCCCGTGGGCCTCGACCCGGCGGAGGTCTTGAGCCTCGTCTTCACGTACATGACCGCCTATCAACTGCTTCACCGAACGGCGAATGTAAAGCGCGGTGAGGCCGTGCTTATACACGGTGCGGCCGGCCGCGTGGGCACTGCGGTCCTCGAGCTGGGAGCGGTGGCCGGGCTTCGCCTCTACGGGACCTGTTCGCCCAGCGACCGAGGCGTGGTCGAGCGGTTTGGCGCGGTGGCGATCGACTATCAGAACGAAGACTTCCTGGCTCGGGTGCATGAGCTCCCCGACCGGGGTGTGGACGTCGTACTCGACGGCATTGGTGGCGCCCTGTCGCTGCGCTCCTTCCGCGCATTGCGGCCCGGTGGACGGCTCGTCGTATTTGGGCACTACGGCGCGCTCGTGCAGGGGCACAAGAGCTGGCGCGGGTGGATCGAGTGGTATGCGGCGACCGCGGTCGTTGCGCTCTGGGGCTTGCTCTCGCCCCACTGCCGGGTCCTCACCTACCGCATCCAGAAGCTGCGTGAGGGCCGCCAATGGTTCCCCGTGGCTGCACACCGCCAAGCACTCCCGGTGGGCGGAGGTCCCCGGAATCCAGAGCAGTTCCGTGAGGACTTCCGTGCGCTGCTCGAGTTGCTTCGGCGCGGCAAGCTCCATCCGGTCGTTGCCAAGCGCATGCCGCTTACGGCAGTACGACATGCGCACGAGCTGCTGGAGAGGTCTGCGGGCGTCGGAAAACTTGTTCTGTTGCCATAAGCCGACTCTAGCGCCGCATGCGCGATATCGATGATCCAGCAACGATATGGTTCAAGGGGGCGGTGCTGGGGTGGCTGGAAGAGGCACGGTCTGGAGGTTGACACTCGCTGGCTGGAGCAAGAACGCGCCTGATAATGCACGTAACAAATTTCCGTACTGCTTCAACGGCGGATCTGTGCCCGTTGCCGACATTCGGTGGCTTGGGTCGAGCGACGGTTTCACGGCTGCGTGGTCAAGTCCAGCTCCCAGGTTTCTCCGATCAGGTCGTGTCCGAAGCCTTGGAACGGCTCACTTTCGATGAGCTTGTAGCCCGCCTTGCTGTAGATGTGCTTGGCGGCCGACAGTTGGCTGTTCGTCCACAACCGCACGCGCCTATAACCGGCCTCGCGTGCGAATTGATGGCATTCGGCGACCAGCCGTTCGCCCAAGCCGAGGCCACGGGCAGAGGGCTCCACCAACAGGAGCCGCAACTGCGCGGTACGGTCGAGGGGTTCCTTGGTTGCTTCGTCTCGCGCCTGAACAAGACACACGCAGCCGATGTTGACGCCATCGCGCTCGGCTATCCAGCAGGCTTCGCGGCTGACATCAAGGCGGTCGATGAAGTCGGCGGCGATTCGCGCAACCAGTGCCTCGAAGCGCATGTCGAATTGGTATTCGCGGGCATAGAGCGCCCCATGCCGCGACACCAGCCAACCCATGTCTCCTGGACGGTGAGGCCGCAAGATGAAACTGTTCTTCGCCGACTTGCCGCCCGACTCGTCCAGCAGGCGTTGCACACGATGAAAGGCCTGCAGCAACTCGGCCTGTTGTGTATCGCTGAGCCGGCTCAGCAGCGCACCGACCTGCTGTTGCGAGCGGCGATCCAGCGGCTCGAAGGCGAGGCGGCCGGCGGCGGTGAGTTGCAGCAGCGACTGGCGAGCGTCGTTTTTGCTGCGAGTGGCTTCCACAAGCTCGCGCTCTTTTAAGGCACGGAGCAAGCGGCTCAGGTAGCCTGCATCCAGATCCAGCAAGCGGCCTAGGTCAGTGGCAGTGATGCCTTCGCCATCTTCCAGATGTGCCAGTTCCCACAGGATGCGGCACTCGGTGAGCGTGAACTCCGAGTCCAGTAAGCCCTCGTTCAACACGCCGATTTGGCGGGTATAGAAGCGGTTGAAGCGGCGGACAGCTTCGATGCGGTTGCTGACGGTCATGGTCGAATAATGGCCTAATTGCTTGCTTCAGGCAAGCAATTGATTGCCTTTCGACTATTCCCGGAAGCTTTCCAGCTCTTGCCCATCGGGGTCAGTCCTTTTGCGATCCGCCTGACTGCTTTCGCGAATGGCTGGTGATGGCCGAAACCGGCAGCCGGCCAAATTGCCTGAACCGGATAACGCTCATCAACGACGCGCTGCCCCCTTCTTCAGACAAGGCTGCCCCGGCATCCGGGGACACCTGACCATGGCCTTGGACAGCGACAAAGAGTTCGACAGCATCCCGGCGAACCTTCGTGCGTAGGCCAGACGCGAAGACGAAGCATCGGTACTGGCATCTACCGGCGACTACATCAGCCACCCGCGCTAGATATTTGTCAAGAACAAGGGGGCCGGTCCATCCAAGGTATGAAATCGCTTGCCTGCTGAGGGCCGATGACCGGGGCAAGGGCGCCACGGACTTGTTGAATCCCACCGACATCAACTGGGGGCCGGAGGAACTCGCCATGGGCACGTGGCTGGCCAAGCTCAATTGGCCGCGTTGGTGGTGCTGACAGCGGCGTTGCAGGCCTTGCTGCTGGACCACCCGTGATGGAGAAGCCGATGGACACAAAGCACACCCCGAGGCCGTGGAGGCTGGACGGCTACCGCATCGAGGCCGACGACAGGCACAGCATCCTGCCGGTGGCGACCGTGTACCGCTCCCTGGGCGACGAAGCCGAGGACGCCGCCAATGGCGCGCTCCTGGCTGCTGCACGAGCTGCTGCAGGAGCTGCAGCGCGCGGAGCCCATCATCCTGGCCATGCTCAACGTGATGACCGACGAGCAGAAGGCGCTGGTGTTCCAGCAGTTGCAGGCTGCGAACATCGTGGACGACGCCATGACTCGCCACCACGAGCGCCGGGAGATGATCAAGCGGGCCATGGGCGCACCGATGGCTGCGCCGACGCGATAGAAGGCCCATGGCGGCGCTTTCGGCCTCGGCGTGGCCCTGACCAGCCGCAGCCCTGAGCGCTGTAATCGGCCCATGCACTTCGCCAACCACGACGCACCGCACCCTTGCTGGACCTGCCAGTACTACGGCGGGCCGCTGCCCGACAACGACGTGAACGGCCTATGCCAGCACCCGCGGCTGTCGCCCGTGGTCGGCCAGCCGGAGTACGGGTGCGCCTTCTGGGTGCGTGAGCCCGGTATCAACGACGAGCAGCGCCAGCCCTGACAGGCCCGAGCGGTAAGGTCAGCCGCCAGCCAACAAGGTACAGCGCTTCATGGGCCGTCTGGCGGCCTGCGGCGCGGCCGCCATCCACCGCCGGCCTGAATCCCAAGCTCCTCGTAGCAGCGAAGCAGTTCATCCGTCAGCGCGATCAGGACGGCGGTGGGCTCTGTCGTGTCGTAGCCCAGGCGCCGCAGCTCTGCGATCCAGGCCACCAGGGCGGCCACCTGTTCCTTGGCTTCGGCCACCCGCCTTTCAGCTTCGGCTTTGGTGACCCAAGGCCGTGCCTGCTCCTGCGGTTCGTTCTGCTCCATGCAGGCCAGTCTGTGCGACGCCGTTGGCGCACCGCCGACGACCCAAGAAAGGCCTTGGCGGCCCTCCAGACCTTGCCGTGCCCCGATGGTTTGCCCTGGCGTTGCATCGCCTCTTGGCGTGCCGCTGTAGCCCCAGGCCCGGATTGCGGTTTGCCAAACCCTCACCAAAGGAGCCGCTGCGGTGAAGAACAGACGCGAGAGCTGGCAAGAAGGCTTCGATGCTGGGCAGTTTTTCGGCAGCCGGGCCGTACCCGGACGGGTCAGTTGAGGCTGAAGCTTGAGAAGCCGGGTGCGCCGAAGGCGTTTTGAAGCGCATGGGCGAGAACTACCGGCATGAGCCGCTGCCGACAGCGGTGGCGCCGTCTGCTGGATCTCTTCAAGGGCTAATGGCTGTGCCCGTGCTTCTGCGGCTCAAGCTGGTGAGCGCCAAGCTAGAGGGTGTTATGAACTTTGGGCTTGCCTGAGCGGGAGCGGCCCCATCTTGGCTGGATGAGCAGGAAGCCGTACCCGAGTGACTTGAGCCAGGAGGAATGGGAGTTCGTGGCGCCGTACCCCACGTTGATGAAGGAGGACGCGCCACAGCGCGAACACAGCTCGCGCGAGGTATTCAACGCGCTGCGCTGGTTGGCCCGGGCCGGTGCGCCGTGGCGCATGCTGCCCAACGACTTTCCGCCCTGGGCAGCCGTGTACCAGCAGTTCCGGCGCTGGAGCGAAGCGGGCTGCTTCGAGGCGATGGTCAGCGACATGCGCTCCATCATCCGTGCCGGCCAGGGACGCCAGGGCCAGCCAAGCGCCGTGGTGCTTGACGGGCGCACGCTGCAAAGCAGCGTCGAGAGCGGTGAGCGCGCGGGGTACGACGGCTACAAACGGCGCAAGGGCTCCAAGGTGCATATGGCCGTAGACACGCTGGGCAACCTCATTGACTTAACCGTCACGTCCGCCGATGAGCAGGAACGCTCGCAGGTCAAGGCGCTTTGCCAAGCCGTGCAGCAGGCCACCGGCGAGACGGTGGAGGTGGCGTGGGCGGACCAGGGCTACACCGGCCAGCAGGCCAGCCAGGACGCCAAGGCCTCGGGGATCGAGTTGCGAGTGGTCAAACTGCCTGAGGCGCGCAAAGGCTTCGTGCTGCTGCCGCGGCGCTGGGTGGTGGAGCGCAGCTTCGCTTGGCTTGCCCGCTTCCGGCGACTGTCGCGCGATTTCGAGCGCATGCCTCAGGTGCTGGCAGCGCTGCATTTCCTGGTGTTTGCCACTCTCATGCTGCCCAAGGCCGTGATGTTTCTGGCCACCGGAGAAAGTGCATAACACCCTCTAGCCACGCTGCGCAGCCCTGCGGCTGCAACGTAGCCCACCAGTACCGGCCTGGGCATCAGGTCGGTGGACCGTTGCCGGCCGCCTGCTCAAGCTTGACCAAGTCCTCCTGCGGGAAGCGCAGCGTTCCCTCGAAGAGGGCGAGCGTGGCCTTCGCCTGCGTCGTGTCTTGACCCCAGCGGGCACCCGGGCGGCCTGCGCTTTCACCCGCGCCTCGGCCTCGGCCACGCGGCGCTTTGCCTTCTCCATCGGTGTTTCGTTGGATTCCATCACACCCTCCAGGCACCCATGCTGCGGTCCAGCTGTTGCATGGAGATGTAGTCAGGAAACGAGTTCTGGCCGTGGCGGCCAGCCTGGGAGTCAGGAGGCGACTTTGCGTGCGTCCCGCGCCGTGCTTGATAGTCAACGTAGCTGCTAACCCGCAATAGCCAGCGCGAAAGCGGCCACCTCGAATACGAGACGGCCTTCGCCGAGCTGGAGCGCCGCGCCTTGCACGGCGAGTTCACCTTGGCGCAGTGGCGCCACGGAGTCCAAGCGCTGCGCCAGCGGCTCACGGCCGGGAGGGCGATGTCCCTGTGGCGGCGACACGGCGCGCGTTCGGCTTGACCAGCAGTAAGAGCTGCCTTTTTTGTGGCAGCTCCTGCCTGGTGCTGAAAAATCAACGACTTGGCCGCGCCGCGTGCATCTACTCCACGGACTTGTCCACAAGAACAGGGGGTTAACTACCCGACGACCGCTGCGGGCCACGGGTCCACGCGGTGGCGCACCGGGCAGGGACGGCCCAGCAGCCACGGCTTGAGATCGAGCCGTGTCGGAAACGCCTGCGACAGCCGATCCAAAATGGCACTGGCACTGTTTACCGATGTCTCGGCCATGGCGATCACAGCCTGCCAAAGCCCGTAGTGGGCAGCACCTGGCCGTCGTCAAGCGCCAGCTCGCGCTCGGGCCAGCGAAGGGCGGCCAGCCGCGTTCGCGCGCCGGCGCATCCCGCGCGGCGCTCCTGCCAGCGCCCGCCCACCGAGAAGTCCACGCAGTAGACGTTGCCGCGCGCGCCCAGCCAGCTCTGGGCCGGTGTGCCCTGGAACAGGTCCGGTCCGGCTTTACCCAGTTGTGAGCGCTCTAGCGGCATGAACTCTCTCCAGTAATGGCCCACCACCACGGGCGTGTCCTCGTCGTAGCCGTCCCACCAGCGCACGCGCTGTGTGAAGCGCCACTGGCCGCTGGAGAAGAAGGGCGCCTGCGCACAGCGCTCCACGCCCGAGGTCAGCACGCGCAGCGGGTTGTCCATCTGGCGGGCTTCCTCACTGCGGGCTACGGCATGGAGCATGGGCATTGCAGCCGCGGGATCGTTCAGGTGATGGCGCCAGGATGCCTTTTCCGTGCGGGCCGCCGCGCGCAGTTCTGCGGCGTCCTGCGCGGCCTCGGCCGCCTCGTCCAGCCGCTCGAACCACGTCCCCAGCGGCAGCCCTTGCGGATGTGCCGCCAGTCGCGCAAGCGACGGAGCGTGCCACGCCGCGTGCACCACCCGCAGATCGCGGTTCGATGCGGCCGGCGGCAAGCTCTCGAAAAAGGCGCGTACCTCCTGGCGCTCGGCCTCGTGCTGCAGGCCGACGCACGGTGCGTAGCGCGCGTCGTGCTGCGCACCCTCGCCCCAAAACCAGTCGTTGCCGCTCTTGCGCTGCCCGCGCAGCACGTTGAGCTCGTGGTTGCCCAGCAGGGCCACGGCACGGCCGGCTTGCACCAGGCGCCGCACGCGCGCAATGACGCCGGGGCTGTCCGGGCCGCGGTCGCACAAGTCGCCCACGAACACGAGGGTTCGGCCCTGGCCGTGCCGCCCGTCGTCGTCGTAGCCCAGGGCCGCCAGCAGCGCGCACAGCGCCGCGTGCTCCCCGTGGACGTCGCCCACGATGTCCAGCGGCGTGTCGGGCAGCGTTGCGTGCATGGGAACTCCCTTCCTTGGCTGTTTTCCTTGTGAAATCTTCCTTCACGCGAGGCTCATGGCGTGAGCCTGCGCGTCCGACGGTTGGCCGCAGGGCCCCGGGGTAACCGTTCACGCGGTCTTAGCAGTGGCTGCCCACCCGTGCGTTGCGTCAGGCCCTTGTGGCCTGCGCGTCGAACAGTCCCAGATATCGCTGGTCGATGGCCTCGTACTTTGCACTCGACAGCCAAGCGTGGCCGCCGCTGGCCGCGGCGCTGGCGTATCCCCAGGCCGCCACGCGCCGGCTCGTTGTCGGGTCCGCCGCGATGCCAGCGGACAAGCCGATTTCCGCCAGCTCATCCGCGCGCCGCGTGATGCGCTCCAGCCACCGTTCCAGATGCATGCGCGCGGCCAGCGTGTCCGACTTGCTGCGGTTGCACTTCGGGTGCGCCAGCACGAAGTTGTGCGCCAAGTCGCGCGGGTACAGCGAAAACGGCACGTAGTGGTCCACGTCGGCCGCGGCACCGAGCGCCTCGCAACAGTAGAAGCAGCGCGCGCCGTCGAGCATGCGCAGACCTTCACCTATGCGCTCCAACGACTGGCGGGAGGTGGAGAACAGGAAGTCCTCCAGGTCGCCGGCGTCGTCCAGGATGGCGTGGTTGCGACGGTTGGCCTTGATGTGCGTGACCCAGTGGGAGCGCGCCAGCTGCTGCACCAGGGGATGGAAGCGCCGCAGGCAGTACGCCACGCCGGGCAGCAACCGCACCCGGCCAGGGCCGAGCCGCTCGTAGAGGAAGGCGTCGGTGGTGCCGCCGAAGTTCTGCAGGTACTGCAGGGGCTGCGCCGACACCGTGGCCGTGATCCTGGTCACCAGTTCCTTGTAGGCCGGATGCGATGCCGCCTGCTGCGGCGTCGAGACGCCGGCCTGGGCGCGAAACGCCACGATCGCGCTCAGCACCGCGGCCTGCTCGCCGAGGTTTTGCACCAGCACGCCGGCACCCGTACCAGAGCGTCCCGTGCGGTAAGGCATGGATTGGCGCCAGTACAGGTGCACGAAACGCTCGCCGATGCGGCGCGTGGCCAGCTCGAGCGGCTCGCCATCGTCGGCGCCGAGATCGACGGCCAGGTCTGCCAGCGCTATCAGCAGCGCGAACTTGTAGGTCGCCGTGAAGTTGCCTTCCGCGAACAGGCGCTGCAGCTTGCCCAGGAAGGCGAGCTGCGCCTCGGCGCTGGGTGGCGGCAGCCGCGGCGGCATGCCTTAGCGCCTGCTCCAGTAGTCGGCCTTCTCGGGAATCACCCAACGCACGCCGCCGCGCGGGTCGGCCTGGTCGCCCTCGTAGCGCGGAATCAGGTGGATATGCAGGTGCGGCACGGTCTGACCAGCGGCCGGCCCATCGTTGATGCCCATGTTAAAGCCCGCCGGCGCGAACTCGGCCTCGGCCGCGGCCTTGGCCTCGTCCAGCAACGCCAGCATTGCCTGACGCTCCGCGTCGCTGGTGTCAAAGAACGAGCCGGTGTGGCGCCTAGGGATCACGAGGCTGTGGCCGGGCGAGACGGGAAAGCCGTCACGGATCCACAGCGCGTGGTCGTTTTCGCCGAGGATGCGTTCGCGGGTCAGCGTGCAGAAAGGGCAAGTCAAAGGGGGCATGGGCGAATCGTACTTTCGCCGCGGGTGCCCCGAGCCCAGAGTAGCGGTACTGGCGATCGACGCAGGCACACGCTCGCCGGGGCCAGCTGGGTTACTGTGGAGGCACGAGCTACGGCCAGAACGGGAGCGCGCCGATGATCGAAGGACTTGTTTCCGGAAAGGTGTACGGACGGCCTGAGCAGCGCGTCGGGAACAACAGCGGCAAGCCGTTCGTCACGGCCAAGGTCCGCGCCGCCACTGCCGGCGGTGAGATGATTTTCGTCAACGTCCTGGCCTTCGACGCACAAGCGCAGGCGGCGCTGCTGGCGCTGTCAGACGGCGATGCGGTGTCGCTGGCGGGCACGTTGACGCCCAAGGTGTGGACGGACAGGGACGGCCACCCGCGGCCAGCAGTGGACCTGATCGCCAGCCAGGTTCTCACGGCGTACCAGGTCAAGCGTAAGCGCGAGTCGTCCAGCGCCGCGGCGCCGGCAGCGCAGGCAGCCGCACCGACACCAGCGCGCAGAGGCAACGACCTGGCACCTTTGCTGCCAGTGGCCGAGCGGGAAGCTGATGGCTGGCCAGCCTCGGACCAACCCTGGACCTGAAAGGCACTGACATGACTGGAGAGCGTGACTTGGGCAAGCTGCTGCAGCACATGACGCCGCAACTGCAGCCCGGCACCTTCGTGTTCTGCACATTCCCGAGCGGTGAGCTGCCCGCCGGGCTGTTGCCCATCGTCACGTGTCGCGAGGCCGAAGGGCTCACCGCCATCGTGACGCTGGACGAGGCCGAGCGCGCCGGCGTGCCGTACCAGATGGCATCGAGCCTGATCACGCTGTCGATCCATTCTTCGCTGGAGGCCGTGGGCTTCCTGGCCGCGGTATCCGCAGCGCTGGCGCATGCCGGCATTCCATGCAACGCCATTTCGGCCTACTACCACGACCACCTTTTTGTTCCTCGGAGGGAGGCGCAGAGGGCGCTGGAGTTCTTGATGGCTGTGCCTGCTGCGAAGGCGCAGCAGTCCGGCCGGAATCAGCCGCAGTCGGACTGACAACGCTCTGCCCGATTTGGAGCGCAGGACAACCACATCAATGGGCAATGGAATGGCACGGACGCAAACTGCAGCCGCAATGCTGCTTGCGGCTGCAGCATTGCCAGGATGATCCCAGTCGACCGATGCCGCACGCATTGGCGAGGTCGCCAAGCGCGGCGCGGGGGTGATGCCGTTCGATGTGAACGCGACGTTTTCTGGCGGTGAGGGCGCGCTTTTCGACGTTATCGGCGCAGCCACTTTGGCGGACGCGGCCTTGAACGGCGATTTTCAACGCGGTAGAGCGTTGCCGACAGCCCGGACATCATCAGCGTGGCATCGCTCAAGTGCGCGAACCGGGCTCCGGCAAGCCCTGGTCTGCATCGGCGGCATCAACGCCATTGCGGCTGAGGCCGTCGGTGAAGGCGCGGCTCGATCCTATATAGCAGCCAGTCACTCTCGGACGGTTGTGTCCGAGCACACGCGCGGTCGCGCTCCTGGCCTCGACGTCCTGCGCCGGCTGAAGCTGACCGCCCCGCACCGGGGAAGGGCTGCTGGCCAGTGCTTCGTACAGGTCGTTGGCGTGTTGGTGCCGGAGGCCGTGCGCCACCACACCAAGCGCTGACTTCGTGATGCCGAACTGCTGCAGCACGTAGTAGAAGCGGCGCTGGCTTTGCGCGGCCGAATGTTCCGGACGGCCGACGAACTGGCCGCTGGGCACCAGCGCCTGCAGCCGCTCGATCAACGCGCGCTGCGCCGGGTTGGCCAACGGCACGTGGCGAGGCCTCCCGCCCTTCGTGCCATGCACGACCCGAACGAACCACTGGGCGTGCGGGAACGCCTGCGCATCTCGCTCCAAGGCCCGCTCGCGCGGAACGATGGCGCCGTGCGGCCGGAAATGCCGTGCTTCCTTGGGACGCAGGCCCAGCTTGGCGCAGAGCTCCAACTGCAAGCCCACCCACATGTCGAACTCTCCGACGCGCCTGATCAAGTCGTCGATGTCGACGTCGGCCGCGGACCAGCTCTTGTCCTTCACCGCGACCTGGTAGCGATGGGCATGCGGTGACGCTTCGCCCACGTAATGCTGTGGCGCGAGCACCATGCCCGGCTTGCCGATCCAGCCTGCGTACGTGCGCAAGAAGCTGAGGTAATTGTGGATCGTCGCCGTGGATCGGCCCAATGACACCCAGCGGCGGACCATCGCCTCGACGTGCCTGCCACCCAGTTCCCTCGGATCAGCGTCCTTGAACTCGGTTTCGTGGCGCAGCGCGCGGAAGAACGCCACCAGGAAGGTACTGCGGTCGCGCATTGTCTTGCGTGACACGTTCTTGTCCTTGGTGCTGTGGCGCCAGTTGTTCTTGCGCAGGATCGCGTCCACCACCCGCACGTAGTCTGACGTGCCCAACGGCAGCCGCCGCAGTTCCTCATCCGGGTCGCGGCCGCCCTGCGGCACAGCGGCGCCTTCAGAGCCACCGCCGCCCACCGCGGTCTGAGTCGCGCGCCGGCGCGATGGATCGAAGGGAATCACTGCCATCTCTATCTCCAACCGGACCGCCCGAGCCGCGGCGGCCACCGAAAGTCAGAACAACGACAGGGGGCGCCAACGTGCTGGTGAGCTCTGCGACGCGCCCCGAGGCCGCACGGCTTCACAAAGGCTGATCGGACCGGTTCACCTGCTGCTCGGCCTTCTACGGGCAGCGGGTGCTTGCAAGGTTTCGGGCCTCCACGGGCCCAGCGGTAATCTTTAAAAAACACATCCCGAAGAACGGCTCGCATTTCGGCGAGACGGTCCCCACGGCGCATGACAGCGCCAGCGCCAACCACCTCAAGGGTGGATGACGCAACGCCCAGGGCTCCAGGGCCCACAGGACGCTTCGAATTGGGATTGATCTGAAACCCTCTCTCCCGGTGCAAGTGCAGCCCTACCACCAGGCCGCCTCGGGGATGCCGTCTGGCTTTGCACGTGCCTTCTCCATTCGGACGGCCCGCCATGCAAAGGTCCCCTCGCAAGGGACAGGCGACGACAACAGGGTTTGAGCGCGCGCCTCCTCCACGGGACGACACGCGCGGCCGCAATCCGCCCTCAAGGAGCGACGCGGCCCAAGGGGCGCGCCAGACAACGCCGGGCGCCAAGGGCCGAGGCCACCGAACTGCGTCGAGCACGCAACGGCGACAGAGCTCAAGGCCAAGTGCGGCCTCCAGCGCGAGGTACTTCAACTCACCGCGACTGACGCGGTCTGCTTGCCAGCACAGGGCTGGGGACTATAGGGCGCGTAACGAGCGCTACGGTGCTTGCGGGGCATCTCCCGGCCTGCTTCAACGCGATGACGCGATGTCTTGCGGCAGGCTCACAAGGCTCGATGCGAAGTGGACTCTCGCCCCGCACGGCTGTCAAGCGCGGCTTGAAAAACGTAATTTCCTGTCTAGCCGCCGTTATCTGCCGGAATATTCGCAGGCCAACCGCCACAGGGCTTTACAGCAGAAAAAGTCGGCCTCTAGTTACGGGCGATTAGGCGGTAGCGCGCGAGCAACAATGCTGGCGGCACCGAAGTGCTCCCTAGGTGCCACCAACTTCAAAGAGACCGCGGCTGGAGGCAGCGCCAAGTCACCCCTAAGGGGCACCTATGTGACACCAGCAGGCCAGATGCAGACGGTTGGGGCCGCAACTTTGCCCAAATCGGCAGGATTTTCCTTTGATTGCCGAAGGCGCTTTTCGCATGCTCTGAGCTTCCGAACAGAATGGAGGCAGTCATGAGCACAATCGTCAGAGCGATCGACGTGGGCCGGGGCAATACCAAGTTCACCAAGCAGTCGACCGCAGGGCGTGTGGACTGCGACCACTTTCCGTCACTGGCCTTCTTCAGCCACGCAGACAAGTCCAACGACATCGGCGGCCGGCGACGGACGGTGTCGGTACCGGTTGATGGCCTTTACTACGAGGTTGGGCCGGACGTGGAACTCGCCACCGACCGGTTTCGCACGCGCCAGCTGCATGACCACTACTTCGAGACGCCCGAGTACCGGGCACTCACGGCGGGCGCCTTGCACTACATGAAGGTGGATGACGTGGACCTTCTCGTGGTGGGACTGCCGGTGGCACAGTTCATGGCCAAGCGAGCCGCGCTGGAGAAGAACCTCGCCGGCGAGTTTCAGGTTGGGAAGAAGCGGACGGTGCTGGTGAAGAAAGTGCTGGCGGTTGCCCAGCCGCAGGGAGCGCTTATCGCGTTCACGGCCGCCGGCGGGCTGGGAGACAGCCCATCGGACAATAAGAAGCTGGTGATCGACCCAGGCGCGAAAACGTTCGACTGGCTCGTGACGCGCGGCACCCGTGTCATCCCGAAACTCAGCGATTCTGTGAACCGCGGCGTCTCTGACATCTTGCGCACCATCGCCGAGGCCATCAGTCACGACATCGAGGAGGATTACCGAGACCTTGAAGCGATCGACACCGGTTTGCGCACGAACAAGCCCATCAAGATCTACGGCAAGGCGCATGACCTGAAGCGCTACGACTCGCTGATCCAAAAGGTCACTGACCAAGCGCTCGACTCGCTGGCAGAACGGTTGGGTGGCACTCACGACGTCGACCAGATCGTGCTGGTTGGAGGCGGGTCGTACCTCTTCCGCAAAGCCATCAAAAGAAGGTTTCCGCGGCATCCACTGCACGAAATTGAGCAGCCGATTTATGCCAACGTTCGCGGGTTCCAGCTCATAGGAGAGGAATGGATGCGTGAGCGCAAAGACTCTCGGCACCACACCGCGACTCCCGCACTGCCTGCCTCGCCTTCCACCGCCCCGTCAACGCAGCCAAAGGAAATGGACGTGCAGATTTCTCCAATTCAGGCTGCTGGGATGCAACCGGACTCTGTGCCTGGCAACCAGTCTTGACAGGAGGCTCAGCATGCTCGCAGACCACGACACGTCCAACTACAAAATCAAGCTGACCATCGCGAGGGAAGAATGCCCGGGCTTGCATGCCGCGCTATCAGCGATACGGGAACCCAAGCGCCGGGCGAGCCGCCTGCGCGAACTAGCCGCAAAGGGACTTTTGCTTGAAAGCCATGGCCTTGCGGCGCCAACCGCCGCGGGTGTGAATCCGGAACTGCAAGTGGCCGCTACACCGGAGACCGGGCCTGCTGCAAGCAAATTGCTGGATGACGTGCTCGAGTGGGACGCCGACGCGACTTGAGAGGAGAAGCAGTGCCCATCGACCGAAGAGATGACTTCATCAGCGCCAGCGAACTTGCCCAGATGGGTTATTGCGAGCGTCGGATCGACTTCGATGGAAGGTTCGGGCCGCGTGACACCTCGGAGCAGCGCAAAGCGAAGGAACGCGGTTTAGCCTCGCACGCCGACTTCTATGAGGAGAGCAAGCAAGTAATTGCCGCGAGTGCTCGGAAGGGCTACTGCTTCATCGCTACGGCAGCGCTCGGTGACAGTGAAGAAACGCGGGCCCTTCGCGCCTTTCGAGACTTGTACCTTCGCAGAACGCGGCGGGGCAGGTGGCTGATAGCGGCCTATTACCGCGTCTCGCCATGGCTGTGTCATTGCATTGAAGGCCGGCCATTTGCATTGGCTGTTGTCCGCGCATTGCTGAAAAGGCTGGCCTTGATCGCAGCAGCCGCAGTGAACAGGCACCTGTGCCGGAGGCCTTGATGGCAGAACTACTCGCTGTAGCCGCGGCTCTGCTTGGACTGCTAGTCCTCCTACTGCTACGTCGACCACAAAGAGGTGCGTCGCAAGAGGATTGGCTGCCGCGCGAGTTGCAAGGCGCCACGCTGGCCTTCGCTGAAACGACGTTTCGTTCCAGCAGCCGTCGGCTGGTCGCCAGGGTAGACCGCGCATACCGTCACGGTGGCCAAGTCGTTCTCGTAGAACTCAAGACAAGGGTTTGGGACACCGCCTTCGCCACCGACGTGATCGAACTTTCCGTGCAGCGGGCGGCGCTGGCCGATCAGACCGGAGAGGGGGTGTCACGGTTCGCATGGGTGCTGGTGGAGAGCCCGACAACAAGGAAAAGGCGACCGCACAGGGTGGAGCTGCTGTCCGACGACGCGCTTGATGAATTGATCGAGAGGTATCGGCGCATTCGTGCGCGGCGGGCCATTGAACTGCAGCCGGCGGCAAGGCCGGCGATGTGCAGTAAATGCGGTCACCTGGGCAGGTGCCGCAGTACCTATCAGGACCGCCCTAAGGGCACAGCAATCTGAAGAAGCGTTGGCTGCCCTGCGTTGATCGGCGAGAACGCAGGCCGTCAGCGAAATTCCATGTTCACGCTGGTGCGGCACCAGCCCCGCCGGTAGGCACTGCGCACAGCCCTGGCGTCGCTGCCCACGGACGGGCGGCGGGCGCAGGAACCGCAAGCCGCCACCGCCGCGCTGGCGCAGGACCTCGCCCCGCGCGGCGGGGACGAGTCGCTGTTCCACGTGGGCGCCAGGCGGCGCACGCGGACCACGTCCGCCGCGCCGGCCGCTGGCGAGCACTGGCTGCTGCTGTCTGCAGGACGACTGCGGCTTGGGCGCCGCGCTGGCCACCCGGCTGCACGCGCCGGGCGTGCGCGTGACGCGGGTGCACGCGGCGGCGGGCTTCGAGCGGCTGGCCGCCGACGCCTTCTTCGCCGTGCGCGCGGGCTCGCGCGCCGACCACGCGCAGGTGCTGGCCGCGCTGCGCGCCGACGGGCAGGCGCCGCCGCAGGTGGTGCTGCACCTGTGGAACGTGACCGCGCAGGCCGCCGACGCCACGCAGGCCGAGGCGCGCGAGCGCGGCTTCCACAGCCTGTTGGCGCCGGCGCAGGCCCTGGTCGAGGCGGCCAAGGCAGCGCCCTGCCACTTGGCGGTGGTGTCGAACAGGCTGCACGACGTGGCCGGCGAGGGCGGCCAGGACACGGCCAAGGCGCTGCTGTTGGGCCCAGTGACGGTGATCCCGCAGGAATACGCGCGGCTGCCCTGCAGCAGCCTGGACGTCGAGCTGGCCGCGCCGCGGCAGCGGCTGCAGCGCCACGTGGAGCTCCTGGTGGCCGACGCCGCGGCCGGCGGCCACGCGCAGCTTGTCACCTACCGCGGCGGGCGACGCTGGGTGCTTGGGCTGAAGCCCCTGTGACTGCCGCAGCCGGCCGCACCGCTGCCGCGTGCGGGCGGGACCTACCTCGTCGCAGGCGGCGGGGGCGGCGTAGGCCTGTCCATCGCCCAATGGCTGGAGGACGTGGCGCCGGACGCGCGGCTGGCGCTGCTGTGGCGCGGCGTGCCGGCTGCGGGCGACGTGGAGCAGCTGCGCCGCGCCGGCGCGCAGGTGCTGTGCGTGCGCGCGAAAGTGGCCGACGCGCATTCGTTGCACTCAGCGCTGGCGACGGTGCGCGCGCTTGGGAGCGCTGCACGGCGTGGTGCACGCCGCCGGCCTGGCCGACGGGCGGGTCATCCTCTGGTCGAGCGCGAGCACGCGAAGGCGCAGTTCGCGGCCAAGGCGGACGGCACGCTGCACCTGGCGGCGCTGCTGCGCGGCGAGCCGATGGAGTACGTCGCGCTGTGCTCCTCGCTCGCCGCGCTGTTAGGGGCGACGCGAGGCAGTCCGCGTACACGGCGGCCTGCGCCTTCCAGGACGCGTGGGCGCAGCAGGCCGCCGCGGCGGGCGCGGAGCTGGGCCAAGTCTTCTCCATAGGCAGGGATCACTGGGAGGAAACCGGCATGCCGCGTGGCGCACAGGCGCGCTTTGCCGCGCGCGTCCCGGGCGCCGGCGCGGCCGCAGGGCTAGGCGAGTTCGTGGCGCCGGCCGGCGACAGCGAGACCGCCATCGCGGCGCTGTGGCGCGAGGAATTGGCGTGGAGGGACTGCGCGCCTGCGCCAGGCGATGCAACTGCCGCTAAACGCGCGGGTGCTGTACAAGGCGCCCTCCATGAGGGCGCTGGCACTGCAGGTAGCCGCCATGCGCTGGGCCGTGCGGGAGGGTCGCGAGACCGCGACGCATGCGGAGGAGGGCAGCCTGTGACACTTGAAGTAGGAGAGTTGGCGGCTCAACTTCAGCAGTCGGGCGTGCGGTTGTGGCAGGTTAAAGGCGGCTGCGCTTCCAGGCGCCGCGCCGCGCGCTGAGTCCTGCGCTGCTGGAGGAAATGCGCGAGCACAAGGCCCCGCTGCTGGCTCTATGTGCCTGCGCGGCCGGCACGCCAGCGCCCGCGGCGGCCATGGCCATGGCGCCACGCCCGCGCGAGGTAGCGAGGTGCTGGCGCTTGCTCAGCTCCTGGAGAAGGCGCGCAGCCAAGAGGCCGAGGCCGCGCAGCTTCCCTTCGCCCTGCAGCGCGCGCCGCTGTAGCGGCTGGCGGGCGACGACCACGTGCTGCTGCTGGTGGTGCACGAAATCGTGACCGACGGTTGCTTGGTGGAAGAGCTGGCGGAGGCGCTTGCGGCTGCTACGCCGCGCGGCGGGAGGTGCGCGACGCGGCGCTGGACTGGTGGCGCCGCCGCCCTGCCGGCGTGTCGACCCAGCCCCCTCTGCCCACCATGTAGCGCACCAGCTACCGCAATTGCACCTCACCAGAGCGCAACGCTACCCGTTCCAAAACAGCAACAACAGCATCCTGAACCGCCCGGCCAAGGAAACCCGTTGAACTCGCATTTGGACCGAAATCGTAAATGCCGGCCTTGTAGTTTGTTCGGATGAATTCATCCAACGTCCCAATTTCGTCCACAAGTCCAACCGATAAAGCTTCTGGCCCAGGCCAAACCTCGCCAGTCGCGATGTTGACGCCAGGCTTGAGTTGAGATGCACGACGGGATTTCACCTCATTTACAAAGACAGCAGCAGTCTGGTCAACGAGCATCTGCGCCTTTGCGTCAACCTCAGGTGAAACCGGCGTAAATGGGTTCAAAAACGCCTTAAGCTTGCCGGACGCGTAGACGCGCTGTGAGATATCCAGCTTAGCAATTGCCTTATCCAACTGCCAAGGAGCGATAACTGCCCCGATGGATCCAACCAGTGAATACTTGCCTGCCACGATACGGTCAGCGTGAAGAGCAACCAAATATGCCGCACTAGCCCCCAAATTGTTGACCACGGCAACAATAGGCTTCGGATACTGCTTCTTATAGAACCCGATGGCTGTATATATACGTTCCGACTCAACCGGCGCTCCACCAGGACTGTCTATAGACAACACCACGGCCTCAACGCTGGAATTAGAAAATGCCTTCTCTAACAAGGGAATTATGTTATCTGCGGACGCACGTTCACCTGATGCAATGGGACCTTCGATACGAACCACGCCAACAGCTTTTCCAAACGGTCCCCACTGAAACCCAGTAGAACTAAGAAAGAATAAAAAATAGAAAATGCCGAGAAGTACGGGGACACCAAAGACAAGCAATTGGAAAGCGGTTTTCCACCGTCGTTCAGAGCGCCGCTCGGCTGAAGCAAGATTTTGCGCCTGCTCGAACGACTCGCGCTGCCCACGCATTTCCCTGATAAGCTCCAACAGAAGCTGCTGTTGCGATGAACTCTCACCTGTTTGCCTTGGCTTAGCTGGGCCCTGGGACGACAAAGGTAAATTCCCATCCGACGTTTCGCTTGTCGTCATGACACAACTCCAGTTGATATTACATTTCAAATTCACATAGCAGGCGCAGCATTACCTACATCTTGAATTTGAGCCTCCAAGGACTAAGCTCCCCAACGTAAAACGTCCACAATCTCTGCTCCCAGTGTCCGAGTTACGCGATTCTTCACTTGAATCGGACGACCCCACAGCTCGTTTCTGGATTCTGCGAAACAACACCGGAGAACTCTCGACACGCTCTCGCTCTTGGAGATCAGCCGCTAATGATGAGTGTTTAGAAATCACACAACGAAGCTCAAACCCGCTGCTATCACGAGTTGAACTGCTCGCTGCAATTGAGCTCCTTTGCACAGTCGCCGCCAAGCAAGCCATATTGGCAAGATTCTGCAGGTAGATACCATCAAACGGCAAGTCCTGCCGGCCCTGCAATATCAATAGTTGACCATTACGACAATTGGTGGCGACGAACGAAGCAGCAACCCTAAAATAGGCTTCTGCCGCCTCCCTAACATCCGTATCAGCAGGAATTAAAACCTTCTGACTTACTCTGGAAGAAGTGGCTGGCGCTAAGTCACAAACCGACGCATCGGTGGCCTTACTACCCCAGAAGGCCACTGCATAGGACGCGGCCGGAGTCGCACAAAACACAACAAGTGAAACGCGGCGCAACAGAGCTAGCATCATGCTTGCCTCCTTGAGAGTAGAGAAACACTGCGTTCTGAACAGTGCAATGACTCAGTCGGCTTGAGAACCCCTCCCAACCTGTCAAGCTGCCACGGGAGCCAACAGGGGCGAGCAGCATAGTCTCCAGCAAAGGGCAACCAACCGGTAGGGTCCAGTTATGAACAAACGAAATTTATCCATAGTCGCGGGTGGCGTAGTTATTGGAGCCGTGATTAGCACATACTCTTATGCCCAGGACAAAGACGTAGAAATTGCTCTTTTTAGCGGCATCTTTTGGTTTGCGGTCATAGTTATATTCGCGCTCGTGTGGGCTAGAGCCATTGACTCAAAAATCCCAATGCCCAACTCGGACCACACGATCAGGAAATCAAACCCTGTGCATTTTCCCATTGACCAACTGTAGCGTCGGCGCAGTCAAGAGACCTTATCAAATCAGCGACTAGAACCGCCTCGATCCAATGGTTTACCAGACCTTTGCATCTCCATAAGTTCACTTGCCGTCATACCGTTCCCGGCATTTTTCTCAAACCTTTCCTTTTGCTCTTGAAGTATCTCTCTACCAGAATTAAGGACCGCTTTAGGAACATCAACGATGTCTTGACTTGTCGCACGCATAGATTTCTGCACAAGTGAACGTTCGCTCCTTATATTGCCTGTCGAGTCTGTGATAACACCATTTTTGCTTTCAAATTGACCAATGGCAGCCCCGTTTTGACCGGTGATCGCAGCGCCTTTGTCCACAGCACCTCTGTGCAACTCACTTCGCGACGGACGACTACCGGAAATCACATCACTTGGCAATGGCGATGGATCTGAATAAAACGGACCAGTCTGCTCCGTATTCACCGACCTGCCACCTCCTACAGAGCGATCATTCGCCGCCTTTGCGCTAGAAACACTTGAACCAACCGCCCGATCTCTAGCTTGGGCTTCAAACACGGAACGAACATCGCCAAAACTATTAGGCAACGCAGTGCCGCCAGTTACACGGGAGGGAGAAAGCGAAATATTCCCCATCATGGATGAATAATAACTGGCGATTGCCTGAGGATTTCCACCAAACCGACTTACGGCCTCTTGTGTCGCCGACAGGCGTTCCACATTCATTGGATCGGCAGTAATGTCATACCTGGCCTCAATCCCCACCTCGTGTGCGCGGCGAAATTCCTCAGCCCTAGTTACCGCCTCTTGGTACTTCCTATCTGCAGCATGGATTTGAGCCGTGGAGCTCTGCAAAGCAGACACCAAGGACCTCCCAGTTTGACTCTGAGAAGCCAATGACGACAGGAAGCTATTGTCCTTTTTAACTTGGTCGCTGTACCCAGACACGGCCTTATAGGTTTCTGAATTAGCCGCGTCCTTAATTTTTCGCTCTTCATCCGTAAGCGCAGCGCTATTAGTTTTACTCACCCCAGCACCTCCGCCCATACCGAAGAAGTCAGGCATCATCTGGAATTTCAGCAAGGTGCCTGCAACTTGACTTTGGCTAACGCCTGTAGCCTGGCTGATACGCTGGACCTGCGACCCCATCTGCTCAAACGCTCGAGCCGTTTCTTCAGTCGAAGAAAAACTCTGGGATATACCGTGCTGATTCAAACTTGAGTCAGAACGCCCTTTAGTGAAAATTTGACTCAAAACAGCAGCCTGCGACTGGCTTGCCGAGATTGTTTCAGATTTTGCAGCGGACACGGCCTTATTTGCGGACTCAACATCAGCAGCCGTCACCTTACCTGATACTTGGAGACTGGCAATACCCTCGTTGCGCAAGAACGAAATCGCTGTGCGCCCAGCACCGTCGTGCGTGTGCCAATTGCCAAACATATCCTGCTCTTTGCGTACGAACGGACTGGAGGTCATGGGGGAAACGTTTCGCTGATCCATTGAAACATTACCCATCGAAATGTTCCCTGTTGCAGCGCCGGAAGAAGTGTTGCCGATAGTCGATTGAAGGCCTGTTAGCCCTCCGGTCAAAGTAGCTCCGAAATTCACTAGGCGGTTCGCCAGAGCATAGGAAAGAGGTGGTATGGCGATGATTAAATAAGACACAACCGCCTGAGCAGAAATCGCCGTCCCATAAATTCCGTTGGCCGTAGAAAGCGACAACGATTTAAGGCCTCCCCCGATATCAGACGCAGCGGCCTGATCAAACTGAGTGTAAATTGAAGCCATATAGTTCAGAACAGCAAACAGGGGAGGCCACAATTGAATTGAAATCAAGACCGCGAGATACCCACTGAGCACGACAATCGTGCTTCGACCGCTGGTCAGAAACAACAGCAATACTACGATTGGAAAAACTGCATATGTCAACGCTTCGGCTGCATTCCGGACAATTGGCAACGCTTGCTCAGAAATTTTTGCCCCATTAATCCATGCAGCGTTTTGAGACGCAACTGCAGTGGATCTACCGGTAGCCATCATCATGCAACTTGGGCTATCGATTCTTTGGCAACGAAGTTCTGCAGAATCGTTGATTGCATTGATCAACGCATTTTGACGCAGGATATCAGTTGCGCCAGATGCAGCAGTGGTGGTGAGGGACCTTATATAGGCTTGTGGTATTGAATCAAGCAAAGCGGCCTTGGCCGCAGCGTTGGCAAGCGTCGGGTGCACTTTTCCCGCCAAAATATCAAGCAGATTATTAATCTGCGCCGGCATACGCATATCTAAGATTACATACGCTTCATCGCACGGCTTAGTTACCACGCCGGATGCATCAGATACAGTAGTGAATCTTGCCGGATTTGTACTAGCCATCAACTCCCAAATATTGTCCGCCTTCACGAAATCAGCGGGGCTAATCGACCGATCTTCCAAGTCGTACACTGTGCAGTTTTCAATGAAATTCAGAAGATCAGTCCTGTGATAAGGGTCCGAAAACCCAACTTGCCTAGTGGCTTGAATTAGCCGACTTCCAAACATCATGCCGTTCTGCTGATAAGCAAGTTCAGCTGGAAGAGCTCCGGGGCCAGGAATTGTTTGAAAAGCAGTTTCAAACAAATCTGTCAGAACATGTCCCACCGTGCTGGTAAGGCCGCCGAGAGCCGCCGCACCAAACGGAACGTTGTCGACTACTCGTACTGCTGAGCCACCTGTCTTGTCAACTATGGCAACTTGCGCACGCGGTACAATGAGAATGCCGTAGATGAGAACAACTCCTCCAATCCATTTCCAACCCTGAAGCTTCTCTGGGGCAAACATATAAGCAATCATCGCTGCGATGAAGCCACATACGGCAACAGCCGCGATCGTTCCTGCGAAGCTCCCAGAGCCTACGATAGCGGCTATCGCATTAAATATCCCAGCCAATGCGTCGCTATTGTGGTAGGCGTAGATTTCCCACATAGTCAACCTCCATTTGGCAAAATACTATTAACGCGGTCCAAGATATGACTGCCGGAGCATGTCAGTAATATGAGAGGACATACTCATCCGCAAAGTTCGATCCAAGCGTTCAATGTCCGAGGCAACTTGCGATACGGAAGCAAGTTTTTGATACTTCACCGCCTGATCTTGATGAAGCAAGTTCATAAACTGTTGTAAGTCGGTTCGCAATTGCGCAGCATCTATTCGTTGCTCAGCAGTGAGCCTTGGATTCTGAAGCAATGCATTCAAACCGACAGAAGCAAAACGCTTCAACAACACCAAGGCATAATCGGAAGCGACCACATGTTTGTAGTTTTGAATGAGGACATCATTCAAATCAGAATTTGGCATGGTGCCGCCAACTGCGAGCATTCGCCAAACCGGAATAGACGTTTGATTAACAAAGCTTATTAATGGGCCGTCGGTAGGCCCATATGCGGCCCTATCGCGAATATGATTCGCAAGCTGCTTCATTAGAGATTCAACTCGGGCGGTAAGCGGCGTATGGTCAACGTCCTGATACTGCACTTGATCGCAAGCAGTGTAGTTATTGCACTTCAACATCTGAATTCGTATTTTTCCGGCACCTGCGTCTTGTTGACCGTCCAATAACGAACCGATATCTTTAATCGCAGGCCCGAATGCAGCCCGCTGCTTGCTTTCCTCCTCAGGATAGTAGATATAGGTTCCGATGATGCTCATCGCGATCTCACGTGCAGGATCGTCTAGATTCGGAACTTTTTGAAGCGCTGCCCACGTCATGTTTCCGACAAACGGTGCGATATCTTGCGACGGGTCACCGCTCTCGCGGGCATTTTTTAAAATTCCCGCTCTATCGCTTCTGCAACGCTGCTTCGCCTTATTTATGTCGGGCTCCAATCCAGTCGAAACAGCGATCTTTGCGCACATATCCGTCGCACTTACTCCACCAGCTTCCATCGCGTTGGACACAAGCGAACTCGCTGTCTCGCATGAGTTGATCCTAGCGTTATTTATCCAGGACTCCAGGCTCTTAGCCCATTTTGTTATACCACCAAGCAAAGGAGAAACTGCGTCCAGCGCAACTTGAAACGCAATACCTGGCAGAGCAGAGGTAATGTTTTGCAGCATCGCCTTGAACTCGTCTGCCGAAATCGCAGACATACTTCCACCAAAAAGGTCGATGCCTCCACATCCCGCTTTCGCGGTCGGATAGTTCATGGCGAGAAGTTGGTACGTTCGATTGGGAGATCGCATATAAAGGCTACCTCCGGTGAACGTGTTATAGGTCTGTCCTTTGAACGCACCTGGTGCGCTGTAGTTGCCGACTGCGCCAAGTGAATTGAACATATCATTTACTTCGGCATCAAGGTTTCCTGCTCTGAGTTGCAAAGGGGCAAGTGCCAAAGATGCGGCTGCCCCGAGAGACACAGTTTTGCGGAAATAGGAGTGGAGCTTCATCAGTTTGCGCGAGAAACTCGGCCTTCAGGCCGGGGAGGGATAGCGCGGCGTGCCCAGCACGCCCTCTCCCGCATCTCCTTTGTGAGTTGCCATCCTTGAGTAGCCATAGCCGTCGGCGCGTTGCAGCATCTCGCAATAGCGGTGCGAGATGCCTTGGACGACTGCCGAGCCGGTCTGGAGGTTGAAGCTGCCGCTGGCGCGCACGGCCACGCGACCGGTATAGCTTCCGGCCTTGACGCCCTTGGGCACGTCGGCACGCACGTAGTCCCCGGTTGAGAAGCCCTGCACCTGCTTGGTCCGCATAAGGTAGCCGCGCGGGAAGCCGTGCGCGGTCAGCCGCGTGCGCTGGTAGCTGCCGCGGCCCGTGCACGTGACCTGCAGCGTCGGCCGGCGCCAAGCCTTGATGCGTTCCAGGCCGCCCACGCATGCGGCATCGAGCGCGTGCGCCTTCGGCACGCCGAGCCGGCTGCGGTTGAACTTCGTGCGCCCGCCCGAGGCCAACTCCAGCGGCAGCCCGGTGGCCTTGAGTGATTCAGCCAGCGCCCAGCGCGTGGCATTGACGGCTGCAGCGTCCTTCAGCGGGCGCTTGGCCTGCGCGAGGATGCGCGCCAGCCGCGCCGGGTCTTTCGCCAAGAACTCGCGCACGTCGCGCGCGGCCTTGGCGGTGTTGCACCTGGCGCACGCCAGCGTAAGGTTCGAGGTGCGATTGCTGCCGCCGCGGGCACGAGCCACGATGTGCTCGACCTGCAGCGGCACGCCGGCGCAGTCGCAGTAGGCGCACGTGCGGCCCCACTTCACCAGCAGGTACTCGCGCAGCTCGTAGCCGGCCAAGGTTCCTTGCTGGTATTGCGCGCCCTCGATGTCGGGGTTGTCGAGCGCCCGCATGTCGAAGCGCACCAGCTCGGAGCTCAGCGCCGCCACGGGCGCCCAGCGCCGGATGCGCGCCACCCAGGTCTGCGTGGTGTCCACGCGATGCTGCAGCGAGGGTGCCAGCCAGCCCTCAGGGCGCGTGCGGTTCAGGAAGCGCGGCGCACGGTAGCGCAGGTTGGCGCCACGCCGGCGGCGACGCATCTGCCGCCGCGCGGTCAGTGCCTCGGAAATCTGCCGACCACGATGCACCAACTCGAACAGGTTGAGCACTGTGGCGCCGCGCTGAATCTCGCCGGTCTCGGTGTCCACGTGCGCGGTGTCGCGCACCAGCGCCAGCCCGGTGGCCTTGCTGCCGGGGTCGAGCTTCAGGCGCAGCGGCTGCAGCGTGCAATCCTCTACCACCCGGTCCACTAGGCGGATGACGAAAGGCACGCGCCGGTGCACGCGCGCACGGCCGCGCTCGAGCAGCAGCCGCGCCCGCTTCTCGCCGCAAGGCATAAGTGGCTTGCCTTGCCTGTCCAACACGAAAACCGCCAAGGGTCTTCTCCTTCAAAGTCGCCCTTACGGGCCTTGTGACGCTGCTCTTGCGAGCAGTCTCCCCTCGACCATGTTGCCCAGCAGGTGGAGCTTGCGCTCCGGTCGCCGCCCGTTTCGTGGTTACCCGAACCGAGTCTGCAGCGGCGACTTCCAGGGCCTGGCGCTGAGGCAGCACGCCAGGGTGGGTCTTGCTGTCTTCTGTGCAACGTAGCGCCTTGTGAGCGCTAGGTCTGGTCAAACTCAAGCGTGCAAGGCGCTAACCCCACAAGCCTCGGCCTTCAGGCCGGGATGTTTGACACCGTCCTCCTCACTGCAGCCGGATCCGTCGCGTCGCCGAGGGCAAGGTTGCTTCTGCACCAGGCGCAGAGACGGTCGAAATCCTTTCTATCAACTGCGACTCCGAAAGTATTCCAAATCCGATCGGAGTGATTTTTCCCGATGCAGGCTCGGCCAAATAGAGGGCGGGGACCTGGGTCACTTGCAGCGTCGTGGCGATGCCGTTGTCGCGTCGTGGTTCCGGATAAACAGGCAACCCCCCGCCATCCAGACTTACAGGCACTACCTTGATACCGGACTTGGCCTCAAAGGCCCGTAAAGTTGGTGAGAAGGCATGGCAGTAGGGACAATCGCTCCTGAAAAAGAAAAACATGACATGGCTCTTGGCCAATGCCGCTACAGCTTCCTGGCGCTGCCCGGCCTGAACTTTGTCGAACACATCGATTGCCCGTGCGTTGATTGGGCGGCCTTGCAACGACATATCCAACTCAGGCGTCGACCAAGCAACCCGCTGGGTGACTTCAGAAAACCGTCCCGCCATCCGGTAGACCCGATTCTCCATTTCCATATACCTGCGGACATTGTTGTCGGTAGGATTCAAGACTGCAATTTTTCTATACCGCTCCAGTTCCTTTTGCATTGCGTCGAACCGGCGCAGGTCCTCTGTGTCAGCGTCTTTTGTTTGAAAGGAGGCACGTGGAGCAGGTTTCGCACGTTCCTTCGGTTCATCGACCTCCGGCTCAGGATCGTTGAAAAAATGCCAACCGCGTCGGATGTCATCCAGGAATGATTGATTCGAATTAGGGAGGCTGTCTGTGATCGAACGGGATGCAGGCGACGCTGGGTCCGAGGCACGCTGAGCGGCGACTGGTCCAGCGGCCACCGTAAGAGTCGAGACAATAACTGCAATGATTTTGCGATACATGGTCCGCACCTTTACTCAGCACTCACCGGCGCAGAGCCATCCCGGCAATAATTCATCCCGATATCCAGCGTCCTCGGCTGAGGCGACGGAGCACCGGGAAGCTGTATTCCGTCCTGGGATAGCCGTACGTTGAGCCGGCTGCAGCCTGGCTGCTTGAGTCGGCGGAGGGTCGTGACTTGTGCCTTGAGCGGGCTGGACGCCTTGAATCGGGCGGAGATAGCGGAAATCATCTCACCGGAGAGTTCGGCCGATGCCTCCCCGGTCGGTGAGTCGATAGCGGCGACCAGCAGCGATCGCAGATTTTCGACGGCCAGTGGCGGTGCGGCGCTCACGTTGTTGCCCCCTGCTCCAGCAACAAGAGCCGCGGATACTGTAAGGACCGCCATAGAATTCATGGAGTTGCGCATTTGCCTGCCCCGTAATAGCAAGACGTTACCTTTCCGGCGTTCTGCGAACGCAGGGCATTGATGTCCGGCATGGTTGGCGAGATGGAAGCGTAAAACTCGCTGAAATCCATCGCGCCAAAATTAAGGGCTTGGAGCTGCTCAACGGTAAAGCCACTGCATTCTGGGCTTTGGGCAGACCCCCATCCCTTTCCGATTTGAGCTCGGCCTTGTTCATTGATTATTCGGGCCAGCATCGAGTTAAAGCAGCATTTTCCCGTCGTGCGTTCAATGCAGGAGACGCATTTGCCAAAAACTCGAATACAGGAGGAGCAGTAAGTTCCAATTTCATGACAGAGACCGGCACCCTCCTGTAGCGCCATGCGGCCCTCCTCTTCGTTGCAAGACATCATCGAGAGGACGACGAATACGACCACGGCCAGCGCCAGCGACCATGGGTCGAACGCAATCACGACACCTTGGCCCGCCGCGGCGGATGAGGAGTACACGACGGTAGAGCCGGCCGGGATGGCGGTTCCGTTGACAGCAATCGTGATTCCGTAAGAGGTAAAGCTGCCGCTAAAACCTGCGCTTCCCAGCAAGGCCTTCAGTCCGTAGTAGACGAATTCCCGGTTTTCGGCCTTCATCAACACGTCGTAAACGAGTTTTGTTCCCACACCGAACGCGGACTGATTTGTCAGTCCTTTGCCACTGTTGTCTTTCTTGCAGCAGTTGGTGAATAGACGATTGCGGCAGCTGCCCGCTTCGCCCTGAAATACTTCCATACGTGCCGGATCCAGATAGACGCCGCCATGGCGCGCAGCTTCCATATAAGTCATTGCGCGTGCGAAGTCTGCATCGGCAACAGATGCAATGTTGAAGCAGTTTCCGCCGAGACAAAACACGTCAGAAGGACAGTTGCTCGCGGTGGTAACGGTTTGAGCCGGAAGATCACAGGAATAGCTCTCCTTGTATACCTCGCATATTCCGGTCGCTGCATTTCTACTTTGGCATTCGGCACCAATTTTTCTGCAGCTTTGCGAGTTCAGAGCTGAGCACTGGTCTTGAACGCCCCCTTCACCGCAGTCCATTGTGCTTCTGAATTCCCAACAGGATCGCGTTACTGCCACACCATCAATCGTTTTGGTAGACGGCCCGTCGACACAAACGGGGGCTGATACCACTTTGCATCTGCCAGCCGAGGCATTCGCGAGGCATGAATTTATCCAGGTGTCTATTTCTTCGTGCGCGGTGGTAGGTTGCTGGTAAACCAGGCCCATTCGCTGCAGTTGTGGCGGGTAGTTTGGATTGGTTTCCCAGCCGGTGTTTGTCCCGTTCCGGCGAAACGGGTATCGGTCGCCGCAGCCAAAGGCGTTGGGAAATCTGCTGCATTCGCCATATACCAAGGGAGCAACAAAAATAGACACCTGGCACGTGCCACCAACGCAGCCGTTACTCGCGGCAAAAACACCTTTAAAAAATAGTCGACCGATGACGTCGCCGGCATTTCCGACCAGCGTGGGCATCGGTGATGTATTGCCTGTATTGAGGTCGAATTCGGCAATGAACCGACCGCTCTCCGTCAGGCGGAAATGCTGCTGGCCGTTGTCTCGGTCGGGGAGGCACTGCGCCTCTACCCGGTAGGGGCCTGCGGCTGCGGATGAGAAGAAGGAACCTGGCTCGCAGGTGGAACCGCGTTCCACTGCGACGCTCAGCCGGTTGGAGCAGCCCACAGGGCTGCCTGCTTCGTAGCGAAGGCAGCTGCGAACTTCAGTACGTGCGGGGGTAGTCGCACTCCCAGTAGTGCAGCCGCTGTAGTAGCTGGCGAGGTTGCCGAGACCGAGAGCTGGATTGCGCGCGATCTGGTCTGCGCCAGCAACGCCAGGGTTGCCCAAGGAGAGCGCGGGCCTTGGCGCATTGGCAGAGTTCACGGCGTTGCGCAGCGCTTGGCAGTTGACGTCGCCGGGGGTCGCTGCGCAGGCGGCGAGCCGGCTTTGAGCCTCTGCGCCCAGCGTGGGGCGGCCTGCCAGAGCGGCCTCAGGCGGAGTGGCGGTGTAACCCGGGACGACAGCTGCAGCGTTGGCCGGATTGACGGTTCCGCGGGCGCTGGAGTTGGCGGCGTTTCCGGCAGCGAGTCCGTCATTGAACGGCGATTGCGCAAAGGCGACAGGCCTGCCCAGCGCGAGGGTTGCTGCAAGCACCCAGACCAATGCACGGACGCCTCTTCTCATGGCCGCGCTTTCATGGCCGCAAGCAGAACGCCGGCCTCCTTGCTAAACGACGGCGCGGTCCGTTTGATGTGCTCCAGCGCATAGTCGACGCTGACATCCCCTGACACCGCGGCGAAACTGGCGTTGGGATAGCAAGTGCCCGCGGCGCACGGCGCTGGCACGGCGCCATCCTTCAGCAGGACGAACGTTGGTACGACGTTCACACCGAATCGGTCAAACGCCTGTGGGTCAAGCTGGAAGCCGACTTTTCGCGGGCCGATGAGCTGTCGTGCGCGCAGCGCCGTCTGCTGCAAGGAGTTCGAGATCAGGCCCCGTACAACCAGGGTGGCATTCGACCTCGTCGCCTGCTCCACGAGCCGTGCCAACGTGGCATCCGGCATCGAGAAGCTGATGAACACCAGCAGCGCCGAACCTCCTCCTGGGAGGAGCGTGGCCGGCGCAGTGGCACTGGCATCGAAGCCTTTGGCTACGGCACCCAGATCCACCTGTTGGCGAGCCTGCGACGGCGTTGGGCTTGGAAGGGCTCCGATGTTGGGCACGCCGGCCGGTGGAATCTTTGCCAGGTCCGCCGCATTGGGCATGCCGTGCTGTCGCACGGCGCGGTTGATGTCCTGTTGCGTGATGGTCGGCTGGCTACGCCTGGCGCGCTCGATGTCGGCAGGGGTTACCTGCGCTGCACTCTGTGCCAGCGCTGCGGTGAGGCTGGCGCCCACCAGCACTGTTGAGCCAATTTTGGAGACGCGCATGGTGCACCTCAAAACCCGACGCAGCAATTGCGCTTGCGGAACAACATGAAGGAGAAGTCTTCGCCGCGGACTGGATACTGCTTGCCGGCACCCCAAAGCACCGTGGTACGGCCGAACGGGCGGCAGCATCGTCCTTCGCCGGCGACAGCCATGGGGCTGTACAGCGTGCCGTCCGGCTTGCGGCACATGCCTGAAGTAGATTGCAGCGCGTCGCCGCCGTTGCACGACAGCCCGTTCGATGCGGTGGTTGGAATCGGGTAGACGAGCTGCGTCTTGTATGCCGTCTTGTCCATCACTGGCTCGAAGTACGGTCCGCACATGCCTCTCTGCCCGTGCCATCCCCATGCGATGAGTTCGCGGTGCATCTTGGCCGTCAAGCGGTGAGCCAGCAGCTCGGCATTGCGCAGGCCTCCCATGGCATACGGCACGTTGCCATCGAACGGGTAGATGCCCCCCTGACAGCCACCGCACCAGAAAAGTGACTTCAGTCCGAAGCCTGCCGTCGCGGAAACGCAATCGGCAGCACAAGCAGCCACCGCAATCGGATTCGCAAACAGCAGCGCATCCGGGTTCAGGAGCAGCGTGAGCTCGTCGTCATTCCAGAGAGGGTCAACCTCGGTCAGGTACACGAGATCCAAAGAACCCCGCTCCAAGCAAGGAAAGTCCGCAACCACTTGGAGCCAGTACAGGACCGGGTTCAGGTAGAAGTGCGCTTGGGCGAACGTCGAACCGGAACCGTCACTTTCGTTGGGTGTGAATACGGTCCCGTGAGGCGCATAGATGCCCGGGTCCAAGGTCACGCCGCCGAGCGTCGGCATGCAGAACGGCTTGCGGGTCACTTCGACGAGGCGTGCAGGTTCCCAATAGCCGATCGAGAGCCCCACCGTTGGGTTCACGCCGCAGCTGCAGACTGGACTGGCCGGGTTGTCGCCGTTGTCCTCCTGGCTGCCGATGTTCATGAGCGTCATCGAGCCCAGCGTGATCGGTAGGATGCAGGACCAGCAGATGTCAGTGATGGGGTTCGGAAACTTTCCAGGGCACGTGGCACTGGGCGCCGGCGCAGGCGCCGACTGACCATGTGAAGGCAGGCTCCCCAGCCAGAACACGACCAGGAGCAGCGATCTGATGAGCACGCGGATGCTGGTCACTGCGTCACCGCCACTTCGTCAATGCGAAGGCGCATGCCTTCCTGGGAAACGACAGCAGGCACGCCGGTGATGCCCAAACGCCTCGTCAACGTGCCGCGCTGGTCGAAATACAAGGGCATCTTCCAGGCGCGCATGAGCTCGATGTAGCTGCCGCCGACCAGGATGGGTTTGATCCGCCCGCGGTTCCTTGTGATGAGGTCTCGCGCGATCGCCTGCTGCGCCTTGTCGCGCCCGTCGAAAAAGAGAAGCTGCTTGGACAGCGGCACCACCTCCAACGGATTCTTGCGGGTGCCAGCCGGAAACAGAACACGCCCGTTTTGGTCGGTGATGTTGTGGTCCAGCGTGAACGTCGGATCGACATAGAAGGTGCGCGGGAAGCGGACTACCTTGATGCCCTCGACGGCCTGCGGATTCATGACCGACGCTGTTGCCCTCTCGCGCGCTTCCTGCTCCAGGCGGCGCAGCTCCCCGGTCTTCTCCTTGTCACGCAGCTTGGCAAGCAGCTGCTCCAGGAAGTGCGGCTCGGAGATCGGGTAGACCGGCCCGATGGTGCCCAGCGTGACCGCAAAGGCGGATGAGCAGCCGATGGCCGCGGCCAGGACACAGGCAGTGCGAAGCGTGGCCACGGTTCAGCCTCCAGTGCAGGCCACTGCAGAGCGCAACCGCAGCATGGCCAACTGATCACGCGTCGCCGCCGCGCGGATCATCGACATCAAGGTTGGATCCCCAGTGCCCGCGGCCATCGCACGCCGCAGCTCCAGCGTGCTGAGCTGCCGGCCGCATCGGGCTTGGAACGCCGACAGGTACGCTTCGGCGCCCTCGCGCGCCGGCGGAGCGACCTGGCTCAGGAGAGCCAGGTACTCGCTCATGGGAACGTCACCGCCGATCGGTGCAGCGCTTTGGGCGCCTGCGCATGCCGCAAAGGCGCAGAGCAGGCCTGCAGTGGCCGTGCGCGCGAAGGCAGGGGCTCGGCTGCGAACAATGGCACGGAGCATCACGGCGTCACCTCCTAGAAAATCGGCCGCACCTTGGCGATGACGGATCGGGCGTCCACCAACCCGCTGCTGCGGTATCGGCTGTCGAAGCTGTCCGCCGTGGTGCCCATGACGTAGAAATAGCCAGGCGGAATGACGGTGGGCGCTATCGGCTCCAGTGGCCGTCGGTCGAACGCATGGGTCTTGGCCGTGCCCACGAAGGCGCCATTGACAAACACGTCCCGGCCACGGACCGAAACGCGGTCCCCCGGCATCCCGGCAACCATCTTGAAGAAGGGTTGGTTGCGCAGACCCGGGTAGTCGGACTTGCCCGCCTCGCCGGTGAACGAGTAGACGACCAGGTCGCCACGGCTGATTGAACGCGACCCGTATTCGACGTACGCCACCCGGTAGGGGAGGCTGCCAGTCCAATTGAACAGCACAGGCAGCCATGGCGTGCTGTCGACGAAGAGCCGCACAAGCGCCATGGTCCAGACCAGCGCGACAAGCCCGCACACCACGCGATGCCTGCGGAACTCATACGCCAACAGGACGAAGCCGCGACGCCACCAGGCGACGAAGCCGACGGGACTGCGAAGCGCCGGGGCGCGTGCTCTCACTTTGCCGACTCCAGCTTTCGCACCAGCATCGGCGTGAGGTCAATCATGTTGGGAGCCAGGCCAGCCACCGCACTCTTGACGACAACCAGGCACCCGCAGGCCTGCGGCAACTCGTCAAGCGCCTCTGGCAGCTGGCGCGAGAACCGCGTGGCTTGCTGCATGGCCTGATCACGTTCCTGGTCCGTGGTGCTGCGGCTGAGCATCTGCGCGAACTGCGACTCCTTGCTCCGGTAGACGGCGCCCACGTCCACAACACCGATGAGCCGGGACGGCCTGACCACGAAACGGTCGTAAGCCAGCAGGCCCAGGGACATCACAGCCACCGAAATGGCCACGTGGATGACAGGCGCCCTCATACCCGGTGTCCTCGACGACGCAGCAGTTCGGTAATGGCCTCGTCGATCGAGTAGCCGGCACGCCGGAGTTCGTCCAGGGGAGCGTTGTCCTCAATTCGGTTGGAAAACAGCAGATGGCTATACGGATCGAGGATGATCCGCCCCACACCTTCTCCTACTGGAGACGAGACATAGCACTCGGCGAACACGCCAGGCTCTGTGCGCAGCGACTGGACAAGGCGCTTCTTCGCCTCGTCCATGGCGACCTTCCCAGACCGGGCCAGGAGCTCCACCGACTCGACCTTCTGCCGCAGCAGGAACATCCAGTCGCAGCAGGCCAAGGCGGCCTCCATCTGCTTACTGCCGAAATAGTCCTCGGCCGAGTGCGTCGCCGTGACAAGCGCGCCGCCGTACTTGCGTGCCCTGCGTGCCGCCTCCTCGACGACAGCAGCCTTGATCGGATCGTCCGCGCCGATCTCGCCAAGCTGTTGCTTCAACTCGTCGATGACGAGCAGCTTCTTGCGATCCCGAGTGAGATACATCATCCCGGTGATCTGATAGAGCAGCAGGATGTTGACGACCGCATGCAGTTCAGGGCGGCGCTTGAGCTCCTCGTTCTCGATGACGATGAAATCGTTTTCGAAGTCGACGTTGTTCTTCCCTTCGAAGAACCGTGCGTACTCGCCGTCCTTGCAGTAGGGCGTCAGCATGATGGCCAAGTCCCTGATGCGCTGGTCATCCTTGAGCTCGAGGTCGGCGATCGTGCCGCTCTTGCAGGCATCGCGAAGGCCGGTGATGGTCAGCTCGCGGCCGTACTCTCGGTAGAGCCGCAAGGTCAGAGTTCCGAGTGCCTTGATCTGCACCTCGCTCAGCGGGCTGCTCATCGAGCACATCTTGGCCAGCGCCGGCTTGAGCATGTCGATGTCTTCCTCGATGCCGCCTTCGGGCTGGCCATCGTCGCCGATGCCTGGCTCGGAGACGACGCTGAACGGATTGAGGTTGATGCGGGAATCAGGGCGGAACTCGATGTGGCGCCCTCCGGCCTTGTGGCACAGCTTCTCGAAACTGCGGCCCAGGTCACACATCCACACCTTGGCGCCTATGGCGCGATAGGACCATGCGAACTCGTTGAGCAGCGTTGACTTTCCCGAGCCTGGAGCGCCGATGACGCCCGCACTTGGGTTACCCAAGTCGTTGTCGTACAGGTCAAACGGCGTGAGCTGGCCGCGCCGTCCGCCAAGAATAAGAGTCGGTGTCCTTGTGCCCCTCCACTCGGCGAGCAGCGGTGCCAGGTGAACAGCGTTCGCATCCGTCTTGCGTGACACGCGCTTCATCTTGCGCATGTCGGCATGGAACTTCGGCGACAGCGTCATCGGAAGGCTCGCTATCAACGCCTGGCGATGTTGAAACGAGTCCGGATTGAGCTCGAACCCGCGGGCGCGCCAGATGGACTTGGCTGCCTCCTGGGCCTGGACGGCCTTTGACGGGTGAACGAAAAGGGCCAGCTCGTGGTAGAGGCTGACGAGGGTCCCGCCCATGTCGATGACCTCTGCCGCAGCGGACCAGTCACGCGCCTTCTTGTCGACGTCGGGCATGACGTTCGCAAGCTTGCTGCCTGCATTCTGGGTGGCGCGCATGTTGTTGGCGGTCACGGCCGTCCGCGTGCCGTTGGTGTCGAGGATGTGGACACCCATCGTGAGCAGGAACGGGCAGTTGTACTGCAGCGCTGGCTGCATTAGATCGCCGGCGAGAGCGCCCATCTGCCAAAGGAAGTAGCGTTCCGGGAAGCTCTTGATAGACAGGAAGCGAACTTCCAAGGGATCGCTTCCATCAGGCTTCCAGAGCTTCAGGCCGCTCACCTCCGGGTCCTGAATGGTGTCGTGATCAACTATCTGATCACGAATCTCCCGCCCAGGGTCGTAGTTCACCTCGGGTACCTCGGCGCTCGTGATGAGGTCTGGGTTCACGAACGGCCGGCACCAGTTGATCAAGTCCCTGGCATCACAGACGCGGTTGGGCAGCGACGCTGCGCGCAAAGTAGTCGCCAGCCCCTCGCGAACCGAGACGATCTCCTCGCGGCGTGCGGAGTTGTGCGCGTCGCCTTGCATGGTGACGCTCGCCATGAGCCGGAAATTGCGCAGGCAGTAGTGGAACCCGTTCGTGAGCGAATGGTGCGCTCCATCGGCGAGGAACTGGAAGCGCCGCCGCGCCATCGTGCGAAACAGGTTCTCGTTGCGGACCGGCCGGCCCCGCGCGCGCGCGTTCTCGGATTGGTCGTGGTCCTCCATGCGCATCGCCGCGTAGTCGCGCAGGATCGGGCGGACATGGGGCGAGCCGAACAGGCTGAACTGCACGCCCGTGCCGGCCGGAAGCGCGGCATAGAACGAGCGAAGCACGTCGACCATGCGTTCATCCGCGCCCGACTGGGGCATGACCTCCAGCAGGAAGCCGATCCCGTTCTTGTTCTCGAACAGCTGCTCGTGAGGGAAGTAGCTGTAGTAAGGGAGCCAGCTCGCAAACCTGTCGGCAGGAGAGTCGTTTTCGGTTTCGAGGCCGAGCAGGGTCCCCAGGCTCGGACTGCCGCGAAGGATTTGGGTCAGGAAGCCAAGACGGTTCGGGGAAAGCATTGCCGGAAGCTCCAGTTGCAGGACAGAGGACCAGGTACAGCGAAGGCTCAGTCGGACGGGCCAGGGGCCTGCTGCGGCCGCAGCGCGCGCAATGCGTCCTGCAGGCGACGCGCGTCTTCTTCGGGAGGCAGTAGCCGGGCTGCGGGCAGCCCCGCCGAGGACACCGGCGAAGCGTTCGCGCCACCGGCATTCGGCTGGGCGACTTGCGAGGCGGGATTGACAGCGCCAGCCGCCTGGGCGGACCGATTGCGCGCGCCGGCAGCTGAAGCGGTCGCTGTAGGGGCACGGGCTGGCGCGAACGGCTCCCGTGCCGAGCGCTGGGCCGCATCGAGCAGCCATCGACCGTTGTCGACCTGCACGTACACGACGCTTTCGCCATTGAGATCCCGCTCACCGTCTTCCCACGGCTTGATCCACAGGCGCAGCTGGCGCGGGGCAGAGCGCAGGGGCGTGATTTCGCCCGGACGTGATCCAGTCGGGGGAACTGCAGGCGCCACGGTCGGCATCATTGCGGCCGTCCTGGAAGGCGCCGTCGCTGGCAACGTCTGGGCAGGAGCGCTGCGGCGCTGCGTGTCAGCGGGAGCCTGTCCGGCCGGAGCCGACTGCTTGCGCTGCGCCGGCAGGTTGTCGTTGACGGCGTTGTAGTAGGTACCCGAGACGGAGTCGCACCGGACACCGGGGGGCGCCTTGCAGGCGTACTCCGACGTGCCGTCAAGCCCGGTGATGCTGCCGCAGCCGCTGGCAGCCACACCAGCGGCGCCGATCCAGAGAAGAGAACGAAACAGCCGCGGCGCGCTCATGGACGGGCCTCCACGGTTGCAGCGGGCCTGGCAGCCCTTGGTGATGCGGTTGCCGCCACGGCCTGGCGGCCACTGGCTGACGCAACGCGGGTCTCGATTTCCTCCTGGGGCGCGTAGCCTTCGGTACGAGAACCGTCCGCGTAGATCACGGTCGGGGTACCAGCCACGCCAAGGCTGCGTGCCAGACTCGCGTTGCGGTCCAGAGGCGACTCGCACTGGGCCGCCGCGGAGGCCAGGCTGCTGCGGTCGCCCTTGGTCATCCAGTCTTGCCACGCACGGCTGCGGTCCTGGGCACACAGGACCGCCTGGGGCAACTCGCGACCGAGGAACGGAACCACAAACGTGTAGATGGTGACGTCCTTCATTTGGGCCAGCTCGGGCTCCAAGCGGCGGCAGAACTGGCATGCGGGGTCGCTGAAGACGAACAGCGAGCGCTTGCCGTTGCCCTTCACCGTCTTGATGGCGTCACCAAGTGGCAGCTTGTCGATCGCAACGGCCGCCGCTGCAGGCTGGACCGCATCTGAGGGCGAGCCGACCGGCTGTGCTGCGGCGAGCTTCGGCCCGGTCAGGTCGGTCAGCGTCACGGTGTCGATGACCCGGCCGAAGATGAAGTACCGCGGATCTCTCTCGTTCACGAACGCCACGTTGGCGCCCATCCACACCTCGTACAGGCCTGGAACGACGCTCTGCTTCACCTCGGTGAACTTGGTGCCAGGGTGCGCCTGCTGGAGCTTGGCCATGAACCGCGTTTCAGCGGGGGTCGGTGCTGACCATGCCGCAGGCGCGCAAAGCGCAGCGGCCAGCAGCACGACGAAATGCTCATTCCTCTTCATCGCTTGCCATCCTCGTGTAGCGGTCAATCGGCTCCTCGTTCGCTGTTGCTCTTGTCGACGTTGGCTTGGCCCTGACAGGTGGCGCGTCAATGCGCACGCCCTTGGTGATGACGACATCGACCTCCCGGCCCGCGTCGACTTCAATAACGGGAAAAGTGTTCTCAGCGAGTCGGATGTAGTAGTCGGCGAGCCTTTCCATGGCGCGGCCGATGCCTGAGCCGACACCCGCTCGAAGGGCCTGAGATCCGGACGTCGTTCCCACCGCGCCCAAAGCGGAGGTGCTGTAGGTGGTGTTGGCGGACGCGAATCCCTGGCCGATGCCGCCGACGATCCCCGCACGCAGCGCGTTGGCCAGCATCTGCCCTTGCTTCGTCACGAGTCGGCCGCGGATTCCGTACTTGCCATCCTCCCCCATCACGTTCCCTTCGATCTTGACTTCGAGCACGCCGCCGTCGTCGCGGACGCAGGACAGGGACGCCGTCCTCACCATCGCGCGCTCCGAACTGATCTCCCCATACCCACCTGCGATGACGAAGCACTCCCGGTACTCGCCCCGGAAGCGGTTGGGAAGCACGGAGTTGTCGGAGAGGCGAATGAGGATCGGGTGCGGATTGCTCTGCGCCTGGCCGCCCGTGGGTGCATCCAGTCCGCTCAGCAAGTGCCCACGCGTGAAGCTGACCGGAAGGAAGTTGCTCAGGTTGTTCTGCGGTGCGGATGCCGCCGGCGCCGCGCTTGCCGCTGCCGCGGCGCTATCTGCAGCGTCCAGACCTCGCCCAACCGAAACCTTGACGACCGGCGGGACAAGAGGCTCGGGCGGCGCGGACGCCGTCGGCAACGCACCCCCAGGGCCGCCCACGGGCGCGCCTGGGGAGCCAGGCGGATAAACGCCGGGGGATGTCTGCGCAGGCGCAGCAGGCGCAGGCTGAGCAGCAGGTGCTGGCGCTGGGGGCACGGGCGCTGGCGCTGGCGCTGGCGCTGGAGAAATTGACGGCGAATTGCCGAACTTGGTTTCGAGTTCAGCCAGCCGCTTGGTCAGCCGTTCCTCGGCCTCATCCCTGCGCCGGTCCTTCTCCTTGAGCCGGTCATTTTCTGCTTCGAGCGCCGCGACCCGCCGGCCAGCACCGCCGGCCCAGGCCTCAGCATCGGTGACCTGCGACCCCGGCGTCATCACATCGAGGTTCGTGGGCTTGCTGTTGGCCGCGACCGCGTCGGGCGCCGGCGCGGGCCGTGTGGAGGAGCTGCTCGCGAAGACCAGCCACAAGCACCCGAAGCAAACGCCCGCGAGACCGCCCAGGGTCAGCCACTGCCTGGCCTTCGGAGACAGCGCATCGAAGCGACGTCTGGCCCAGTCCTTGAATTTGGCCATGCTCAGCTCCCGCGACGAATGACGTAGACGGCCGTGCTGTCGCCTGGACGCAGGTTGTGGTTCTCGACCGATACCGCGAGGACGTCATCGCCCTCGCGATCAAACTCCTGCTCAGCGAGCACCATGTCATTGCCGCTGACGTTGGTGAGGCGGTAACGCTCGCCGACATAGCCGCGGCGGGAGTACGTCCTCTCGAGGACGAACCGCGCTTCGACCCACAACGGAACTTCACGGTTGACGGACTGCATCTGCACGTCGTTGGGCAGCCGTGGCGCCGTCATGGCGACCAGCATCGCCTTGAGTCCCATTACGTGTGGCGCCTGTCTGCCAGTTGAACCACCTTCTGCCCGTTCGGTCGCCGCGGCCTGGGCCCCCTTGTCCCGCAGCACGATGGTTTCGGCGGGGACGTCGGAGCGGTGCAGCAGCAACGTGTACGTGCTGTACTTGGTCGAAATGAAAAGACTGATGGGCTTGCCAGCTGCCGGATCGCTTCCCTTGCCAGGAGGCCCGGAAAAGACGGGAACCGGCCGGACGTACACCTCGCCCTTGTCGGTATCGCACTCCAGAACCACCTCGCCGGCGGGATTCACTGCAGGCGCAGCGGCAGGCGCCCCCTGCGTCGCCGTCGGTGTGGCAGGGCCGCACGTGCTGGAGTAAATGTTCCCGAACACGACAGTGATCTGCGCACCGTCAACGCGGATACGGGTCGGATCCTTCGTCGAAACGATCGCCTCGACCCGGGCACCATCCGAGACGTCCTTCTCTTGCAGCGCCAGCGCGCTGCCGGCGCTACCGAGCAGCGGCACCAGAAACAACAGCGCCGAGAGCAGGCTGCGATTGGACATTTGCGACCTCTTTGAAAACACGAAGGTGAACCCGCCCGCCCTTGAGACGGAACTGCGCGCGAAAGGTGGCCATCCGCGGTTCGCTGACGTCCACGCCGTTGACCAGGCGACGAAGCCGGCCCGTCACGAGCACAAGCTGCTGCGCTTCATCCGTGTTGAACTGCTTGATCTCGAACGACGTTGCGGCGTTGTTTTTCCTCAGCCGCTGAGCTTCGAGTTCCATGGCGGTCTTGAACTCGCCATGCATGTCGGGCTCGACATACTTCAGCAGCGTCTCCTTCTTCCAGTCGATGCTGCTGGGCGACACGTCGAGCACGAGCCACGCGACGTACCCGGCCATCTGCTCCAGATACTCCTGGCTAGCTGACGAGCTGGTGACCCAGAAGGTACGGTTGTTGTCAGGGGGCTCCACGATGGTCCGCTCGCTGCCAATCAACTTCAGGATGATGAGCAGGCTCAGGATGAGCGCGAAACCGCAGACGACAAGCGCTGTGCCCAGCATGCGCTTGTCCTTCTTCAGCATGCGAACGTCGTCAGTACGGGCATTGGGGTCCATGGCGGGCCTCGCGCGCGATCAGCCGACCATGCGGCGAATGTGAGATGGAGGCGTGGCTCGCAGTGCCGTCAGCGGATTCGACGGCAAAGACCAATACGCCCAGTGCAGGAAGTAAGCAGGGTGCTTGTCGCTCTTGACGCGAGAGATCCAGCGGCTCACGTACAGGCCCAGCCCGGCCGCGATCACGAAGCCGAGCTTGGTGCCTGACATCCAGCCGAGGAAAAAGCCGAAGAGGGCAGGGACGGCGACGTCGACATCCCAAAGACCAATCTTCCACGCGTCGTCGAGCCGGCGCGGGATGTAGGCATCAGACTGCATCGCCATCTCCTCGTTGAAGTTGCCTGCCCGGTGCCGCGGTCAGATGGTGGCTCCCATGATGGCTCCCGCGATGGTCAATCCCACCGCGCCGAAGATCGCCAGTCCCAGATAGAAGAGCACCGGTGCAAAGTTGCGGAGTGCAGCAAGCGAGATCAGCGCGACCACGAAGCCGACGAAGCCGACAAGCGCCTTCACGCCTGGCGCCAGCGTCGCGAGTTGGGTGAGCGCGCTGACCATCGGTCCGGCGATGCCCGTGAACGCGATCAGGTCCAGCGCATGGCTGGGCATGGCCGCCAGCGCCAGCAGAAGCAGCAGAAGAAAGCTGGTGGCGGCGGCCTTCTTGTTCCTCTGCAGGATGGATGCCGAGATGGAAACCGGGGCGACGCTGTGCATGAGTGAACTCCAGTCAACAGGTGGTCAGGGCTTACGCACCGGGGACATGTCCGCCAGCGCGCGCTGCACGACGGCCTCTGGCCCAAGCTCCAGCGCTATGCGGATGCAGGCATCCGACAAGTAGCTGAGGTCTATGGCGGGGTCCGACGTGGATTTCTGAAGCTTCCGCAGCAAGGCGAAGGTTCCCCGCCGCACAAGGGTGGGTTTCCACCCCGGCCGCGGCCGGCGCCTGCCCGGAGATGCAGGGGATTCGGGCGCCAGAGCGCATTGCTGCGCGCGCGGCTCCGATTCCCCAGGAAGGAGCGAAGGCGGCTTGAGGACCGGGTGATCCATCACGCACCTTCACCCCAGAAACTGACTTCAACGCGCCTGTTCAGAGAACGGCCACTTTGGCTGTCGTTGGACGCGGTGAAGCAGCAGTTGCCCTGCGCGTCCACTTGGACGACACCTTGCAGCGCTGGCTGTAGCTTCAAGAGAAAGTCCCGAACGGCGGCGGCGCGCGCAAGTGCCAGAGCCTTGTTCACGGCTGCGCTGCCGGAGTTGTCTGTCCGCCCAGCGACCGTGATTCGACCGGCGGACCCATATCGAGAAAGGGCCGCCTTGAGCCGAGCTTTGGCGTCGGGCGTCAGACCGGACGATCCCAAGGCAAAGGTGACGACGACCTGCGCAGGGGGCACGGCCGCCGACACACCGGTCGGGCCGCGCGCTGCCATTGCGCTCGACGCGCCTTCGCCAACCGAGACCGCGCCTTCCTGGGCAATCGTCTTTGGCGTGACCTTGGGACATGCTGGTTCAACGCAGACGACAAACGTTGCGTCTGCACCGTATGCGACTTGAACCACTCTCTTGACCGGTACCGTCGAGAGTTGCGGCATCGTGAGAGCGTGTGCCGCGGGATGAACGCTCGCACATCCGGCAGTAAACAGCAGCGCGCCGGCGGCGAGGCAGGTGGTGGCCACTGTGAAAGTGGGCGCGGCGCTCACTGCGACACCTTCACGGACATGATGAACCTGGTCGCCGCGGCAGGGCCGGCAGAAGGCGAGGTGGCAGCCATGGACGCCGGAGTGCCCTTGCGAGAGCCCGGCTGGAGCTGGCTGGCCGCATTCACGCCGGGCATCCGACGGTACACGCGCCATGCGTAGCGGCTGCGGGCCGCGGTGCAATCAGCCCCTTTCAGCTGCGTGCATGCCGCGTTGTAGGCGCCCACGGCTTCCCACGTCGGGCCATAAGCCTTGATCTTCTCGGCGAGGATGGACGCGCCCACGTCGATGCTCACGCAGGGGTCGTAGAGCGACTTCTCGGTGATGCCCTTCGCGGCGAGGCGGGACAGGTTGCCGCTGTTGATCTGCATGAGACCGATGTCATAGGTCCCGGTGCGATTGCGATGCCCATTGTTGACCGCGTCAGGCCGCAGGTCGGACTCAGCGCTGGCGACCGCGTACAGCAGCGACGCGGGCACACCGTGGCGCTGTGCGGCCTCGTTCCAGCATGCTTGGCACGCAACAGGCAGAAGAGCCACCGCGAAGCCCAGGTGCTTGAGCAAGTTAGCGCGCTTCACGGTTCTCAGTTCCTGATGATGGCCGCGCTGCTGGTGCGGGCGACGACGTTGCGGCGGGCTTGGCTCAACACCTGCGTCTGCGCGTCGCCCATGGTCATCACGACGGCAACGCAGCCGGTGCAGATCTGGTCGAGGTTGAACATTGGGTGCGGAAAGCGGTTCCAGTCATCCCGATGCGCGGTCATCAACAGGTCAAATTGCGACTTCCATATATCGCAGGATCGGCGCGTCTTCTCCGGCTGCCGCAGCAGCAGCTCGGAGCGCAGATAGGTGATGAGTTGATGCTGCGAGACGTCAGAGGAGAAGGCCAACGTCACGCATGCCGCGAGCAAATCTGGTATCCGGAACTTGGGGCAGGTGTTACGCGGCGACTTCATCACCGAGTACAGCCACTCGTGCTCGCGCAGCCACAGACTGGTTTGCACAATGTCGGCTGCACGGTCGGCACCGTCGATCTGTTTAGGCATCGACCTACCTCGCGTTGCTGTTTGGGCCAGTTGCATCACCACCTGCCTAGAGGTTTTCAGCGCCCTGAGTCGCCGGTTCAAGACGTCAGGGTAGGCAGCGGCGTGCGCCGTGTCGACAAAAAATCCCGCCGAAAAATCGAAAGATCAGAGGGCTCGAAATTGCCCGTGACCTGGCATGCCGGGCTATTTGATGACGTGGTAGTTGGCGACGAACCTGCTGAACGCGAACAGGCTCAACAAACTGCTTGCCAGGAACACCATGGGGTGCACCTCCACCGGCATGACCAGCATGACCGCAGCCCCACAGCCGAGCGCGACGCCGCCTGCGGCGCTGATGCCCGCCGCTTCGGACGAGTGCGCCACGAACTGTCGTGTGCGCACCATGCGCAGCACCGACCCGTCGACGAATACAACCAGCATGAAGACGAAGACGACAGGCACGAATTCCAAGGCCAGGCTGAGCCGATAGATCACGAGGAGCAGCATGCCGTCGAGGGACCTCATGTAGTCGTTGCGCAGCAACTGGTCACCGACTTGGCCGAGGCGGCCGACCACCGCGGTGTCGATGTGAACGCTGCTGGCATTGGCTGCGGCCGGGCGCACGGGCGGCGCAATTGGTGTGGCCTTTTCAGAAGCGGCGTCTTGCATGTCGAGCATGCGAAGCATGACCCTGTCAGAAGCCTGCTGCGTGATGAAGCTGCGGTTGATCTGATGTTCCGCCTTGACGACCTGCAGGAAGCGCGCCGGAGGGACCATGGCCGGGATGGCCAGCACGGCGATGACCAGCGCCACCAAACCCGCGATGAGCACGGCCCGGACGATGTTCATGGTGAACTTCAGCTATGCAGCCTGGGCCAGCTCTTCAGTTTCGGGGTCGAGGATGGTGAAGCGGCCTTTGACCAGACGTGCTCCCACCATGCCGAAGTACTGCAGGTCAGGCAGCTTGCCCAGCATGTCGACCGGTACCCGGTCCTCCATCGACTCGCTAAGCTGGACGCTGCGGCCGGAGCTCCAATCACCAACGTGCGCGTCGGCGCCTTCGTTGAGGCCGACGCGCACCATGTGGATACCTGTCTTGCCGAACGTCTCGGCCACGAAGTCCTGAGTCGGCCGGTCCTTGGAACGCAGTGCAATGAGGTTGTTGAGGTTGCCGAGAGCCATGCGGGCCGCGTCGACAGAGCCCAGCCGCGCCGCCAGGTCACCGAGGGTCTGCATGGCGCAGATGGTGTTGATGCCACCCTCAGCGCCCTTGTTCAAGATCTCGATGAGCGGCCGGTTGATGACGTTGGCCATCTCGTCGACCACCAGGGTGAGCCTGGCCTTGATGCCGAGGTTGTAGCGCATGCCTGCGCGTGCCGCCAGATCGGCTATCGCCAGTGCGGCGATCGCGGACGCCACGGCCGGGTCGGGAAGGGAATCGGTGCAGAGCACCAGGACGTGGCCGCCGCGCTCGATCTTCTCGAAGTTCATGATGGGACGCTTGTCGTCCAGGTCGAACGGGTCGGGGGACAGCGTTCGACCGAGGTCGCCTGACGTGAGCATCGACAGCACCGGCAGCAGGTTCGCGGTGATCTTCTGGTAGTGCTCCCTGTTGTGCCGGAACACGCGGATCATGGAGTCGATAACCTTCTCGCGCTGGGGCTCCGGGATGCGCTGCTCGTAGTAGATGACGTAGGCCAGCAGCTGCGGCGTCGTGACGTCGGAGGGCCGCTTGATCTGACCCTTGCTCGCTGCGCCCACGAGCTCGCGCATGTCCTGCGCCTCTCGCCAGTTGGCGGCAAGGTGTTCGTCGTAGAACCGAGCGAGGGCTGCCTCCAGCAGGGACTCGATGCCGCCCTCGATGTAGCGGGTGAGCTTCATCAGGTTGGGACGGTCCTCGATGTAGACGACGCCCTGGACCACGACGTTGACGGCGTCCCACGAAAACGCTGCGAAGGCGCCACCGGTATCCACCGGCATGATGGACTGCAGCCGCGAAGCCACCTCGGTAGGCTTTTGCCAGTTGAAGAGGAAGTCGAGCCGTACGCCACGCTCCGGAAAGGCGGGATGGCACTCGATGTAGGTGTCGGGTTCCCGGTAATCGGCGCACGCGCGGCGCACCACGCGTTTGAGTCGCTCCGAATTCTTCGGATCGATGAAGACGACGATGTCGCCGCGGCGGATGGCTTGCGTCAGGAACGTAGACAGCGCGACACCCTTGCCCGACTGTGTTGTACCGACCAGCAGCAGCCCGCCGATGAAGTTTTGCAGCGGCCGGTACAACGGCCGCTCCTGCAGCTCGACACCGTGGATGTAGGGCACGCCAATCTCGCCGTCGGGCTGAGGCTTGACGGTGTAGCCGAGGGCGCGAAGCAGCAGCGGCGAAACGTAGTAGTCCTTGTAGTTGATTTTGGACAGCTCGTAGAGCCGCTGCGAATGCACCGGCAGCCATTCAAAGCCGAAGCCGAGGAACACCTGTTCCGGGTCGCTGGTGAAGGACGCAAGCCGCCGGGTGGTGATCACCTGCATTGCGCGACCCGACAAGGACGCGCGCTTCACCAGGATGTCGAGGCTCTGGTGGGCACGGAGCATCGCCATGGCCATCGCGGCCATGGCCAGCGGCATCGCCGCGTCGGCACGCAGATTCCCTTTGACGCCGATGTAGGTAAAGACCGCCATGCCAGCAAACCACGCCCACGCAGCCCACATCTCGTAGGCAGGCCGCCATGGCATCTCGAACTTGCGTGCGAACATCTTTGCGGCTCCCTGCGCTCATTCGACCGTGAAATCGGCTGGGTCCAAGCCCTTGATGAATGCCGGCTTGAGAACGACGCCAAGCTCCATCTCCCCGGCGAACTCGTGCTTCTCCGTGACAGCGCGCCCATCGGTTCGGGTCGCCACCATGGCGTTCTCGGCAAGCTCCCGAAGCGCCACCGGCGCCTCCACCCGTTGCGAGCGAAGGAAGCTCAGCGGCACGAACACACCGGCTGGGATGGTCATGGCGGACGCCGCGCGGGGTTCGCCGTTGAGCGACTCGACAGCCAGCACCAGCGCGTCGCGGACCTTGCGGTTCAGGCGCATCGGGGCCTGCAGGGCAAACGCAGTTGGCGGCGGTGGTGCAGGGGGAGCTACGGGCTGGCCCGGTGCTGGCGCTGGCGCAGCCGAGGCGCTGTCGCCCGCAGGGGCCGGTTCGGCGTCAGGCGGCTGGGCCGCGGGCACGCCGGGCATGGCCGCGGTAGGCATCTGCGGCAGAGGTCCACCAACAGGCATTGGCGCCGCGGTATCTGCAGGTTCAGCCTGAGGCTCAGGGTTGGAGGCTGTCGCCTGCATTGGTGCAGGCCCTATGCCCGGCAGCCAAAGCTGGGGGTCCGGTGCGATTGCGGGGACAGCCTCCGGCGCCACCGCACCTGTCTGGCAAGGACTCTGCGCCGGCGACGCGCCAGGCGGCGCAGCGGGTGAGGCCAGTGTGACAGGACAGGCAGCCCCAGATTGCGACTGCTGCGGCGAGGCCGACGCAGCTTTGGACTGCATGACCGAAACAGCCGGTGCAGAAGGGTGGACTGCTGGTGCCGGCTGGGCCACGGGCACGCTTGCGGGCCGGCTTCCCTGCGGGATGGGTGCCTGAGTGGTGCTCACGCTTGGGCGCTGGCCTGGCGATGCGTGCGTGGAGCTCGTGGCAAGGGAGGCTGCTGCTGTAGCCGTCCGTTGCGCAGTAGCCGCAGCTGCGGCCGCAGCAACCGGCGCTGGGGCGGGTTGCACCAAAGGCGAAGTCAAGGCGCGCGGCCCCTGAGCGTGCACCGGCAGCAGGATTTCCGGCGTGGTGAGCTTGAGCGCCTGTAGAGGCTGGCCACCGGTAGGAGGTGTGATGGTCCATAGCGGCTGATCGAGGGCAAACGGCTCTACAACGGATGACGCCAGCAAGACCTCCTGCACCTCCTGCGCCGTTTTTGGCATGCCGGGGGTCTCGTCGTCTTCAAAGACCTTGCGAATTTCATTGGCGGCGTTGGGCCACACCAGGAACAGCCCCTCACGGCCGAGCCAGACGCGCGATCGATCGCCGTTGGGCACCCATGCCTGATGGGAAACCACAAGCCGTCGCATCACGTCCAGGACATAGCGCTCAACGTGGGTGCCCAGAACAGGCCGGCCACTGCGGCTGGCGCAGACGATGAGATCCCGGTCGACGACGAGGGCTGCGGAACGCCGCACTATCTCGGCCATCATGTTGGGCTCCCTGAGTAGGGGACTGCCTGACAGAGTCGAGATCAGCTGCGGCACGACAACGCTGTTGCCTGAGGCGAGGTGCTGCAGCACCGCGGGCGGCACGACCTGAGACAACGCGCAAAGTCCCAGCGCCGGAAATTCCTGTGCATTGACCGGCCACCGCACGAAGTACCGCGCCTGGCTTCGATCCGCCAACCATTGCGACAGCGGTTTGAGATAGGCAGGCCACTCCTCACCTTGCTCGTCGGTGACGACGACGTGGCTCAACGTGCGATGCATTTCAGCGCACAGGCCGGCGAGGAACGTGGCATGGCGCCAGCGCGGCTCGAGCTGCTGACGGGTCGAGATGGTGGAACGGCCGGACACGATGTGGCCGTCCGTTGCTTGGAGCGCGACGAATCCAACTTCGAGCCCCAAGCGCAGCAGGCCGCCTGGCTCACAGAAGTAGTTGTCAGGAGTCGCCGGGAGCGATCCGACGTAGGCCGCATACGCCCGTGCGGGGGTGAGAAGGTCGGCGACGAAGGTGGCGCGGTCGCAGCCGTAGCAGAGCTTCAGCCGCCCGAGCAGTTCAGCGTGTGGAGCAAGCAACTCGTCCACAGAACGGACATGCAAGGCACTGCCACCGCCGGGCGGTGCTGCAGGAGAAGCAGGCTCGATAGGTGGCTCTACACGGACGGCCTGTGCTGGCGCCCGGGCGGAGGGCCATGGAAAGGGCATTCGCGCAAGGAGCTCGCGTATCGGCATGTCGGTGCCTGGTAATTGCGGCACCGATCATCGGCAGCAGGGCTGTGACGGTCCACGAAAAATCCCGCCGTTTTTGCCCAACTTGAGCCGAGGTCTCTAGGACCCGTAATCCCGATGAAAGCTGCTTGCTCAGCGCCGCTTGAGGCCAAAGACTTCTGGGCGGCGAGCGACTTGGCAAAACGGACAGTGAGCCGGCTCGGGTTCCAGAAGGCTCACCAGATGCCGCGATTGACAACTTGGGCACTCCACGAGTTCCAACCTGCGCTGCGCACCCCAAAGGCCGTCCAGGGCCGCTATGACATTGAAAGCCTTGTCAAACCGAAGACGCGTAGGCGTGGGGCCCGGCAACGAAGAGATATGCCGAAATGCGGCCACGAACGCCTGCCCAACGGCACATCCGCCATCCGAGACGCGGCGGTACGTGCAAGCCAGGGCGGCAAACACGGCACGGTCTAAAGTTTTGACTTGCAGACTCCAGCGCTCAAGAGGCAGTTCCTTGCCAAGGCCCGTTCGCGCGTCGCAGCAAGCACCGTCGCTGTCGGCCAAAGCGCCGGTCAGGATCTGGACGTGCCGCTGGCTGGCGCCCAGGCGCTCCAACTCATCCTGCATTCGTATTGCCTGTATGCGCTGCTCCAGGACAGAGGCGACACCGCTCTGCATGCTGAGGTTTCTGCGATCCGCGACCACCGGCTCAAGGAACGGCAATGCCAGGGTCTTGGTCGCATGAGGTTCGCAGAAAGGACACCACGCGGTCGGCACGTCGGGGTTGCTTACCAAGTGCGGGCTTGCGCAACCACCGCACGGACGCAGGAACAGTGAGCGCCTTGGCGCTGCCCACAAGCCACTCAAGCAGGAAACGACGAAAAATGCCTGGTCAAATGTGAACGTGGGCTTGAGGCAGCCAGCGCAGTAGTGCCGGTATGCACCAATGAGCGCCAGCGCGGGTAAGACTTGCTGCTCGACCAGGAATTCGTAGTTGCCGGCAAACGTGCAGATTTCCGCCTTGACGGACGGCGCGGCGCCGTGGAAGAACTCTTCGCTGTATGGCGGCCTCCCACGCGGGATTTCGAGGTTTGCTTCGGCTGTCAGACGCAAGACCGCCTTGTTGCTCAATCCCGTCAGCCATCGTGTGGTACGCGGTCTAGCACCAAGCTGCAGGCACTCCTTTGCGGTTTCCAAGGTCGTGAGCCTGCACATGGCGCTTGCTCTCAGAAGCGTAAGACTTTGAGAGGGACTTACAAGGCAGGTTCAGCAGCAACAGCAGGCTCTTGTCGTTGCGCAGACAACATGATTCCGAGGACAGTTGTAGGAACTTCAAGCAATCCGGTGAGATCGCGGCGCGGTTGGAAAAGAAGTTCATTGCCGGCTGCATGGACAAGCGCGAGGACGCCCTCAGGCCCCATGGTGCACAACTGCTGCAAGTCTGATGCACTGAGTTTGAACCGTGTGATGGCATCCGCCATGTTGGCAAGCGCGGCATCTCGTACAAGGCACAGGATCGTGAAATTGACCTGCTCGACATCACTCAATACTCGTTCAGTCACGGTGCACCTCCGGTCTGCCTTTACAGGCGGTAGAACAACCTGGACGGGTTGTTCCAAGTCGACCGGCTTTCGCTGCACGTCACCGGTCGAGGGCGGCAGTGCTTGAACTTCTGTAGCCAACTACAAACGTGCAAGCGCTGACCTAAAGTCGCTTGATCATTCCCTGCAAATTTTTAGGATTGTCTAGGGGTCAACTGCCTACCGATAGCGTTTGAGCTGTTCTCCGTCTTGTCGAGCAGCACGGCTATATCGACACACGGTCTGAAAAGATTTTGCTCACCGACCTTGTGAACCAAGTCCAGGAGACTTTGCGGGGGCATGGTTCCGATGCGCTGAAGAGCATCGCGGGGGACTCCAAACCGGACAATGGCCTCGGCGATGTCTGCACGTGCCATGTCTCTCATGCACATGAGGCTGTAGAGATTCAGCCTCTTGATGTCCGTCATCACATCCATGTTGACTTTCCGGTCTGCCAGGGCGGTGGGATGCGGCCGATTCGATGTCGAACTGCTACATCGGGTCGACTTTCGCCGTTCGTCGTCAACCTGAAGCAAAGCGTAGGGACCAGCAACATTAGACGCCACCACTCATTCAAGTGGTGCAACTTTACATTTGCGAATTTCGAAAACTAGAATTCGCTAGACGAAAGTTTGTCAGCTAGACAGCAGTTTTACGGGGCAAAATTGGAGTGCTGACGGCCAACGCGCCTTGTTCCTCAGCTTTGGCCACGCGCTGCTGTTCTCAACCCTAATTCAAGTGCGCTGCACAGGTGCAGCATGCGCGGCGGCTTGTCGTAGAGCTGGACGTGGTAGTTGCTAACGACAGCGGCAAGGGCTCGCTCTTGTTCGCTGTCTGCCTCGCTTGGAGTCGTGAGTACGATGATGGGTGTGGCAACGCCGCGACTGCGTACCTCATCAAGCACGGCTCTCAACTCTGTTGGCAGGGCCGCTTCATCAAGCACAAACCCGTCGAAATTCGTCGTTTGCATCGCATGGTGAAGGTCTTGCGCACCTTGATGAACGGTTGGATCAAGACCCCGCGCACGCAGAGCTTGCACGGCAGCAGAGCAGAAGGCCGCGTCACGCGACACGATGGCAATATGGGGCAGCGAACTGGCCTCATACACGATACGGCGAACCTCGTTAGTAGCGCGGTCGCCGGCCTCGGTTGACGGCACGACGATCCAGTGGTCAGACTCGCCTCGATATGCAACGAAGAGGCCCAGTCGGGGTGACTCCGAAGATGAGGGACCAGGCCAGATGCAACATGGTATTTGCATTCCGCCAATGCACACCGTGGCAGGATGACCGGCATCATCAACCAGGGCTCCAAGGAGCGGGAACAGAGGCTCCTTGAAGAACGCTGCCAGCTTGACCACTTCGGCAACTTCAAGCCCTGTTTCTCCCGTCATGCGGCGCCGTGCAGCGCCATACGAGATTCCTGTCGCCTTTTCCAGCGTGTTGACGCGCTGGCGTTCTGGAATACCGTGCCTGTCAAGCAAAGCTACCAGGGCGTCCGTCTTAAAACTGCTGAGATTCTCGGGCCTGGTACTGCGTTCCATGAGTGGTTCTGATTGAAAAGTGGTGAAGGTGCTCGAATCGGGCACGGAGTGTAGGCGGGCCGTACCTGTGCACAAAGCCGGTGTTGTGCCTTCCGGCATCCGGATGTTCAACACGCATGAATGTGTTTTCATCCGGTAAAAAGAAAAGGGCATCACCCTGTGGAGGTGATGCCCTGTTGGTTGGCTTACGAGCTACTGACTTGGTTAGGCCGGTCAGGCCGGTCAGGCCGCAACGGCCAGCGGGAGCGGCCGGACCTTGGCCATCAATGCCTCCCAATCGGAGGCCTTCTGGTCAATGAGCTTGCCGCCCAGCGCCTCCAGCTCGGTCGACCGGTCGTAGTCGTCGACGTCCTGGGCGAACGCCGTGACAGCATTGACCAGGCCGTAGCCGGAGAGGTCCCCGCCGCTGATGAGGTGGCGCAGAACGCCAGTGCGCTCCTGCTCGTTGAGCAGGTAGCGAACACCCAGGTTCTCCACCGTCTTGACGGGATCGGCGCCGAGCTGGATGCCCAGCGTGCGCCGCATCTTCTCCGCGGCCAGCGTGAACGTGGCCTCCGACACGGCGCTCTGCACCACGTCGCGGACCTTCAGGAAGAAGGCCTTGTCCTCGGCCTCCAGCGTATCGTCCTTGAACAAAGTGATCTCGTTCTCGGACGCTTCGGCAGTACGGCCGACATGCGACTTACGCATCGCCGCATCGGGCAGGATCATCCCGTTGCTGCACACGAGCCGGTAGATCAAGGGTTGGACCGAGAGCGTTCCCTGGCCGACCTCGCTGTTGCTGATGACAACGCCCGCCTGGACGATGTCGCCACGCCGGATCTCGTACTCGACATTGGGCGTGATGACCTTGAGGTACATCCGCACCGGCGTGAGCTCGCAGGACTCGATGCGCGCGCCAGGCAGTTCCCTGAGCATCGGCAGCACGTGTTCCATCAAGTCGTAGTTGTCCAGCCGGCGATACCGGTCCGACAAGTAGGCGCGAGCCTGCCCGTCGAGCGTGCGCACCATGCGCTGTTCGGGCTCGTTCTTGAGCCACGTGTTCACGTTGCGGTCCAGCAGCTCAGGCTGCGTGGCGCGCATGCGCTCGAAGTAACCGAAGGGAATCTTCAGCTTGTCTGCAAGTTGCCGACGGAACAACTCCGTCGCTTTGTAGCTCTGCACGCCATCGGGAGCAGTGATGGCGATGCTGGTCTCACCGCCCTGGGTCTGATGATCCATCAATACCGTGGGGACGATCATGTCGCGCTTGCTGGCGAGTTGGCGCTGCAGTTCCTCGGCGAGCTGCAGAAGAGTACGTCCGTTCTTCATTTGGAACTCCAAAGAAAAACGGGGACGGCATCCCCCTCGGGGAGCGCGTCCCCGCGGGGTTGGACCAGGCGCATTGGCGCACCTGGCGGGTGTAGGGCGTGTGTGCCCTGTGCGTAGAGGCTACCTTTGCCGCAGAAGCGGCCTGGTATGGCAGCTACCAGTTGAGACACTTCTTCACCGGGCCCGCATGGACAGGCCCGCTGAAGAAGAGGCGGCTATCGCCACCCCTCCAAGCTTATGCCGCCTGGCGCAGGCTCGCAACCTTCGCGAACCAGACGTTGGCCCAATCGGTCCCACTGCGCCGCGGGATGAAGACTTGCACTTCGCGGGACAAGCCCTTGTCGTGCAGGCGTTTCGACTCGCGCGTCAGCCGTCGTGCGAGCACGTAGGCGCTCGCCTGTCCCTCGAAGCCGCCGTCTGCGTCGTTGTCGCCGTAGATGCAGATCCGGCGAACCGTGTCCGGAATCCAAATGCGCTCCAGGTTCCCGCAGTTGAGCGCGGCCCAGACAGGCTTGCCGGTGGCCAGCTGCACGGCAAGGCCGTTCTCGACTCCTTCGGTAATGCCGAGCTCGTCGGTTGGCTCCTGCAGCCGTACTGCTGCTCCCTCGATGCCGCTGGACAGCAGCTTCTTGGACTCTTCGCCCAAGGCTTTGGCACCGTCGCTGAGGTAGGTTCGGTGCAGCGTGATGCCGTGTCCGTCAGGGCCTTGAACACAACCCAGCATGGCCGGGTAGGTGGCGACCTTCACGGACTTCCCGCTGCCTTCCTTCCTGTAGTACCCCAATTCGGGATGGAAGCGCAGCGTGCGCGGGTAGTGCTCCAGCATCAGGCCACGATTGCGCAGATACCGGTCCACCTCGTCCCCGGCGGAGATGGGGCGTGCCTCGTGCCAAATCCGCTGGCACAGCTGCTTCATCCGCTGCGCGGACGGGCCGCTGTGCCCGACCGGCTTCGATGGCAGACGTCCGACCTGCTGCTCGATGCGTTCGAGCACCTCGCCAAACCTCAATCCAAGGATGTGCTGAGCGAGCTTGAACCCGCCGCCGGCGCCGCAGGAGCGGCAGTAGTAGTTCCCTTCCTGGAACTTGTCCGTGTACTGGAACCTGTCGGTGCCGCCGCACATGGGGCACGGCTGGTTCTTGCGGTTCAGGATCTTCGGATCGACCCCCAGGGCGACCAAGATCCCCGTCCAGTGGCCGTGGGCTCTCGCCTTCACTTCACGGACTCGCGCTTCGAAATCATCTTGATTGCTCATCTCGGGCTCCGTAAGGCTTGATGGATGAAAAGCGCGAGCCGGCCGCGTGCAACTGCTCCTGGGAGCAGCACAACGCGGATCAAGTGCGCTTCGTTGGTGACGCCCGCAGCGGGGCGTCGTAGGCATGCGGTCGGTTGGGTGTGCCGCCGCATGAGCTGGACGTCTTCCTCGCAAGGCGGGAAGGCGCGGCGACTGGCCTGTCTGCGAAGACAGCCAGTGAACTCGTCACGTGCAGGTGATGCCGCAAATGCTGGCGCTCAGCACCGCGCCTGACAGCACGGTCTGGGCATGTGAAGTGCGACCCTCACGACAGCAGCTTCAGAAGCGCCCCGGTCGAGGCAGCTCCATTGGCCATGGGTGCCTTGGCAGGCACGGCTTGATGCGGACTACGTCGTGCCGCGGTTGCGACACAGTGCTCTATGGCTGACTTCGCGCCTTGAGACGCCAGGTATGACAGCTACCTGTGGGAAAGCATCGGGCCCGATCCAACGTGCGCAACTGGCGCATAACGGAAACGACCGCGAAGACTTCTGTATTGGGTTCCGAAGCTTTGCCGTGCGCAATAGCCGCTCAAATTTCCTCTCCAGCGGCATTGGCATACAAGAAACAGGCAGAGCACCGGTTTGCCACGACCAGGATGGAAGTCAAACCGGAGCGTGGCCGCCTGGCATCGCGCGACAACGCATCAGAGGCGATGGCAATGTGTGGCGCGATGATGTGGATGAGAGGTTCTCAACTTGATTGACGCGCGGCAAGGAACGGATGCACAAGGCCACGGTGGCGCAACAGAATAGCTTTACGAACCTTGCGTCGAGGTAGGTTTGCTGGCGGAGTTGGCGTAGCCGGTGAGGGCACCGCCAGCGCAGGAAAAGGGCCAAAGCTGGGTGGGACGCGGTTTACTGGCCTTCATGGCGTCGCCGATCGGCCGCCTATGCGTCCCCGGGCTACGACAGCAGCATCGCGTGTTGCGTGGCCGTGTGCAGGTCGCGCCAGACCCGGTTGAGCTCCGTGCGCGGATCGGCGGCGGACAGGCCGCACAAGGGGTAAACGCCATCCACCGCCTCGCGCGCCGTGCGCGCCCAGGCCAGTGCCGCGTCGCGCAGCGGCTTCTCGTCGATGCGCCCGCCGTCGCGCTCAACCTGGCTCCAGGCTGCGTCCAACAACTCCAGGCACTCACCGCGTGCGCCATCAAGCTGCTGCAAGGACGACTGCAGTTGGGCCCGCACCTGCAGTCGCGCGCCCAGGGGCTGTTGGTTGGGCCCGACCCGGCGTTCCAGCACCAGCGGCGTGGCCCTGCGCAGGAAGCCGCGCGCCATGCCGCCCAGGTTCGCGGCCAGCGTCACGTATGCCAGCGCGTCGAAGGGGAAGCGGTAGAGCGCGCCGGGGTGTGTGGCCACCGCGGGCGCGATGTCGAACGCGTGCGTAGGCGGCACCACCAGGTCTCGGATCTCGAAGGCATGGCTGGCGCTGGCACGCAGCCCGATGGATTGCCAGGTCGGCCGCACTTGCACGCCAGTGGCCGGCACGATGAAAGCCCGCACGCGCGGCGTGCCGGATGCATCAGGCAGCGGCTGGCCGTTTTCATGCAGTACGGCGTTGAGAGTGAAATGAGAGGCGTGCGGTGCGCCGGTGGCGTGTCCCCAGCGGCCACTGATGCGCCAGCCCTCGCCCGTGCGCTCGGCCACGCCGGTAGGCGCGCCGCTGCCGGCCAGGCACATGCCGGGCGTGGCCACCACCTCGCGCGCCAGCGCCGGCGGCACGAAGCCGGCAAACCAGCCCGCGCCGGCGCACAGCGTCACCACCCAGCCGCAACTGCCGTCGGCCTCGGCAATGGCCTCTTCCAGCCGCACGGCCTGCGGCAGCGCCAGCTCCATGCCACCCAGCGAGCGCGGCGCCAGCAGCCGGAACCAGTTGCGGCGTTCGATGACCTCCAGCTGCGCGGGGGTCAAGCTGCCCAGGGCTTCAGCCTGCGGCGCTGCTTCGCGCAGTAAACGGGCATCCTCTTCAGTCATCGTTATCGTCATCAGCGTGCAAGCGGCGAGGCAAGGTGCCAATTTTCACGGGTGCTTGTTGTCGCAGCGCTGGCACGCACGCGCAGGCCGCCAGGAGCCGCACTTCGCATGTGCCTTGGCGAACTGCCAGTGCTCGGCTGGCCGGCCACGCTGCGCAGCTGATAGGCTCGAAGCGCCGTTCGTGATGCGCTCTTGGGCGATGCCGGTCAATGCATGAAAGATGGGCTACCTCGCGCAGCTTGCGGTGAGGCTCCGCTGTCGTGCCGTGGCTCCGCCACCGCGATTCAAGCTCTTCTCTGGCAGCTCCCGGCACAGACCTTTTGATTGCGCCCCAATATCTTCTTGGTCACCAGTTCCGACACGGGGCGGTGCTGACCACACTTGAAACACGACATGGTGGCCGAGGCGCTGCCCATGGTGACGGAGCCAAAAATCGAACCGGGTTTCTTGGCCGTGTAGCGCAGTCCGTCATTGGAGATCTTCGTTTTGGTGTCGGTTTCACGTGCAGCCATGTCATCTCGCGTCAGAGCGGGCTTTCAAGATGGGGTCGATCGTTGAGATTGCAAGAGTTCGAGCGGCTTTGGGCGGCCTCTCATCGCCGGCGACACGCAGGAGCGCGCCGAAGGCTCTGCGGTATTCATGGAGTGCAATGCGTTGCAGCGACTACCATCCGGCGCCGCCCTGGGTCTGTCCAGCACCCGGGAATGGCCTCGCAATGGCCATGCCTTGTGAGACGGTGTGCACTGTGAACACGCGCCCGAGCAGCCCTCGCTGCGTTGGAGCTTCAGAAGCGGGGCAGGGTGTCAGGAAGGCCAATGCGCATGGGTATGCCGGCTTGATCGAGCTCGATGAAGCCTGTCAGCGCCACCGGGTGTTCCAGGTTCCACACCGAGAGGGCAAGCTCTGGCGTCAACGGCGCGTCCTGCGCGTCGCCCACCGGGCGGCGTCCTCTGAGCCAGGTGCATCGCAGCCAGCGTCGCATTGTGGTCCTCGCCGACCACGAGGGCCGCCCTGGATTCCAGCTCGATCAGGTCCTCTACGGTGTGGTCCTGGGGCGGCTCGATGCAGATCACCGCGCGCTCGATTCCCGCTGCCAGCTCAGCGTGCGAAACACCATCCAGCGACCGGGAATGCGCAGCAGGCGCACGCCCGGTGCACCGTAGCGCTAGGACAGCCGGGTATAGAAGGCCTGAAGCAGCGCTGGCGGCTTCGGCGTGGACGTCGAAGACATGGCGTGGCACTTTGCCAGCCGTCCGGCCCGCGCCCGCGCCCTCGTTGCGGCCTTGTCACACCCAGGTGGACGGTGCGTGCGCGCTTGGCCGAGGCGCCGCGGCTCGGCAGTTGACCGCGTCTGCCTGGCTCAGGCGTGCCCTGGGGGGTAAGCGAAGCCGCCACCCCTTTCCATCTCCAGCCGCGCTTCCTCGATGAGATCTTCCTGCACCGCGTCCGGTGCGCCGCCCTCGTTGATGTGCGTGCGGTACCAGGCGGCAATCAGCAGCACCACGAGCGGCTGTGGTCCTTCCACGAGTTCTGCAAGATCCAGGTCGCTGGCCTCGCAGATCGCCTCGATGGGCGCCATGCTGAAGCGCACTCGGCCATGCTCCACGTCGCGTGACAGATGCAGGTCCGCAAACTCGACGCCATCGGGGACGGTCACGCGCAGCTGTCTCATGTCCGCTCTCCCTGTGCCGTTGCCATGCCGGGATATTCGCCCCTGTGTGCTGGCTTCAGCAGTGCGCCCATGGGATTCCCTGCCCCGTGACCTGAGTTCCGCAGGGCAGTGGAGTAGTGCGCCCTCAGGATGGTCGTAGCCGTCAGGATGCGGCCGCTTCAGCGCCCGGGGTGTCGGTGGCCGGCGGTGCCTCGGGCGCAGCGGCTGATTCACCACCAGCGGCGCGCTGGATCTTGGCCGATCCGTTGGCAGCAGCGGTCTTGCGAGCAGCCTTCTTGGCGGGTGCTTTCTTGGCCGCGGCTTTCTTCGCAGCGGGTGTGGCGGTGTCAGCCGCAGCAGTCACCGGGCCCGCATCCGAGGCAGTAGCCTGCGCGGGCGACTTCTTGGCCGCCGCCTTCTTGGCGATAGCCTTCTTCGCCGGGGCCGGGGCCGGGGCCGGGGCCGGCGTCTGTGCAGCCTTTGCGGCCACAGCGGCCTTCTTGACCGCCGGTGCGGCGGTCTTGGCGCCCCGCGGCGCGCGGCCTTCTTCCATGCCAAAGCGCTTGGCGGCCTTGGCGTCCGTCGTGGCCAGGTGCGCGCCCTTGGCCGTCACCGGCTGCTCCAGCTTCACGGCGCCGCTCTCGTCCATCTTGGCCAGCGTCTGCGCGAGCTTGGCAAAAGCGCGGGCAAGTTGCTTGACGGTCTTGGCACCGACCGCGAGGTTGGCCACGTCGATCTTGGTGCGGAACGTGGCTGCAGCCACCGGCTGCGCAGCGCTCTTCGCTGCCGCTTTCTTGGCAACGGGTGCTGCCTGCTTCGCAGCAGACTTGGTGGCGACGGCCTTCTTGGCAGCGGCGATCTTCTTGGTCGGCATGGCAGTGTTACTCCCTCAACGGGTGCGCGGGTGTTGTGACAGTCGAGGATTATTGCCTTTTACGCGCTCGATTCTTTTGGACGGCCCAGCGGGCAGGGGACTCGACGTGGCATCCATCAGTCTGTGGCGGCTGCGCTGCTGCACTCGCAGGAAAACATGACCCGTTCTACGGATGTTGCAGGCGCGCGGTACATTGACCGGGTTGGACGAGATTTGAAAGGGCTTCCGTGAATCGACCCAGCCCTGTCGGGATGATGTTGCAGTTCGCCTTCGGCCCGGGTCCTGCGAACGCCAAGGCGTCCCGTGGCCCGGCCGCGAATGCCGGTGGTGATGAGGCTTGCGATGCGTCGCCGCAGTTGCTGGCGCTGGCCGCCGCTGCCAAGGCCTGGTGGGAGGCCGGCCGCCCCGAGGGGTGGTCGCTTGAGCAGCATCTGGCTTCCCCAACTGCTGGCTGCGATGGCAGCGAGGCAGAGCGTGCGCTGGCGCAGACCGTCGCGCACTGGTTGGTGCAAGAACCCTGAAGGGTTTACTGCAGGCACGGCTGCGGCCCGTGGTGCCATGCCCACGGTGATGAGGTGAGCAGGGCGGTGCACGCTGCTTGCCGCGGCTGCGGTGACCGCGTGCGCACGGCGGTCGACCCGCCGTGCGACGGCACCAGCTGCACCGAGATGCCGGGCGCTATCGACTACATCGTCGATCCGCTCGCAGGCAAACCTTGAGATGTCGGGCCAAAACGTTGCGACTTCTTGGGGCGACGCACACCACACCGGGCGAGGGTTTGGGATTACGTGATTGCCGCGATGGACGGCCGCGTCTGGGCAAGGAGAATGGTCACCATGGTTCACACCGGTAGTTGAAGCGTTCATCGGCCATCTGGCTGGATGAGCGCCATCGCGGTCACCCTCTCCAACCAGACTCCGATCATGGATAGCAATTCGCTTTCTCGCCCGCCTGCCAAAGCGCCTCCCGCGGAATACCTCTCAGCCATGGCTGATCTGGAACGTCGTGCCTCCCGTGGGGAAATGAGCCTGCGGCAAGTCCGGCACGAAATCTTTGCCCTGCGCGAGCGCTTCGGCGCTGAGCCCGCGCTCGTGATGCAGTGGGCCGCCGCATCGCGCTGATGCTTCGGTGGTTTTCCTGTGCTGGTGCTGCTGCCAAGTCATGCCGCGAATGTCGAAGCGGCGAAGGGCGGCGTCGTGCCAAGCGTACTCCGGGGACCAGTCCGCCATCTTGAGTCTTGGTGAGGCGCCTGTTCACGCTCCACCGGTGCCGTACGCGGTCTGCGCGCGGGCGATGTACTCAGCGCATTGGCCGCAGCCACTCAGAGCACGCGCACCGCTCCCAGCAATTCGAAGGCCTTGTCTTCCGAGAGCGCGCCTTGCCGGTCCTTCAACGCCAGGATCTTGATGAGCGCCTCGGTGATGGGCGCCAGCCCTCCTTCAAGGATCAACGGCGGCGCAGATACCAGCGCGATGTCGCGCGCCGCAGGCAAGGTCTGAGGAGCAGCGGCCGCGACTGCAGCCTTCAGTAGCTCAGGATTCGAGGTTTTGGATGGAGCCGCGATGACATCGGCTTGCGGCGCCGGTGGAACTGCTGGCGCCGATAGCCCAACTTCTGGCTCCACTGTTGAGAGCAGGTCAGCTTGTACCGGGGCCGCTGCAGCCATGCGGGCAGCGTCCCAGGCCGGGCCAGTGGTGTTGCCGCGCTGCTTGTTGTCGCCTTGGAGCGCAGATTGGCGGCCCGGGTTCTTTTCCTGGACCCCAGTTTGCTCACTGGGCACGCTGGCGATCACAGCCCTCTCTTCAGTGGTACCGGTCGCGGCGGTGGCCGCCTCACTGGGATGGGCCGCTGCCAAGCCGGCTTTGGGCGCCGCTCTTTCTGCCGTATCCACTTCAGTGGCCTGGGCTGGCGCCGTGTCGCTGGTCAAGGTGGTGTCTGCGCCGGCCCCTTTGCCACGCGGCAGGGGGGCCAGGCGCCGGAGGGCCACGGCCGGGATGTCTGCCACCGTGCGAGGCGCCTCGAACCAGTCCTCGGGCATGCCCAGCGCCTGCGCGATATTGCGGCAGAAGTCCTGGTCCAGGACCTTTCCGCCATTGGCAATGGTGGACATGTACGGCTGACTGATGCCGATGACGCGTGCCATGGCGCTCTTGGAGCCCTTGCCCTGGAGCAGAAGGCTCAAGTTCCGCTGGCGCAGTTCAGGCGTTGGCGCAGTGCGGTCCGCTTTGGGTGCGGACTTCGAGCGGGCCGCAGTCACAGACGGACGCGGCTCCACGGCCGCGGAAGCGGTGGTCGGCTTGGCTGCTTGGGCCGCTGGAGTCCTGGTGGCTTTCATGTCTTCATCGGAAGCGATGGATGGTGCGTTGTCCGCTACGAGGGAAAGAGTCCCCTGCGCCGCCTTGGCCGATGCTGCCGAGCCGATGGGGACCACTTGGCCGTGCTGCGCCGAAGCACCGTTGACAGCTGGCTTGGTCGTGCTCGGCATTGGTTGAGGCAGGGCGGATGTCGCGCTAGCGGACCGAGATGGGGCAGCAGCGGCCGCGACCGCCGGCACGGACGCTGCTTCGTCATCAACGTCGTCGTCATTCAGACCGGCTTTCTCCGGATGCTTCAACAACTCCAGGGTGCGCTCGGGCACCTCCCTGTTAAGCCCATCGAGCCACTTGCCCGGCAGCTTCAGGGTCTTTTCGATATGGAAGGCGGTCTCATCGGGACACAGGCCGCCTTTGGACATGACTTCCAGCCGCTCCAGGGGCACTTCCGCCACGAGCGCCAAGGCTTCGCGCACCGGCGCCTTGTCCAGCAACAGCCTCAGATTGGCCGCACGCAAAGCGCCGTTGACGCCTTGCTTGGGCACAGGGGGTTTGAAGTTGCTTTGCCGTGGCGCTTCCGACCGGCCGTTGGCCCCAATCTGCAAAACGACGTCATCGCGCATCGGAGCGCGCGAGGACTGCGCACGGCCGCGGTCACGGCTGCTGTCACGACGCTTCATTTGCCAGTCAGGCTTTGCCAAGTGATTCCCCCGTAGTCCTGAACCAAGCAGACGGTCCAACCATTCATGATGACCCTGTGAACAAGAACCCAGCTTGTGGTCGAGCGAGTATTGCGCCACTACTTTACTCGTGCATCCAGAAGCGGCTGCTTGGCAGCATGGCTCAGGCTCTGGGGTGTTTACCGACGGCTTCTGGGGCGGATACCGGCGAGTTCAATGCGCAGCGCTTCCCGGTCAAACTGCGGATCCATGAGGTCGGGCAGCCACTCCAGCCGTTCGTAAAAGAGCAGGGCCGCAGCATAAACGGCCATAGACACAGAGGCCTCGCCCCGTTCAAGGCTGATGATGGTGGGCACCGAGGCATTGAGTTGAGCTGCCAAGTCGCGGATCGTCATCCCACGACGTTCGCGGGCCAGGCGCAGATTGGCGCCCAACGCCGCGAGCGTCTTCGTGATGGCCGGGGGCATTTCGCGAGTCAACTTCGGAGCACGAGACATAGTCCTTATTTGAATGCTTACCAAATTTTAAGTCAAATATAATTGAACAATGAGTGAGGTGACTCGGCCATGGCCGCTTGAAACATTCCATTTGAGGGCTTTCGGCTTAACCCCCGACCGAATGCATTTGTCGCCATTGCACCTGAGCCGGACTTAGGGCTTGTGACGACGTTGCCGCCCGCGGATTGTGCTCGCGTGGCTGTGCCCTTGAGCGCAGCGCGCGTGGGCAAGCCGGGACTCCCAGATGAGGGCCGCAGCGAGCCGTAGGACGCCAGTCGTTTTTGAGGCACCGTCGCGGTCCGCCAACAGCACAGACGGATTCGTTTGTGGCAAAAGTTGAGACCCAGAAGAGCAGCGCTTTCATGAAGACCTTGAAGCCCAACCCAGCGTTGGCTGCCATCTTCGGAGCCGAACCATTGCCCCGCACCGAAGTCACCAAGCGCATCTGGGACTACATCAAGCAGTACAACCTGCAGAACCCGGCGAACAAGCGCAACATCCTTTGCGACGGTCTCTTGAAGGCCGTCATGGGCAAAGACCAGGTGACGATGTTCGAGATGACGGGCTTGGTGGGCAAGCACCTGAGTTGACCCAAGCTCCACGAACGTTCACCGAACGTTCACCGAGCAGGAATGAAGAAGAAGCCATGCAATGCATGGCTTTTTCATGTTCTCTCCGGGCGCTTGGAACGGTCGCGTGCCAAGCATGGAACCTTCAGTAGGACCTGGAGCAGGTTGAGCGCGAGTTGACTGCCAAGGGTCCGAGCGCGGCGCTGGGACTGGCCGAAACGTTCATCGAGGCCGATGCCGACTTCTTCGAGCGTGTCGACGACTCCTACGGCGACATCGGACAAGCGATGGAGGCAGCCTGTGGGCTGTGGCTGCGCGCGGCATCGCGGTGCGAGACGCCTGCCGGCGGCTGGCTGCTCCGGCTCATAAAGTTGCTGTCCCAGGACAACTATGGCGGTCGACATGCGCTGTTGCGTGACGCTGGCCAATTGCTTGACCAGAGCGACGTTTCAGCACTGAACGAGCAGCAGTAGTGGCTGCCAATGTAGTTGCTAACGCAACCACTACAATGATATTTATGTGAAATTGGATGCATAGACATCAATCTAATGGCGGTACAAGACGTATGCGGGCGTTGTCGTGATCGGTTTCCTTCAGCACGCATTGTCATTTCCGTTCCCTGACTGACGGCGTGTACCGCAGCAGCTTCAACGGCGGCTGCGGGCACCGGAGGATGGCGTCGAGCATGGCACGGCGAGCCTGTAGAGCACCACTCTCGGGCATCTTGTCTCGGCAGTGCCATGGAAATGGCATGACCACGCGTTTCACCCGTGCGCGGTCGGGCCACGCCTTCAGTCGTAGCTATAGAAGCCGCGTCCGCTCTTTCGACCCAAGCGGCCGGCCTGGACCATCTCGCGCAGCAACGGCGCGGGGCGGTACTTCGTGTCGCCGAAGCCCTCGTGGAACACCTCCATGATGCTGAGCATGGTGTCCAGCCCGATCAGGTCCGCCAGCGCCAGCGGGCCGATGGGATGGTTGCAGCCCAGCTTCATGCCCGCGTCGATGTCCTCGGCCGTGGCCAGGCCCTCCTGCAGCACGAAGATGGCCTCGTTGATCATCGGGCACAGGATGCGGTTGACCACGAAACCGGGGCTGTTCTTCACCGTCACCGGCGTCTTGCCCACCGCCTGCGCGAAGGCCGACGCCAGCGCGTGCGTCTCGTCGGAGGTCTGCAGGCCGCGGATCAGCTCCAGCAGCCCCATCAGCGGCACCGGGTTGAAGAAGTGCATGCCGATGCAGCGCTCGGGCTTGTTCAGCACCGCAGCAAGCTGCGTGATGGAGATGGACGAGGTGTTGGACGCGATCACGGCCTCGTCTCCGACGATGCCCTCGACCTGGCGCAGGATGCGCAGCTTCAGGTCGGGGTTCTCGGTGGCGGCCTCGATGACGATCTGCGCGTCCTTGAGCGCCGCGTAGTCGGTGCTGCCCTGCACGCGGGCCAGGGCCTCGTCCTTCTGCGCGGCCGTGAGCTTTTCCTTCTTGACCAGGCGCTCCAGGCTGCCGGCGAGCGTCTTCACGCCGCGCTGCACCGCCTCGTCCGAGATGTCCACCATCACCACCTGCAGCCCGGCCACGGCGCACACCTGCGCGATGCCGTTGCCCATGGTGCCCGCTCCAATGACACCGATGCGTTCAAGCTTCATGTTGTTCCTTTCGTCTACTTTAAAAATTGAAAACTGCATGTTTGGTCGGCACTTCATGCGTAAGGTGCACAGTGCGCCACGGTCACGAAGGTGCCCTGGCTCAAGCTTCCCGCCTTGCCATGGCTCGCTCACAGCCGCTATCGACCGACCTCGATAAACCACTCGTTGCAGGCGTCGGTGTGCAGGCTGTGGCAGTTCCCGTACGCGGTAATCAGCGCTACCTCATCATGGCAGCAAGCCAGCGTCGGCACCACTTGACCTAACGTACTGCCATCGATCTGGCAGCCACGTCGCGCGGCCTACAAGCCGCGAGTTCTCTCCGCCCAGTGCGACGGCCTGTGCGTGGGGCCATTGACGAAGAGGCCTGAAAACACGCTCGCGAGCGTTACCCCGGCTGGTCGAGAAGGCCGATGCGGACTCGCCCGAGCAGTGCAGGCCGAACCGGCAAGCAGCCGCTTGGGACCACAGGGCCTGCGCGCGCGGTGTCCGGACTGACCGCTGCGATGCTTCACGGACGTGGATGATGCCAACGGCCCTGGGAACAACTGCAGTACAGGCTCCGCCTGCAAGCCAAGCGACATGGCTACCAAGCTCGATCTTGGGCAGCGAACGCGGGCCCTCTTGGGGCCGCCCACTAGCGAACAATACGTGCTGGCAGCGACGGGCGCCAAGCCATCTGGCCGCCTGCTACAGGTTGGCTGCCCGAGGTGGAAGGCGGGCCGGCTCAGCCATGGAGAACGCAAGAAACAGGTTCACTTTAGTAGACAGTTTTTCTAAAACTGTCTTATATTATCGCGGACGCTGGCGGCGTTCCTGATGAGCAGGCGGGCTTGGCATGCTGAGCGGCATGTGTCTCGACACGCATTGACATGTCGGCTGCGGGCTCATCTACGGCGACGGTGGGCGCGAAGTCAACTTGAACCCAGCAGCAATGCGCACACCATCGTCATTGGCCGGCCATCCACTGACACTGACGATCACCAATGAATGGCGAAGCGCGGCAGGATTCGGTCCGCTCTTTCTCCAGCGCCCTTGAAGAGTGCATGAGCGAATCACCGCGTCCGTCCCGTCCAATCGCTGTGGCCATCGTTGCGTTGGTCTGCTTCAATTTTGCATCGTACGTATGCAACGGACTCCCGCTTGCCGTGCTGCCGGGCTACGTGCTCAAGGAGCTGGACTTCAGCTCCGTGCTTGTTGGCGTTGTGATCGGCACACAGTACATCGTGTCGTTGCTGTCCAGGCCACTGGCTGGAAACGTTGCGGACCGGTTCGGGGCGAAGACTGCAGTGCTGTGCGGCCTGACCGGGCTGGTCGTGACCGGAGGGCTTACCGGCTTGGCGGTGTTGCTGAGCAATGCTCCGGCACTGAGCCTTTGCCTGCTGCTTGCTGCGCGGGCGGTCCAGGGTGCGTCCGCAGCTCTGATTTCCACGCCGTGCTGCACATGGGCCATCGGCCTGCATGGCACCTCACAGGCCACGCGTGTAATGTCCTGGAACGGAATTGCCTCCTATGGAGGTACGGCCGTCGGTGCGCCCGTCGGTGTGCTCGTGCACCAGCACTTCGGTATGGCGGGGATTGGCCTTTCCTTGGCCGTGCTGGGCCTCACCGCACTGGGCTACGCGCTGACCAAGCAGGCTGCTCCGCTGGTACCGGGAAAGCGGCTGCCGTTTGGCAATATCTTTTTCTCCGTCCTTCCGAACGGCCTTGCCTTGGCGTGCAGTTCAGTGGGATTCGGCAGTCTCACGGCGTTCGTCGCCCTGTACTTCGACCGCCTGGGTTGGGCCAATGCAGCCTACTGCCTTACGGGTTTCGGCATCGCTTTCATCGTGGCCCGACTCTCGACGCCCAACGTGGTCCCGCGCTTCGGAGGCTATCGGGTGGTGTCTGCCTGCATGGCCATCCAGACCGTCGGCCTGCTGCTGATCTGGCTGGCTCCTGTGCCCGCGGTAGCGGTTCTGGGAGCCATGCTGACCGGTCTTGGTGTCTCCTGGGTCTATCCGGGACTGGGCGTAGAGACATTGGCACGCACTCCGGAAGCCAGTCGAACTTCAGCGCTGAGTACGCTTTCCCTGTTCTTCGATCTTGCAGTCGGGATGGCAGGCCCACTGATGGGATTGGTAGCTACCGGCCTTGGCTTTCCATCGGTGTTCCTGGTTGCAGCCATGTTGTCATCGCTTGGCCTGATCTGCGTGCTTCGGATGCACCGCAGGCATCTGCACGAACGAAGCCTCCCACCAGCGCAGACAGCCAACCGGCCCGCTGCGTGACTTGAATGCTCATGCGACCAAAGGCCGTGTTAGCCAGGCTCGTGTTGCAAGGCCACCCGACGTATCGATGAAACGCGCACAGCTATCGCCATGAGGGTTTTCACGAGTTCGACCTTTCCCACACGCTTTCATCATAAAAGCGCCACAAAGTTGAGAAAACAACAATGAAAATGTTTAGAAAGTTGCGTCCCGTGGCCCTGCTTGTTGCAGGGCTGGCATCTGCAGCGCTCTCGACGTCCGTGGCAGCTGCGGGCTACCCTGACCGGATGCTGACGTTCGTCACGCCCTTCACTGCAGGTGCAGCACCTGATGTGTTGGTGCGCGCACTGGCCGCCGAGGTTGCCAGGACCTCAGGTGTCCAGGCAATCGTGGAGAACAAGCCTGGGGCCAGCTCGATGCTGGCAGCGCAGACCGTAGCGAAAGCGTCCGCGGACGGGTACACGATCCTGGTCACGGGCAACGTTGCCTTCACCGGCAACCCGCATGTATTCAAGAAACTGAGCTACGACCCGGTGGCGGACTTCACGCCGGTCAATACCGTTGCCAAGGGCCCGATGATCCTGTACGTCAACCCGGAAAAGCTGCCGGTGCGCCGCATCAGCGATTTCATTGAACTGCTGCGGAAACAGCCGGGTAAGTACACATTTGCCTACACGAGCATCACCAGCCGACTGCCGGCAGAGGTGTTGCGCAAGTCGGCCGGTCTGGACATCGTCGGCATACCGTACCGCAGCGGCAACGCGGCGATGCCGGATCTGATCAGCGGCCAGGTCGACATGGCATTCACGGACCTGTCCGGGATGCCACACGTGCGTTCAGGCAAGCTGGTGGCCATCGGTGTGACCGATACGGCGCGCAGCCCGTTCGCTCCAGACCTGCCGACCTTCGAAGAAGCTGGCGTCAAGCGCATGGACATCAGTTTCTGGCTGGGGGCGTATCTGCCAGCGAAGGCACCGGCCGACGTGGTGCGACGACTTGGCGAGCTCCTGGAAAAGGCCTCCCGCAGCGCCGAGGCTACGGCTGCCTATGCCAAGCTGGGCACCGTTCCTTTTTTCTTGCCGCCCGGCCGATTCGCGAAGTTTCAAGCTGACGAAAGCGCCTCGTGGGGCCAGATCGTCCGCGACGCGGGCATCCAGCCCGAGTGACGCGCGCTCGCGGCCGCTGACGGCCAACCGGCTTCACAGTGCCCGCTGTTCTTGGGCCGGGCATTGAGGCCACATGCGCCTACGCCGTTGCCATTCGCCTATGAACTGCACTGCGGTCCCATCCGCAATGCCGCGGCTGCTCAGCATCGCCGGCGTCATCCGGTGAGAAGACCTTCATTTTTTCGGGGAGTTACATGTGTATCAAACACGTCCTGTCCGCTGTCATGTTGGCCGCAGGCGCGGGCCTGGCGTCCGCGCAATCGTCCGTGGTCCTGTTCGGAAAGATCGATTCCGGCTATGTCAACAAGATCGGCACGAAGACGGCCAGGGGCGACAAGGGGCTTGGCGAAGGCGCACAAAGCCGCTTCGGACTGCGGGGCTCGGAGAACCTGGGCAACGGCCTGAGCGCGTTCTACTGGCTGGAGAATCGCTTCAAGTCTGACACTGGCGAGCTGACCACGGCACGGTTCTTCCAAGGACAGTCGATTCTCGGGTTGAAGGGCCCCTGGGGTACCGTAACGATGGGGCGCGACTACATCGCTGGCTACGTCGAGGTGCAGATGGCACCCGACCCGTTCATCCACACCGGCGTCTCGTCAATGGTTGCGTTTGGCAATGGCAATATCGGCACGGTACGCAACGATGGCGCCATCAGCTACAAGGTCGAGTCCGGACCTTTGAGTTTCGTGGCGCAATGGGCACGCGACACGAATCCGAACTCGGCTACCCTGCCAGGGCCGCTAACCGCCGAGCATCCCGTGGGTGCCAGCGCCTGGTACCAAGCAGGACCGCTTTTCCTGGGCTACAGCTACGAGAACCCGGGCGGCGTGCATGACGTTTGGCACTTCGCTGCAATGCGCGCGGTGCTCGGTCCGGTGACGCTGTCCGCCGGCTACGGTCAGGGTGAGACGAACACCCAGGAGGAGCGCCGCAGCTGGGTTGTGGGTGCTCACATGCCCGTCGGTGGGGGACGCCTGAAGGTCGTTTACGGTGACCTGAGAAACACCAGCGCCAGCCTCCCGATCAGCCGCAAGATGGCACTAGGCTACAACTACAACTTCTCCAAGCGCACCTTCGTCTACCTGAACATCGCGCGGGACCGCGATGCTACGGCAGACCGCAACGGATTTGACGTAGGGGTGCAGCACAACTTCTGAAGCGGCCTGGTGCCTTGCCCCTTTCAGCCCAGGCTCTGCAGTGATGCGTGATAGCACTCGTCCCATGCTTGTCCACTGCCAACGCTGACACCCACGCGACGCAGCAGCCCGTCGGCCAAGCCATAGACGAGGCCGTGGACCTCAATGCGCTGACCGCGGTACCAAGCCCGGCGCAAGATGGTGGTGCGGCACACGTTGGCCACTTGCTCGATGACGTTGAGCTCGACCAAGCGCTTGCTGCGTGTTTCGTCATCCAACGCTGCTCCCAGGCGCAACTCGTGCTTGAAGGCGACGTCCTCGATATGGCGCAGCCAGTTGTCGGCCAAGCCCGCGGAGCGCTTCTCGGCCACAGCCTGCACGCCACCGCAACCGTAATGGCCTACCACCATGACGTGTTCGACCTTGAGGGTTTCCACCGCGTACTGCAGTACCGATAGGCAGTTCAGGTCCGAATGCACCACCACGTTGGCAATGTTGCGATGCACGAAAACCTCGCCGGGTGCAAGACCCACGATTTCGTTGGCCGGTACCCGGCTGTCAGAACAGCCGATCCACAGGTAGCGTGGTGTTTGCTGGCGAGCCAGCCGCGTGAAGAAGTCCGGGTCGGCCTGCACGCACTGGCGCGCCCAGGCCCGGTTGTTGGCAAAGATGGCGTCGAGGCTGCACATCGGTGCCTCACACGGTTGCGTGACGCCTGGGCCAAGGGTGGAAAGATGCGTCATGGGAAATCCTTGTAAAAGTCATGCGCATGGCGGTCAGGCAGCCGCGCGCGCTGCCTGCGCAGGGGTCGATGTGGGCGCCGGAACAGTGGCGTAGAACTCGGCCAGCAGCTTGCGCTGCTGTGCGTGGGCTGCCTCGGCGTTGTGCTCCTTCACATGGCCATAGCCGCGAACCCCTTGGGGCAGACGAGCCAATGCCAGCGCCGTAGGCAAGCGTTCCTTCGTGAGCATGCCGACGACCTGGCACATCAGCAGCTCGAACTTGCCGATGGCTGAGCGCTCGCCACGGCGCTCGGCGGTGTAGCCGAAAACGTCCAGCGGCGTGCCACGCAGGCGCCTGGCCTTGGCAAGGACCTTGTAGGCGGTAGCGATCCACGGCCCATAGGCTTGCTTGATCAGGTGGCCCTGTGCATCCCGCTTGGAGAACAGCGGCGGTGCCAGGTGAAAGCGCAGCTTGTAATTCCCCTCGAACTGGGAAGCGACACGATCGAAGAACCCGGTCTCGACGTACAGCCGCGCTACCTCGTACTCGTCCTTGTACGCCATGAGCTTGTACAGGCTCACCGCCACCTCGCGCGCCAGGCGGTCCGTGCCGGTGCGCTGTTTCTCGGCCGCCGCGATCTGGCGCACGAAGCTCTCATAGCGCCTGGCATAGGCTGCGCTCTGGTAGGCGACAAGGCGCCTCGTGCGGTCCTCGATCAGTGCTTCCAGCCCGGGGGTGCGCGTGGGCATCGTCACCACCGCGGTGGGCCTGTCCAGCCCGGCGGCCTGCTGCACGAGTCCCAAATCCAGTGCAGCCTGCCTGCCCCAAGCGAACGCTGCCTTGTTCATCGGCACCGCAGCGCCGTTGAGCTCGATGGCACGCATGAGGGACGCCTCCTGCAGCGGAATCCAGCCCTTCTGCCAGGCATAGCCCAGAACGAACACGTTGGTCGCCACGGCGTCGCCCATCAGCGCGGTGGCCATCGCCGTGGCGTTGAGGGCTTCGACCGACTGTGCTGCATCACGCACGCGCTGCAGCATCGCGTCGGGCGAGGTTTGCCAGTCTGGATCCTGCGTGAAGGCACCGGTGGGCGCCACGTCGGTATTCATCACGGCACGCGTGCGCGTGGCATCCATGGTGCTGATCGCATCCTTGCCTGCGCCCACCATCAGGTCGCAGCCCAGCACCACGTCGGCCTGCTTCGCGGCGACCCGCGCGGCATGCAGCCCGGCAGGCGTGGCGGCCAGACGCACATGGGACATCACGGCACCCCCTTTTTGTGCCAGGCCTGCCATGTCCAGCACCAGCACGCCCTTGCCTTCCAGGTGCGCGGCCATGCCCATGAGCGCGCCGATGGTCACCACGCCCGTCCCGCCCACGCCTGTCACCACCACGTTGCACGGCGCTTCGAGCGCGGGCAGCACGGGTGCCGGCAGGTTCTCCGGCGGCGTTGCCTTGGACTTGGCAGGCTTGCGCAGCGCGCCGCCCTCGACCGTAACGAAGCTCGGGCAGAAGCCCTTCACGCAAGAGTAGTCCTTGTTGCAAGAGCTCTGGTCGATCTGACGCTTGCGGCCCAGCGGGGTTTCCAGCGGCAGGATGGAGACGCAGTTGGACTGCACGCCGCAGTCGCCGCAGCCCTCGCACACCTCCTCGTTGATCACGACACGCTTGGGCGGATCGACGAGCTGCTTCTTCTTGCGCCGGCGCCGCTTCTCGGCCGCGCAGGTCTGGGCGTAGACGATCACGGAGACGCCCTGCTTCTCGCGCAAGTCTCGCTGCAGCTCGTCCATGCCGTCGCGGTGGCTGACGGCCACGCCCGCGGGCAGTCCGCCCATGCGCTGGTAGAGCTCGGGCTCGTCAGAGACGAGGTGCAGGTGCTCCACGCCCTCGGCGGCGAGCTGCTGCAGGATCTGCGGCACGGTGGGCGAGCCTTCCACCGGCTGGCCGCCGGTCATGGCCACTGCGTCGTTGACCAGGATCTTGTAGGTGATGTTCACGCCCGCGGCCTTGGCCGCGCGGATCGCGAGCGACCCCGAGTGCATGTAGGTGCCATCACCCAGGTTGGCGAAGATGTGGGGCGTAGAGGTGAACGGCGCCTGGCCGATCCAGCTCACGCCCTCGCCGCCCATCTGCGTGAAGGTCTCGGTGCGGCGGTCCATCCATTGCGCCATGTAGTGGCAGCCGATGCCGGCCACGGCGCGCGAACCTTCCGGCACCTTGGTACTGGTGTTGTGCGGACAGCCCGAGCAGAAGTACGGCAGACGCTGCTGCGACCCTGGCTCCTGGCGGGTAAATCCGTCCGCAGCCAGACAGGGAACCAGGTAGCCACGCGCCTTCCCGGGCAGCGAGTCGCTGCCGAATACCTTGGCGATGCGCGCGGCGATCACGTTGGCGATTGCCGCCGGCGTGAGTTCGCCGTTGGGCGACAGCAGGATGCCGTCGTGCGGCACCTTGACCCATTCGCCCGTCTCGTCGTACTTGCCGACCACGCGGGGACGCGAGGCGATCGGGGCGTTGTAGAGCTGCTCCTTGAGCTGGTACTCGATGATTTGGCGCTTCTCCTCGACCACCAGGATCTCGTCCAGCCCTTCGGCGAACTCGCGGATGCACTCGGGCTCCAGCGGCCAGGACACGCCGATCTTGAGCAGCCGGATGCCAAGCCGCTGCGCGCTGCCTTCGTCGATGCCCATCATGGCCAGCGCCTCGCGCACGTCGAGGTAGCTCTTGCCGGTGGTGACGATGCCCAGCTTCGCGTTGGGCGCCGCCCAGTCCTGGCGGTTAAGCCGGTTCAGGCGCACGTACTCCAGCAGCGCATAGAGGCGCTCGCGCTGCAGCCGGTTCTCCTGCTCCAGCGGCGGATCGGGCCAGCGGATGTGGAAGCCGTCGCTGGGGATCGGGTAGGTGTCGGGCACCTTGATCTCCACGGCCATCGGATCGATCTCAAAGGAGGAGGACGACTCGATGGTGTCGCTGATGGACTTGAAGCCCACCCAGCAGCCCGAGTAGCGCGACATGGCCCAGCCGTGCAGGCCGAACTCGATGAACTCGCGCACGCCCGACGGGTTGAGCACAGGGATCATGGCGGCGATGAAGGCGTGCTCGCTCTGGTGCGGCAGGCTCGACGACTTGCAGGAATGGTCGTCACCCGCAACGAGCAGCACGCCGCCGTGTTGGGAGCAGCCGGCGATGTTGCCGTGCTTGAAGACGTCGCCGCTGCGGTCCACCCCGGGGCCCTTGCCGTACCACAGCGAGAACACGCCATCGACCTTGGCGTTGGGGTCGAGGTTGACCATCTGCGTGCCCCACACGGCAGTGGCAGCCAGTTCCTCGTTGAGGCCGGGGACGAACTTGATGTCGTGCTGGGCAAGGTGTTTCTTGGCCTTCCACAGCTCCTGGTCCACCGCACCCAGCGGTGAGCCACGATAGCCCGAGACGAAGCCAGCGGTGGTCAGGCCGGCTGCGGCATCGCGGGCCTTTTGCGCCATCAGCAGCCGCACCAGGGCCTGGGTGCCGGTCATGTAGACGCGGCCCCTGGGCAGGGTGTACTTGTCTTCGAGCGTGACAGGGGCTAGGAGCTCGGGCTTGTCCATCAATTTTTGTCGATCGTTGTCGATGCCTGGGGCATCAGAGAGGACCTGGTTCGGCCGCGTCCGCAGTAGATCCACTGGCCTGCACAGCGGTGCCTGGCATGGCAATCAGACACGGCACGACAGGCAGGGAATTCAACGCAGTGCCAGCCTGCGCATGTGCGCGGCTCCATGCATGTCGACTCTCGACAGCATCGATTCGATGAAGTCACAGCGGCGTCTGCCGCAGTACCTGTATGCCAATTGAAGGCACTGGCGCCGAGAGGCCATGTCGCTGCTCCATGGAGGCTGTGAGTCATGTCGCCTGCCGGAGTCGATTTCGGCAGGCCCTTCCGCATGTCAACTGGCGCACCGGCGTTTCGTGACATTTACGTCGATTGTGTTCAATTCAACAGCCATAGTCATCAGTAGATTCCTGTGGCGTCACATTGGTTTTGCTCATGGTTGGCTGCCGGCTCACATCAACTCGTTCCACGCCGTTCTGCATCGCTGCCACATCGGTGCATCCGCGAGTGACGGCCAGAGAAAGCGTGGGTGTCGTAGGCAGCAAGCGCGCCTCGGCAGCAACCAGACGCCATGCCTGTCGAGTTGCAGGCTGAAAGCAGCCGGCCGCTGTGGGGTGTGACTCCAACTCCGGACGGCTGCTCGTGCGACACACGTCAGCGATGTCGCTATGCCGGACTTGCAGCGGTCGCACATCGGTCGTTGTGCTCGGTGTCCGGGATGCCCGGGCAGACCGGGAACTACACCGCACACGGTCGGTGTCAACGCACAATCGTCCTCTCGCGCCAGGAGAAAGAGGACGCAAAAACCCTATGCCACGGGGCCAATGCCAGCGCGCAACCGAGTCGTCGTGCGGCCTAAGCCATGGCGGGTCGTGCACAGCTTGCCCTGGCTGGGCGCCAGGACATCACCCATGGTCCGGCAAGGCGTTCAGACCGCTTTGCTCGACGCCCAGCCTTTCCTTGCATGTCTTCGAATGGGTGGGGCTATCTGTAGGCCTACATCTATCGCGGAGCGTGCACAAGCCTGAGCGGGGGACCGGCGTACGCGATGAGCAGTCGGCTGCTTGCGCACTCCCCGAATGCACTGCCCGCCCGCAACGGTCCCTACATCCTCAGGACATCGGTCAACGCTTCCCTGGCAGCGTTGCAGCCCACGCCGCATGCGTCTCGGATCGGGTTCGCCCGCCTTCTGAAACATGGACTTGTTTTGTGGCGACATCCGTCAGGTGTAGGCAAAAGTAATTGCGCCCACGGGATGAAGTCGCTGCCCTCAGGCACCGGTCCGACAACACGGGCAGGACGGCATTGCATTCGATAGGTGGAAACCCTATCATGGGTTTCCACTAATGACGCGATGCCGTACAGGACGTCGTGTGTCGGAAGAACCTCATGTCTTCGATCGCCCTGCCCCCGTCCCTGCCGTCTCAGAGTTTTGGCCGGCGCAGCAAGTTGTCCTGGCTCGAGGTCTCTCGCCCAGCAGGATACCGAGCGGCGGTGCCGCTGCGTCGCTCGCTGCTGGAGCGGCTGTCAGACTTCCTGCTGCAGTCGCGCATCGATTGGGCAACGGACGGTCACGCGGCTGACGTCATGGGCCGGGAAGCGCGTTAGAAGCGGCTACCGAGTTCCTGGGTCGCAGCTCTATGGTAGGCGCCGCCTGCAGCGCGAGATACGGTCCCTCTCATTTTCTGGGTTTGAGCCACCAACTGGTCATATCGGTTGTTCGGTCAACGTCTTTTTTCAAGCAGGGACAGGAATTCACGCCGCAATGTCGGATCGGTCAGAAAGGCGCCGCGCATGACGCTGTTGATCATGGTGGAGTCCATATCCTTCACGCCACGCCAGTGCATGCAGAAATGATCCGCCTCCATGACGATGGCCAGCCCGTCTGGACGGGTCTTCTCCTGTAGCAGGTTGGCCACCTGGGTAACGGCCTCCTCCTGGATCTGGGGCCGGCTCATGATCCAGTCGGCAAGTCGAACATACTTGGACAGGCCAATCAGGTTCGAGTCCTGGTTCGGCATCAGCCCGATCCACAGCTTGCCGATGATCGGGCACAGGTGATGCGAGCACGCGCTGCGCACTGTGATGGGCCCGACGATCATCAATTCATTGAGCCCCTCCGCGTTCGGGAACTCGGTGACCGGCGGTTGCGCGGCATAGCGGCCCCGGAAAATCTCGTGCACGTACATCTTGGCGACCCGCCGTGCCGTCTCCCTGGTGTTGTGATCGCTCTCGGTATCGATGACGAGGCTTTCAAGCACACCACTCATCTTTTCCTGGACTTCGTCGAGCAACTGCTCGAGCTCGCCAGGTTCGATGAACGCCGCAATGTTGTCATTGGCGTGATAACGCTTACCCGCGGCCCGGATCCGTTCTCGGATCCTGACCGACATCGGGATGCCTTGATCGAAGGGCACCTGGCGCCCTGGATGCCCGATGCGCTTTGTGACGGCCTCGTCAGTATGGCTGGGCCCGGACGCCTTCTCACGCGTTTGGCCGTTTCCCGCCAGGCGGGTGGCTTCATCAGCTGCTGTGGTCAAAGAAATCATGGTATCTGCCACGGATTTTCTGGTGTGGTGTGCCAGTTGTGCCAGCACATGTCTGTCATGCGCATGATCGGCTCTTCTCTTGCCACGCGGTACCGGCGGGTTACCGACCACCCTCGTGAACTGCTCTACAACTCCGGCGTGCAGCGTGTGGGACATGTCCACAAGGAGGCCGGCGGCGCATTGATGCAAAAGCGCAACGTGCCTCTATTCATGGACCGGTGGCTGCTTCATTGCAGTTCAAGGGTCGCCCTCTGGGCAAATAGAGACGGCTGCTGCTGCATGTCAGACTCTTTCAAAAATGGCCGCAATGCCCTGGCCGCCACCGATGCACATCGTCACCAGTGCGTAGCGCCCGCCACGGCGTTGCAGTTCATGAAGGGCCTTGATGGTGATGATGGCCCCGGTGGCTCCGATGGGGTGACCCAGCGAGATACCCGAACCGTTTGGGTTGACCTTGGCCGGATCGAAGCCGAGGGCCTGTGCCACGGCACAGGCCTGCGCTGCAAAGGCCTCGTTGGCTTCGATAACGTCCATATCCTGGAGGGCCAAGCCTGCTCGCTCCAGCGCCAGACGGGTTGCCGGAACGGGCCCCAGGCCCATCAGCTTGGGGTCGACACCTGCATGTGCATAGGCCACCAGTCGTGCCATCGGCTGCAGACCGGCAGACTTCACGGCGTCCGCCGTGGCGAGCACCACGGCGGCGGCGCCGTCGTTCAACCCAGAGGCATTGCCGGCGGTCACCGTGCCGTCCTTGGCGAAAGCTGGTTTCATCTTGGCCAGCTGTTCGAGCGACGTGTCGGCACGCACGTGCTCGTCAGTGTCGAACACCACGGTGCCCTTGCGCGTGGCGATCTCCACCGGAACGATTTGCTCCTTGAAGCGCCCCTCTGCAAGCGCCTGAACGGCCCGCTGATGGCTCTGCACGGCCAGAGTGTCCTGAGCCTCGCGTGAGATGCCTTCACGCACGGCAACGTTTTCGGCCGTAATGCCCATGTGAATCTTGTGGAAGGGGTCCTGTAGCACCCCCAGCATGTAGTCCTGGATCTGGGTGTCACCCATGCGGGCGCCCCAGCGGGCGGCGGGCAACAGATACGCTCCCCGGCTCATCGACTCCGCGCCAGCACCGATGGCAACCTGCGCATCGCCCAGCAGGAGGGTCTGCGCCGCCGACACGATGGCTTGCAGGCCGGAGCCGCACAGGCGGTTGACATTGAAGGCAGGCACTTCCTGAGGAAGCCCAGCATCGAGAGCGGCCACCCGGGAGAGGTAGGCGTCGCGCGGCTCGGTCGGGATCACGTTGCCCATGGCGACATGCCCCACGCGGTCTGGCTCGACACCGCTGCGCCGCAAGGCCTCACGCACGACCGTGGTGGCCAGTAGGCTCAGCGGCACGTCCTTGAGCGAGCCGCCAAATGTGCCGATCGCGGTACGAGCCGCGCCGACAACGAAGATATCCTTGTTCATCATGAAATTCCCTGTGCTGAAGTGGCTGATGTGAACTGCTTGGGTTGCCTGCGGCTTGCGGGCGAACCGGCGTCGACGCCGTCAAGCGGTAAGTGCCGGGATGCCCGGTGTACGTCTGGGGAGAAGGATTTGCGTCTGCTGTAGCGGCACTGCTTACCGGTCACTCCACGGCCTTGACCATGTCCTCCACGACCTTCTTGGCGTCGCCGAAGACCATCATGGTCTTGTCCATGTAGAACAGCTCGTTGTCCAGGCCGGCATAACCGGCGGCCATCGAGCGCTTGTTCACGATCACGGTATTGGCCTTGTAGGCCTCCAGGATCGGCATGCCGTAGATGGGGCTGCCCTTTTGCAGCGCGGCCGGGTTCACCACGTCGTTGGCTCCGAGGATGATGGCCACGTCGGCCTGGCCGAACTCGCCGTTGATGTCCTCCATCTCGAAGACCTGGTCGTAAGGCACCTCGGCATCCGCGAGCAGCACGTTCATGTGCCCGGGCATGCGGCCCGCCACCGGGTGGATGGCGTACTTCACCGTGATGCCCTTGTGCGTGAGCTTTTCCGCCAGCTCCTTGACCGCGTGCTGCGCGCGCGCCACGGCCAGGCCGTAGCCCGGGACGATCACCACGGTTTCCGCGTTGCCCAGGATGAAGGCCGCGTCGTCGGCGCTGCCGCTCTTGACGCTGCGCTGCTCCTGTTCGCCCTGGGCCGCGGCGGCCGTGTCGCCGCCGAAGCCACCCAGGATCACGTTGAAGAACGAGCGGTTCATGGCCTTGCACATGATGTAGCTCAGGATCGCGCCCGAGGAGCCCACCAGCGAGCCGGCAATGATCAGCATCGAGTTGTTGAGGCTGAAGCCGATGCCGGCCGCGGCCCAGCCCGAGTAGCTGTTGAGCATCGACACCACCACCGGCATGTCGGCGCCGCCGATGGGGATGATGATCAGCACGCCCAGCATGAAGGACAGCGCCAGCATCACGAAGAAGGCCGTCCAGCTCTCGGTGAACATGAACACCAGCCCCAGCGCGATGGTCGAGAGGCCCAGCACCAGGTTGAGCATGTGCTGCCCCGGGAACACCACCGGCGCGCCCTTGAACAGCCGGAACTTGTACTTGCCCGAGAGCTTGCCGAAGGCGATCACCGACCCGGAGAAGGTGATGGCGCCGATCGCGGCCCCCAGGAAAAGCTCCAGCCGGTTGCCGATGGGGATCTCGCCGCCCCTGGTCGTGATGCCGAAGGCCCAGGGCTCGGCCACCGCCGCGACGGCGATGAACACCGCCGCCATGCCGATCATCGAGTGCATGAAGGCCACCAGCTCGGGCATCTTCGTCATCTGCACCCGCTGGGCCATGAAGGTGCCCACACTGCCACCTGCCAGCAGGCCAACGAGCACCCACACCAGAGAGGAAGCGCCGGCGGTGCCGAGGTCTTCGGCCAGCTTCAGGATCAGCGCCGCGGTGGTCACCACCGCGATGCCCATGCCCGTCATGCCGAAGACGTTGCCGCGGATGGACGTGGTGGGGTGGGAGAGGCCCTTGAGGGCCTGGATGAAACAGACGCTGGCCACCAGGTACAGCAGCGTCACGATGTTCATGCTCATCGCGCGGCCTCCTGGGGCAGTTGCTTGGCGCCTTCGGCGGCCGGGGCCTTCTTCTCCTTCTTGCGGAACATCTCCAGCATGCGCCGCGTCACCAGGAAGCCGCCGAAGACATTCACCGCCGCCAGCGCTACGGCCAGCACGCCCATGGTCTTGCCGAGATTCGTCTCGGTCAGCGCCGCAGCCAGCATCGCGCCCACGATGACGATGGCGGAGATGGCGTTGGTCACGGCCATCAGCGGCGTGTGCAGCGCGGGCGTCACCGTCCACACCACGTGGTAGCCCACGTAGATCGCCAGCACGAAGACGATCAGGTTGACGACGGTCGGTGTAACGGCATCCATGGCAGCTCCTTTGGCGGTAGGAAGAGGCGCGTACTCAGACCGCCTTGATCTGCTGGATGCGATTACCCTCGCCCAGCAGCACCAAGCGCGGCTTGTAGGCACGAGCAGCCTCTTCGCTCATGGGTGCGTACGTGCAGATGATGAGCAGGTCACCGACATGCGCCTTGCGCGCAGCAGCACCGTTGAGGGACACGATGCCCGAGCCCGGTGGAGCCGGAATGATGTACGTGGAAAAGCGCTCGCCGTTGTTGACGTTGTAGAGCTCGATCTTCTCGAACTCACGCATGTCGGCTGCCTCGAGCAGGGTCGCGTCAATCGCACAACTGCCCTCGTAGTGCAGATCAGCTTCAGTGACGGTGGCGCGGTGCAGCTTGGCACGCAGCATCAGGCGGTTCATGTAGATCTCCTGGTTATCTGTCCATTTCGGCTCATCAGGCATGCGGCCACGATGTCGTCGTCCAGCGGCACGTTCACGGCCGCGGCCTCCTTGGGGCAAATGAGCTTCAGGAAGTCGAGCACGTTGCGCGCGTAGAGTGCAGAGGCGTCCGCCGCCACGAGCGCGGGCAGGTTGGTCTCGCCCACGATCGTCACGCCGTGCTGCACCGCCGTCTGCCCGGGCACCGTCAGCGCGCAGTTGCCGCCGTTGGCCGCGGCGAGGTCCACGATCACCGAGCCCGGCCTCATGGACTGCACCATCTCTGCGGACACGAGCTTCGGGGCCGGGCGGCCCGGGATCAGCGCCGTGGAGATCACCACGTCGGCCAGCGCCACGCGCTTGGCGACTTCCGCACGCTGGCGCGTGAGCCAGCTCTCGGGCATCGGGCGCGCGTAGCCGCCCACTCCTTCCGCGGCGTCCTTCTCGTCGGCCGTCTCGTAGGGCACGTCGATGAACTTGGCGCCCAGCGACTCCACCTGCTCCTTCACCGAGGGGCGCACGTCGGAGGCCTCGATCACCGCGCCCAGCCGCTTGGCCGTGGCAATGGCCTGCAGCCCCGCCACGCCCACGCCCAGGATCACCACGCGCGCGGCCTTCACGGTGCCCGCAGCGGTCATGAGCATGGGAAAGAACTTCTGATACCGGTCGGCCGCGATGATCACGGCCTTGTAGCCGGCGATGTTGGCCTGGCTGGAGAGCACGTCCATGCTCTGCGCGCGCGTGGTGCGCGGGGCGGCCTCCAGCGCGAAGGCGGTGATACCCGCAGCAGCCAGGCGCTGCAGGCCTTCGGCGTCGAAGGGGTTGAGCATTCCGACCAGCGTGGCGCCGCGCTGCATGTGCTCCAGTTCCTGCGCCGAGGGCGAGCGGACCTTGAGCACCAGATCGCAGCCGAGCGCGGCGCGGGCGTCCACTACTTCAGCGCCTACCGCGGCGTAGGCGGCATCAGACGCCGCTGCAGCCACGCCGGCGCCGGATTGCACGAGGAGCCGGTGGCCCTGGCTTATGAGCTTCTTCGCGGTCTCGGGCGTGACCGCGACACGTGTCTCACCGGTTGCGGTTTCGAGCGGAACGCCGATGCGCATTGATCACACTCCCTCTGTTGTCCATCACGATGCAGCCCTTGCACATGCAACCTGCCTGTGCAGGCTGCTGTCCCTTGACCAGCGCACCGTCCCGCCGGATGCCCACGGGATCACATGCCGGCATAGGCCGGGCCACCGCCGCCTTCGGGCACGACCCAGGTGATGTTCTGCGTGGGGTCCTTGATGTCGCAGGTCTTGCAATGCAGGCAGTTCTGTGCATTGATCTGCAGTCTCTGCCGACCGTCGGCTTGCCCCACGTATTCATACACGCCCGCCGGACAGAAGCGCGCTTCGGGGCCGGCAAAGGTCATCAGGTTGATGTCCAGTGCCGCCTGCTCGTCACGCAACCTTAGATGCGCAGGCTGGTTTTCCTCGTGGTTGGTGTTGCTGACAAACACTGACGAGAGGCGATCGAAGCTGAGCTTGCCGTCCGGCTTGGGATAGGCAATGCGCTCGCATTGATCCGCTGGCTTGAGGAAGGTGTGGTCAGCCGCGGTGCGCCGCAGCGTCCATGGCGGGCACTTCACGCCAAGGCGCGGCAGCAGCCACTGTTCGATGCCTGTCATCAAGGTCGCCGTCGCGCGGCCCTTCTTGAACCACTGCTTGAAGTTCTTGGCCTGTAGCAGTTCGGCGTGCAGCCAGCTTTTCTCGAAGGCTTGCGGGTAGGCAGAGAGTACGTCGCCGCTGCGTCCCGCGGCCAGCGCCTCGAACAGGCTTTCCGCGCACAGCATGCCGCTCTTGATTGCGGCGTGGCTGCCCTTGATGCGGCTGGCATTGAGGTAGCCCGCGTCGCAGCCCACCAGTGCGCCGCCCGGGAACACGGTCTTGGGCAGGCTCAGGAGACCGCCGGCCGTGATGGCGCGCGCGCCGTAGGAGATGCGTCGGCCGTCAGCGAGGTGCTTGGCGACGGCAGGATGGGTCTTGAAGCGCTGGAACTCCTCGAACGGCGACAGCCAGGGATTGGCATAGTCCAGACCCACGACGAAGCCAATGGCGATGCGATTGTCCGCGGCGTGGTAAAGAAAGCTGCCTCCGTAGGTGTCCGCATCCAGGGGCCAACCGGCCGTATGGACCACCAGGCCGGCACGGTGGTTGGCTGCGGGGACTTCCCACAGTTCCTTCAAGCCCAGCCCATAGCTCTGCGGATCCTTGCCCGCGTCAAGTGCGAAGCGTTCGATGAGCTGCTTGCCCAAGTGACCGCGCGAGCCTTCGGCAAAGATGGTGTACTTGCCGCGGAGTTCCATGCCGAGCTGGAAGTGGTCGGTCGGATCGCCGTCCTTGCCGAGCCCCATGTTGCCGGTGGCCACGCCGCGCACCGTGCCGTCCTCGGCGTACAGGACTTCCGCAGCAGCAAAACCGGGGAAGATCTCCACACCCAGCTCTTCCGCCTGTGCGGCCAGCCACTGCACCACCTCGCCCAGGCTCACGATGTAGTTGCCTTCGTTCTTGAAGCAATCGGGCAGCAGGCCGTGCGGAGTGGCTCGCGCACCGGTTTCGGAGAGAAACAGGAACTCGTCAGCCGTGACGGCTTGCTTGAGCGGTGCCCCCTTTTCCTTCCAGTCGGGAATAAGCTCCGTCAGCGCGCGCGGGTCCATGATGGCACCGGAGAGGATGTGGGCGCCCGGCTCGGCGCCCTTCTCCAACACGACGACGGAAACTTCAGAGCCCGCTGCCGAGGCAAGCTGCTTGAGCCGGATGGCAGTCGCCAAGCCTGCAGGGCCGGCGCCCACGATCACGACGTCGTACTCCATGGATTCGCGCGGACCGTACTGCTGCAGAAGGAAGTCTTGGGTGTTCATGGACAGGTCGACAAGGCATTTGGAGCGAGTACGCGGGGCCGCCAGGCACGTGGACGGTCCTGCGATCAGACCTTGGTCAGGTCAGGCTGGAATGGGAAGCAAGCTGGAAGGACCGACCGACCGACGCCGCCGCTGCGGACAAGCCATTGCGCGCGACACCGAGCGCCTGCTCCAAGGCGGTCAGCACCTGCGGCGCCTGCGGCGGTATCTCGGGGCCGAACCGATGCAGCAACCGTCCGTCGCGACCGACCAGGAACTTCTCGAAGTTGTCATGCACGGGACCCTGTGAGCCCGCTGTCGTCGCTGGCTCCCTGGCCAACCGGGCATGCGGTGGCATGCCGCCAACGTCCCGCGGCACTTCCGCTGCACGAGCAAGCATGGCAAAGAGCGGATGACGCGGCTCGCGGGCAATGGACACCTTGGAGAAGAGCGTAAAGCTCAAGCCCAATGTCCGCTCGTAATGGTCTTGGATGCGCCCGTCGTCCCAAGGCTCCATGCCGCCGAAGTCGTTGCACGGAAAGCCCATGACCTTCAGTCCGACCTCGTTGTAGCGTTCATGCAGAGATTGGAGCTCCCGCAGGTGAGTCGTTGCCAGCGGACTGCGGGATGCGACGTTGACCACCAGCAGCACCTGCCCCCAGTAGCGTGCAAGACGCATTGGCCTGCCATCGATGCGCTCCAGGATCAGCCCGTAGAAGTCCTGCTCCCCGGTACAGGACTTCGCAACGTGCGCGTCAGTGCCCATCACTTGCTCCCGATACGTCAAAGCTGAGCGACCAGCTCTGGTATCACACCAAACAGATCAGCCTCCAACGCGTAGTCCGCAACGCTGAAGATCGGCGCTTCCGGATCCTTGTTGATGGCCACGATCACCTTGGAGTCCTTCATGCCCGCCAAGTGCTGGATCGCGCCCGAGATGCCGCAGGCGATGTAGAGCGCTGGCGCCACGATCTTGCCGGTCTGACCCACCTGCCAGTCGTTCGGGGCGTAGCCCGCGTCCACCGCGGCACGGCTTGCACCCAGCGCCGCGCCAAGCTTGTCGGCCAGCGGCGTGAGCACTTCCGTGAACTTCTCGGCGGAGCCCAGGGCCCGGCCGCCCGACACGATGATCCTGGCCGCCGTCAGTTCGGGGCGGTCGCTCTTGGTCAGCTCACGGCCGACGAAGGCACTCTTGCCGCTGTCGGCCACCGCGGCCATCGTCTCGATGGCAGCGCTGCCGCCGACGGCCGGCGCGGCGTCGAAGCCGGTGGTGCGCACGGTGATGACCTTGACTGCATCGGCGCTCTGCACCGTGGCGATGGCGTTGCCGGCGTAGATCGGGCGCTCGAAGGTATCAGCGCCCAGCACCTTGGTGACGTCGCTGAGCTGCGCCACGTCCAGCCTCGCGGCCACGCGCGGCGCGACGTTGCGCCCGCTGGACGTAGCGGGAAACAGGATATGGCTGTAGCCACCGGCCAGCGCCAGCACTTGTGCTGCCAAGTTCTCGGCCAGCTGGGTGCCCAGCGCCGGTGAATCAGCGTGCAGCACCATGGACACGCCCTGCACCTGGGCAGCGGCCTGGGCCACGGCGGCGGCGTTCTTACCGGCCACCAGCACATGCACTTCGCCGCCGCAGGCGAGCGCCGCGGTGACGGTGTTGAGGGTCGCGCCCTTGAGCTGCGCGTTGTCGTGTTCGGCAATGACGAGGGCGGCCATGTCAGATCACCTTGGCTTCGTTCTTGAGCTTGTCCACCAGCGTGGCGACGTCGGGTACCTTCACGCCGGCGCCGCGCTTGGGCGGCTCGCTGACCTTGAGGGTCTTGATGCGCGGCGTGACATCGACGCCCAGGTCGGCCGGCTTGATGTTCTCCAGCGGCTTCTTCTTGGCCTTCATGATGTTGGGCAGCGTCACGTAGCGCGGCTCGTTCAGGCGCAGGTCGGTGGTCACCACCGCCGGCAGCGTGACTTCCACCGTCTCCAGGCCGCCGTCCACCTCTCGCGTGACCCTGGCCTTGCCCTCCAGAACTTCCACCTTGGAGGCGAAGGTGGCCTGCGGCAGGTCGGCGAGTGCTGCGAGCATCTGGCCGGTCTGGTTGCAGTCGTCATCGATGGCCTGCTTGCCCAGGATCACCAGGCCCGGTTGTTCCTTGTCGATGAGCGCCTTGAGGATCTTGGCCACGGCCAACGGCTGCAGCTCGAACGACGGATCGTTGGGTGTCTCGACCAGGATGGCGCGATCCGCGCCGATGGCCAGCGCCGTGCGCAGCGTCTCCTGGCAAGCGCTTGCGCCACAGGAGACGGCGATGATCTCGCTTGCCACGCCCTGCTCCTTGAGCCGCACGGCCTCCTCGACGGCGATCTCGTCGAAAGGGTTCATGCTCATCTTCACGCCGGCGATGTCCACACCTGTGCCATCGCTCTTGACCCGGACCTTCACGTTGTAGTCCACCACCCGTTTCACGGGCACCAGCAGCTTCATCGGTTGTGCTCCTTCGTTTTTGCGTCTTGCCTGCAGATATCAATCAGCCGCTCTGCGGCCGCGCCGAGGCCACAGGGCCCGAGCGCGATGCCTGGGCGGCGGCCAGCGACATGGGATACGCGGACTGCTGCAGCGTTGCGTCAGCCGTCGTCCTGTCGCGACCGAGCGTCGACTCCATCGACTCGATCCAACCCTCGAGGTCGCCTGAGCGCCTCCTTGCCTCCAGAAGGCACTGCCGCAGAAATGCCATGTCGCTGCTCCATTGGGTGCGTGGGCGGGATACGTGCCGCAGTTGCCTTCGGCACAGTCTGGGGTGTCGGGTGCGCGTCGTCGCGTTTCAAGACACTCGGTGCAATTGTGTTCAATTTCCGTGGCATAGTCATTAGTGAATTCCTGTGGTTTCACATTGGTTTTGCTCATGGCCAAGAGTCCCTCCATACCGCCACGCTTCACGCTTCGCCAGCTGCACTACTTCGTGACGGCTGCCCGAGCAGGACAGCTCTCCGTGGCCGCGGCAGAAATCAACATCTCGCAGTCGGCGATGACGCTGGCCATTGCGGAGCTGGAGCGGCTGCTGGGCACGCTGCTGTTCGAACGCAATCGAGGTGGCGTCAAGCTCACGTACGAGGGACATGCGTTCCTGCAACATGCGCAGGCCGTCCTGGAGCTCGCCAGCGAGGCCGCGCGCTTTCCCTTCCATCACCGCACCGACGTCAGCGGGCGCCTGGAGCTCGCGGCCACGTACACCGTGCAGGGCTACTTCCTGCTGCCCGCCGTGGCCAAGTTCATGAAGCTGTTTCCGCTCGTCGAACTGGTCCCGCTGGAGCTGCCACGGTTGCAGATCGAGCGGCAGCTGCACGACGGCCGCATCGAGCTCGCGGCGCTGCTGCTGTCGAACCTGGACGCTCCGCAGCAGTTGCAGCTGCAGCCGCTGGCCTATTCGCGTCGCCGGCTATGGGTGTCGGCCACGCACGAGCTGGCCGAGCGCAGCACGGTGCAGTGGAGCGATATCGCGCGCTATCCCTACATCGTGCCGACGGTGGACGATGCGCATCGCAACGCCATGCGCTACTGGAAGAGCGCGGGCATCGAGCCCGCCTCGGTGATCCGGACGTCGTCGATGGAGGCGCTGCGCGAGATGGTGGCGCTGGGATTGGGCGTGACGATCCTGTCGGACCTGGTGTTTCGCCCCTGGTCTCTGGAAGGGCGGCGCATTCAGGCGGTCGCAGTGGAAGGACACCTGCCCGTGATGGAGGTCGGTCTCGCGTGGAACCGTGAACGGCCACTGAGCCCGGCAGCGCAGGCGTTTCGCGAGTTCCTGGCGATGTCGAGCAGCACGCCGGCCAGCGGCGAGTGAGTATTACTGAACGATTTCTTGATTTGTGTCTAGAATTCCAGAGAGGGCGCCCGGATGCGGCGGCCGTACACGGAGACAACCATGCATATCGACCTGAGCAACAAGCGGGTGATCGTCACAGGCGCCTCGCGCGGCATAGGACGCGCGATCGCGCGCGCGTTTGCGGCAGAAGGGGCACGCGTGGCGATATGCGCGCGAACCGAGGCCGACGTGGCGGCCGCGGGTGAAGAGCTGGGACACCAGGCACAGGCCGTCATCGCCCGTGCGGTGGACGTCACCGACACCGAGGGCGTGCGGCGCTTCGTGGACGAGGTGGCGAGCCAATGGGGCGGCGTCGACGTGCTTGTGAACAACGCCGGTCAGGGACGTGGTGGCAATCTCGACACGCTCACGCCCGAGCAGATCCTGGAACACGCCAACGTGCTGCAGATGGGACACTTCCGTTTCGTGCAGGCGGTGGTGCCACACATGCGGCGCCAGCGTTGGGGTCGCATCGTCGAGATCAACGCACTGGCGGGTGTGCAGATTACGCCGGACGGCATCCCCTCGGTGGTCAACCGTGCTGCCTGCATTGCGATGTCGAAGTCGCTGGGCATGTCGCTGGCCAAGGACAACATCCTCGTCAACACGCTCAACATGGGCTGGATCGATACCGGCCAGTGGGACCGTCACTACCGCGAGATGCCCGAAGGCACGCCGCGCGAGGAGTTCGAGGCCATGGTGCTCAAGGTCGTGCCGCTGGGGCGCTTCGGCAAGCCGGAGGACGTGGCCGGCATGGCACTTTTTCTCTCCAGCGAGCACGCCTCCTTCATCAGTGCCGCGTCGATCGACATTGCCGGCGGCATGGGGGGCCAGATTGCCTACTACCCCACGCTCAAGCGCGACTTTCAGGACGAGATGAAAGCCCGCTTGGCTGCCAAGGCCACCAGCTGAAGCAGGCCAAGCGGCATGGAACTGCATGACAACGTAGCCGTCGTCACCGGCGCATCGTCGGGCATTGGCCAAGCCATTGCGCGTGAGCTCAGCGCGGCCGGGGTCCGGCTGGTGGTGACGGCCCGACGCGCGCAGCGCCTGGTGGAACTCCAGGACAGCCTTGGCGGGCCCTGTGCTTGCCTGGCTGCTGCGGTCGAGGACCCGGCCACGCCCCAGGCCCTGCTGGACTTGGCGCGGGAGCGCTTTGGGCGGGTTGACATCCTGATCAACAACGCCGGCATGGTGGTCTCCGGCCCGGTGGACCGGATCGATCTTGACGAGCTGGCACAGATGACCCGCGTGAACTTCGACGCGGTAGTACGCGCCTCGTACGTGTTCGCGCGCGCGCTCAAGGCCCAGGGTAGCGGCGCGATCATCAACGTCTCGAGCGTCGGCGCCTACCTGAGCTCGTCGTCGATGGGCGCGTACAGCGGCTTGAAGCAGGCACTGGAAATTTTCACGACCTCGCTGCGCCTGGAGCTCAAGGGCACGGGCGTGCGCGTGGGCACCATTGCGCCGGGCACCACGGAAACCGAGATCTTCGAGCGCATGCGCTCGCAAGGCATGGGCGTGCGTGCCGATCAGACGCCACCGCTGGCGCCGCAGGACGTCGCACGCGCAGTGCGCTTCATGTTGGAGCAACCTGCGCACGCCAATGTTGCGCGCATGCTGCTGGTGTCGGCATCCGAATCAGCGTGAGGGTCGCGGCCGGTCCAGTGGCAGGTCCGGCCACGAGGCCCATACCAACGATCCACCGCGCTTCACACCAACGGCGAGACACATCAGGCGCGGCGGCGTCAATGTCGCCGGCGCTCCACCGAGCCTTGCGCAACTGACCACCCATCCATCCCGGAATGGTCTTTTCCCGGGACACCGACTGTCGCTGTCTACCTGCCTGGCGAGGCCGCACTTACGGCATCCGGAGCAAAAAGAGCCCGGCCAGGACTTCAGGTCCTGTGCCGGGCCAAATCCCGCAGAAGGCCGGGAAGGAGACAGACTGCAATTCAGCGTCCGGTCAGCGCCGCCGCTTCAGGCATGCCGGTGCTTGTTACGCTCCAGGATCGCCAAGCCCTCGGCATCGAGCACCTCCTGCGGCGAGCGCACGCTCGGGCCGAGGATGGGACCCACGACTTCGTGGCCCCAGGTACTGAGCTTCTCGGGGTTGAGCTCGAAACCATCGTGATGCCACGGTTCGAGCTCCGTGATCACTTCGAAGGCAAAGCCGCTCGGGGAGAAGTGGTAGAAGGAGACGTGCGGGTCCTGTGTGTGCTGGCCCAGCGTCATCATCATCGGCAGATTGCGCTGCTTGACGATGTCATAGGTCTCGCCCACGTCGCGCAGCGACTTGACGAACAGCCCGATGTGCTGGATGCCCATCTTGCCGGGCCCGTGCCCATAGGCAATGTCGTGGCTGGTGTAGTTGTTGAGCTTGGTGCGGTAGAAAGCCGTCTTGCCCTTGCCCGCGCCGGCGCCGTAGTAGTGGAAGCCCATGACCTCGGTGAGGAAGTGCTCCAGCTCTGGCGTGAACTCTGGCGTGATCAGCACCACGTGTCCCAGGCCACGTCCATCGGCCACGAAGCCCCCGTGGGGCCGACCGCTCTGGAACGAGCGCGGCATCCATTTCTGGGCGTAGAACAGCTCGTGCTGGTAGCCCACGGGGTCGCGGAAGCGAACAACGGCCTTGACGCCGCGCAGCTCGCACAGCGCGACATCACCTTCGGTGACGTCCACGCCCGCCTCGCGCAGCCGCCGCACTGCGGCTTCGAATTCCAGCTTGCCGCGCGCTTCCCAACCGATGTAGGCCAAGCGCTCCCTCTGGCCGGGATGGAAGGCAAAGCGATGGCGCCGGTCGTCGATCCGGAAGTACAGCGACTCGGGATCGGCCTCGGGCGAGGCACCGACCTGAAAGCCCAGCACCTGCGGACCATAGGTCCGCCACTCCTCGATCCGGGCGCTCTCGAAGCCCAGGTAGCCGATGCCGATGATGTCCACGCTGCTGTGTCTCCTGTTGGGAACGGGGTGCGGGCTCAGCCCTGCACTTCCTCGATGAGGATGGCCTCCGCCGGGCAGGCCGCGGCGCCCTCGCGGGCCTCTTCTTCCATGCCGGCCGGCACCATGTCGGTCTCCAGCACGACAAGGCCGTTCTCGTCGAGCTTGTACAACTGCGGGCACATCTGCGCGCACAGGCCGTAGCCGCAGCAGCGGCTGCGATCGGCCGTGACTCGCAACTGGATAGCCTTGCCGGTGGTGCTCATGTTGTCTCCTTCGTTCGGGCCGCCCACGTTGACGGCGTCCATTGATATGCACATCTTTCCATAAAGTGTGCATTTTTAAACCAGGGTTCTCCCTGATTCGGCACGTCCGTCCAGTGCAAGAAGTCGCAGGGCGTGTGCTCTTCCCGATAGAGGACGGCGCCTTCCAGGCGCGGACGGGTTTTTTCGCATTGGAGAAACTCATCCTAGCCTTAGAATTTGAACGCACTGTCCCGATCATGAAGCTCGAAACCTCATCTTCCTCTTCCGATCCCGCCGAGGCGGCCGACTCCTCGATGTCCTCGTCGTCCACGGGCAAAGGAGCTGGTGCCGGCGTGATCGTCAAGCCGGTGGTCAACGCCGTGCGCATCCTGCGCTACCTGGCGCAGAAGGGCTCACCCGAGCGCGCGAGCGATATCGCCCGGCATCTCTCCATCAACCCCAGCACTTGCTTCAACATCCTGCGCACGCTGGTGGCCGAGGACGTGGTGGATTTCAACGCGCTGTCCAAGACCTACTCGGCGGGGCTGGGGCTGGCGCGCCTGGTGGAGCAGCTCGTCACGCAGGGGCAGCGCGTGCAGATGGCACAGCCCCTCATGCACGAACTGGCGGCGCGCCACAGCGTCACGGTAACGCTGTGGCGCCGCATGGGTGAGGACCGCATCGTCCTGGTGAGTTCCGAGTCCAGCCCGACGGACCTGCGCATCGACATGCCTGCGGGCCAGCGCTTGCCCATTCTCATGGGCGCCAGCGGCCGCCTGTTCGCAAGCCGCATGGGGCTGAGCGAGGAGGCATTGCGCCGGGCCTTCGAAGAGATGCGCTGGGCGCGCCCGCTGTCCTTCGAGACCTACTTGCGCGAGGTCAACCGCGCGCGCCGGCGCGGCTGGGCCATCGATGACGGTTACTTCGCCGCCGGCGTGGTGGCGATCGCCGCGCCCGTGTGCGACCCCAGCGCCAACATGGCGTACACCATCTCTGCCGTGTCGATCCGCGGCCAGCGCGACGAGGCCGAGATCGACGCCCTGGGTGACGCGCTGCGCGACCTCGGCCACCGCCTCGAATCCGTTCTCTACTGAGCCGAGCGCCCCTGCGGCGCTTGGCTTGCCTTTTTCCCAGCTTGCCCGTCCATAGCCGGAGTCCCCTTGCGGGCCTTGGCTGGATTGCCCATGGCCGCACTGATCGTTGCGCGGCCGGGTCGCAGTCCCTTCCCGCAAACGCAATGCTAGGGTTTGCATATGAACACAATCATTGAAAGTGTCCAATTATTGATCTAGCATTCGGCATCGTTTCCGATCAACCCAGTCGGCGCCCCTGCGCCGGCCTTGTCCGCACGGGAGTACCCGATGAAGTTTGAAGATGTCATCCTCGTCAGCGTCGACGACCACGTGATCGAACCGCCCAATGCGTTCACCCGCCACATGCCGGCCAAGTACAAGGGCCGCGAGCCGCAAGTGGTGCAGAGGAACGGGCGCGACGTCTGGGTGTTCGAGGAGCGCGCCACGGGCTACATGGGCCTGAACTCCGTGGTGGGCCGTCCCAAGGAGGAGTACGGCATGGAGCCCCTGGGCTACGAGCACATGCGCCGCGGCACCTGGGACATCAAGGCACGCGTGGACGACATGAACGCCAACGGCGTGCTGGGCTCGCTGTGCTTCCCCACTTTCCCCGGCTTTGCCGGCCAGCGCTTCCAGAGCTACGAGGACCGCGGCGTCTCGCTGGCGGCCATCCAGGCCTACAACGACTGGCACCTGCACGACTGGTGCAACGCCGCGCCCGGCCGCTTCATCCCGCTGCTGATGGTGCCCTGGTGGGACATGCAGGCCGCTGCCGCTGAAGTCGAGCGCATGGCCAAGCAGGGCGTGCATGCGTTGACGCTGTCGGATAACCCCACCGTGCACGGCTACCCCTCCATCCACAACGACCACTGGGACCCGCTGTGGAAGGCCTGCGCCGACAACGACGTGGTGATCTGCTGCCACATCGGCACGGGTGCCAAGGCAGCGCACGCCTCCGACGAGTCTCCGATCGACGCCTGGATCACGTCGATGCCGATCTCGATCGCCAATTCGGCGGCCGACTGGATCTGGGCGCCGATGTGGAAGAAGTACCCCAAGCTGCGCATGGCGCTGTCCGAGGGCGGCATCGGCTGGATCCCGTACCTGCTCGAGCGTGCGGACTTCACGCACAGCCACCACCATGCCTGGACGATGTCCAACTTCGGCGACAAGAAGCCCAGCGACATCTTCAACGAGCACGTCATCACCTGCTTCATCGAGGACGCCTTCGGCCTGAAGAACCTGGACTCGATCAACGTCGACAAGGTCACCTGGGAGTGCGACTACCCGCACTCGGATTGCACCTGGCCGCACTCCGCGGACGTGTTCTGGGCCCAGGCCAAGCATCTGTCGCCCGAGATCATCGACAAGATCAGCCACCTCAACGCCATGCGCGAGTTCTCGTACGACCCGTTTGCCATCCTCGGGCGCGAGAACTGCACGGTTGGCGCGCTGCGCGCACAGGCCACGCATGTGAGCATCGAGCCCGCACTGGGCCTGGGCGGCGCCGCGCCGGTGCGCGATCCGAACAAGCCCGTGACCTCCGGCGACATCAACCGCATGTTCGCCTCCGCGGACGCCGGGACCGCGCTCTGAAGCACTGACGCTGTCGCGGCGCGGTGCCGGGCCCCAGCAGCCCGGCACCGCGCCCCACCAGGCAAGAACATGACGGCCATCGCATTCCGACATCACCACATTCCTGCCGAGGCCCAGGCGCTGCGCGAGCAGGTCCGTACTTTCCTGGCCGAGGCGCTCAAAGAGCGTCCGCCCTTGCGCAGCGCCGACTCCTGGATGGGCGCCGACCCGGCCTTCAGTCGCGAGCTCGGCCGGCGCGGCTGGCTCGGCATGGCGCTGCCCCGCCGCTATGGCGGCCACGAGGCCGGCCCCTGGGCCCGCTACGTGGTGATCGAGGAGCTGCTTGCCGCCGGCGCGCCAGTGTCGGCGCACTGGATCGCCGACCGCCAGAGCGGCCCGCTGATCCTTCGCTACGGCAGCGAGGCCCAGCGCGAGAAGTACCTGCCCGGCATCTGCCGCGGCGAGACGTACTTCTGCATCGGCATGAGCGAGCCCAACTCGGGCTCCGATCTGGCATCGATCCGCACCCGTGCCGTGCGTTCGACCGATGCCAAGGGCGGGTGGGTGCTCAACGGCCAGAAGATCTGGACCACCAACGCCCATTACTCGCAGTACATGATTGCACTCGTGCGCACGGGCGACAAGACAGCCGCCCGCCACGAAGGCATGTCGCAGTTCATCATCGACTTGCAGGCGCCCGGCGTCACTGTGCGGCCCATACGCGACCTGGCCGGCGGCGAGCACTTCAACGAGGTGTTCTTCGACAATGTGCACCTGGACCAGGACACCCTGGTGGGGGCCGAGGGCCAGGGTTGGGAGCAGGTCACGGCCGAGCTCGCCTTCGAGCGCAGCGGGCCGGAGCGCTTCCTCAGCAGCATCGCGCTGCTGCACACGCTCATCGACGCCTGCGGCCGCCGTCCCGACGCCCTGCAGGCCAAGGAAATCGGTCGCCTGGTGGCGCGGCTGGTAGGCCTGCGCCAGATGTCTCTGTCCGTCACGGCCGAACTCGCCGCAGGCGCCAACCCGGCATTGGCAGCCTCCTGCGTCAAGGACCTGGGCACAGCCTTCGAGCAGGAGATTCCGGAACTGGCCCAGGCCGTCCTTGACGAGCCGCCAGTCGTCGGCGGCGGCAGCGACCATGCCCAGGTGCTGGCGGCGTTGATGCAGATGGCGCCATCGTTTTCGCTGCGCGGGGGCACCCGCGAGATCCTGCGCGGCATCATCGCCCGCGGCCTGGGACTGAGGTAGCAGCATGCGTGAACTCTTCGAATCCACCATGGAACGGCTGCTGGCCGACCATGTCACGCCGGAACTGGTCAACTCGTGCGAGGCCGGCCAGTGGCCGCAGGCCCTGTGGTCGCTGCTGGAGGAGTCCGGCTTTGCAGTCGCCGCGGCGCCGGAGGCGCTCGGTGGCGCGGGCGCATCGTGGGAGGACCTGTATCCCGTCGTGCGCGCCTGCGGGCGTCACACCCTGCCCTTGCCGCTGCCCGAGACGTTGCTGGCCAACGCCCTGCTCGGACACTGCGGCCTGGAGGCACGCAACGAGCCTTTGGGTATCGCCGCGCGCTCGACGCTGAAGCTCGAAGGCTCGCGCGTGAGCGGAACGCTGCATGACGTGCCGTGGGGACGCAACGTCCACCATGCCGTGGCCATTGTCGGCGACGCCAATCCCGTGCTGGTCGTGCTCCCGCGCAGCCGTGCCACGTGCACCGAACGTGCCAACGTTGCCGGTGAGCCTCGCGACGAACTGCACTTCGACGCCGTTGCACCGGTGGCCAGTGCCGGGCTGCCGCAAGGCCTCAGTGGCGAGGCTCTGTGGCTGGGCGGCGCCATGCTGCGCAGCGCCCAGGCCGCGGGCGCACTGGAAGCCATTCTCCAGATGAGCACCACCTACGCCGGCGAGCGCGTGCAATTCGGCAAGCCTCTGGCCTCGTTCCAGGCCATTCAGCACCAGCTCGCGGTGATGGCACAGCACACCGGCTGCGTGGCCGTGGCTGCCGAGGCGGCCTTTGCCGAAGCCGGCAACTCAACCGAGCTCAACGCCTGGGCCATCGCCGCGGCCAAGGTCTGTGCTGCCGAAGGCACCGGTGTCGCGGCTGGCATGGCGCACGCCGTGCACGGTGCCATCGGCTTCACCCATGAGCACGCGCTGCAGCAGGCCACCCGTCGGCTGTGGGGCTGGCGCAGCGAGTTCGGCAACCTTAGCCACTGGGCACAGCGCCTGGGCCGCGCGGTATGCGCTGGCGGCAGTACGTCGCTGTGGCCGGCCGTCACCGCCAACCGCCTGGATCTGACCCTCGGAGAGATCGCATGACCACGACCCCGTTCCTGGCCGTCGAGCGCCAGGGTGCGGTGCTGACCGCCCGGCTCAACAGCCCCGAGACGCGCAATGCGCTCACCGAGCCCGCCCAGATGCACGAGCTCGAGGAGCTGTGCCGCAGCATCCGACGTGACCCTGCCGTCAAGGTGATGGTGCTGACCGGCGAAGGCAGCGCCTTTTGCGCCGGCGGCAACGTCAAGGACATGCGCGACCGCGGCGGCATCTTCGCCGGCAGCCCCTTCGAGGTGCGCGAAAGCTATCGCAACACGATCCAGCGCATCCCGCTGGCCCTGTACGAGCTGGACGTGCCGGTGATCGCTGCCATCAACGGGCCAGCCATCGGCGCCGGGCTGGACCTGGCGTGCATGTGCGACATCCGCATCGCGGCCGACAGCGCCCTGTTCGCCGAGAGCTTCGTGAAGGTCGGCATCGTGCCGGGCGATGGCGGGGCATGGCTGCTGCCCCGCATCGTGGGCATGCCAAGGGCGAGCCTCATGGCCTTCACCGGCGACACGATCAACGCCGCCCGAGCGCTGGAGTGGGGCCTGGTGGCCGAAGTGGTGCCGTGCGAGGCATTGGCGGAGCACGCACAGGCGCTGGCGCAACGCATTGCGGCCAACCCGGCTCACGCGCTACGCCTGACCAAGCGGCTGCTGCGCGAGGGCCAGCACATGCGCCTGGACTCGCTGCTGGAGCTCTCGGCAGCCTACCAGGCACTGGCGCACCACACCGAGGATCACCTCGAAGCGGTCAACGCCATGCTGCAGCGGCGCCCTGCGCAGTTCACGGGCCGCTGAGCGCCCTACCCCCGATACACAGCCAGACAGACTCACCATGCGACCCGTATTCCGCGAAGACCACGAACAGTTCCGCGAGCAGGCCCGGCGCTTCATCGAGCGCGAGATCGCCCCGAACCTGCACGAATGGGAAAAGGCCGGCATCGTGCCCAAGTCGCTGTGGCGCAAGGCCGGTGACGCCGGCTTGCTGTGCGTGACGGTGCCCGAGGAGTACGGTGGCGCCGGCGGCGACTTCGGGCACTCGGCCGTGATGATCGAGGAGCTCGCGCGCGTGAACGCCACGGCCGTGGGCTTCACGACCCACTCCGAGATCGTCGCGCCGTACATCGTGGCCTACGGCACGGAGGAGCAGAAACAGCGCTGGCTGCCCGGGATGGTCAGCGGCGAGACGGTGGGCGTCATCGCGATGAGCGAGCCCGGCATCGGCAGCGACTTGCGCAGCATGCGCACCACCGCACGCCGCGACGGCGACGACTACATCGTCAATGGCCAGAAGACCTTCATCACCAACGGTGGCAACGCCGACCTGATGGTCACGGCCACCAAGCTCGATCCCGCTGCCAAGGACCTCACGCTGGTGTGCGTGGAGGCTGACCGGCCTGGCTTCTCCAAGGGCCGACTGCTGGAGAAGATCGGTCTCAAGGGCCAGGACACGTCGGAGCTGTTCTTCGACAACGTACGCGTGCCCGTGGCCAACCGGCTCGGAGAGGAAAACAAGGGTTTCGGCTACCTCACGCACCAACTGGCCTGGGAGCGCACCATTATCGGGCTGCGCGCAGCGGCCTCGATCGAGGCGCTGCTGCAGGAAACCATCGACTACACGCGCGACCGCCGCGTCTTTGGCAAGACCGTGTTCGACTTCCAGAACACCAAGTTCAAGCTCGCCGAGTGCAAGGCCCAGGCCACGATGCTGCGCGTGTTTGTTGACGACTGCCTGGCCAAGGCCATGCGCGGCGAGCTCACTCCCGAGGTGGGTGCAATGTGCAAGCTCGTGGGCTCGGAAATGCAGGGCAAGGTGCTCGACGAGCTGCTGCAACTGCACGGCGGCTACGGCTTCATGAGTGAGTACAAGGTCGGCCGTGCCTGGGTCGATGCCCGGGTGGCGCGCATCTACGGCGGCACTTCCGAGATCATGAAGGAAATCATCAGCCGCTCCCTGTGAGCCAGGCGGGTCGCGCCAACGGCCCGCCGACGTACGACCCGCGAGGCCACTTCACCGCGGCGGCCTGTGCCGCGGCCTGAACACGCCTGTGTCTGCAGCTCCGACTCCCGACGAAAACGACCATGCGCCATACCGGCCCCGTGACCGGCTGCGAGTACGTGCTGGAAGAGGGCACGACGCTGGTGTCGACCACTGACCTCAAGAGCCGCATTACCTACGGCAATCCGGCCTTTATACGGGCCAGCGGCTACACGCGCGAGGAGCTGTTGGGCCAGCCACACAACTTGATCCGCCATCCGGACATGCCGTCCGAGGCGTTTCGCGACCTCTGGGCCACCATCCGGGATGGGCGGCCCTGGTCCGGGGTGGTGAAGAACCGCCGCAAGAACGGGGACCACTACTGGGTACTGGCCAACGTGACGCCCGTGATCGAGGACGGCTGCGTGGCAGGCTACCTGTCGGTGCGAAGCAAGCCTTCGCGCGAGCAGGTGGCCGAGGCCGAAGCGCTGTACGCACACATGCGCGAGCAGCCCGGGCGCTATGTGCTGCAACACGGCGAGTTGCATGTTCGCACTGTGCTGGGCCGGCTGCATTCGGCGCTGCGCTGGGGCCTGGGAGCCCGCATTGCGGGGTTGAGCATCGCCAGCTCGCTGGCCTGTAGCGTCCTGGCCGCAACCGGGTTGAACGCGGGCCTGACCCTGGGTGCAACACTTGCCCTGGCCGCCACGACAGCACTGCTGCTGCGACGCATGGCCGTGGCGCCGCTGCAATCGGCCATTGTCACGGCCAACCGCCTGGCCGCCGGCCAACTCGGGCTTGCGAAGGCGACTGGCGGCGACGACGAGACCGAGCAGCTCATGCGCGCCCTGACACAGCTCGACGTGAGCCTGCAGGCCATTGTCGGCGACGTACGCAGCGAGGTGGACGGCATCCGCACGGCCTCCCAGCAGATCGCCGCGGGCAATGCCGACCTGGGTGCTCGCACCGAGCTGCAGGCCGGCAGCCTGCAGCACACGGCCTCGTCGGTGGAGGAAATCGCCGTCACGCTGCGCCACGGCGCCGAGCATGCCGAGACCGCGCGCGGCCTGGCGCAGGAGGCCGCCGACGCGGCGCGCCAGGGCGGGCAGTCGATGCAGGAGATGGTTCAGCGCATGGGCGAGATCCGCGAGGCCTCGCAGCGCATCGGCGAGATCATCCAGGTCATCGACAGCATCTCGTTCCAGACCAACATCCTGGCGCTCAACGCCGCGGTGGAGGCGGCGCGCGCCGGCGAGGCCGGGCGCGGCTTCGCGGTCGTGGCCGGCGAGGTGCGCGCCCTGGCGGGCAAGACCACCGACGCGGCGCGCGAGATCAAGAACCTCATCGGCGACGCCACCTCCCGCGTGGAAGCCGGCAACGCGCTGGCCGAGGCCACGGGCCGCACCGTGCGCCAGAGCGCGCAGGCGGTGGACCGGGTGTTCGGCCTGATCGCCGACATGAGCCGCGCCGCGCAGGAGCAGGCGCAGGGCGTGGAACTCGTCAACAAGTCCGTGAGCCAGCTCGACAGCGTCACGCAGCAAAACGCCGCGATGGTGGAGCAGCTCTCCACGGCAGCCCGCTCGCTGCACCACCGGGCCGAAGTCGTGGTGGAGTCGGTTCGCATCTTCCGCACCGCGCATGGCGGTGCTGCAACGCCAGCACCACAGCGGCTCGAGCAGTCCGCGGGTGCGGCTCGGCCACGTATACCGGTGCGCAAGCACACCACGCCGGCCTGACACGCCGGCTCGCTATCCACCATGCCGCCAGCGCAGCGGCATCGCATGGCCTCCAGCGGAGGCGCGCTGTACAGGCGTGCTCCTGGCCTGAACCGCAAGCCAAAAAACGCTCTTCCGCCTTGCAGTGCTGCAGCGGTCTTGCGCAAGACGTCCTCGCGCCGTTTCGTACAGGCAGCACGCAACTAGGCAGTGCTCTTTGCATGGGGACTTGCCGCGAAGCACGCACTGCTCACGCGCGAATGCCATCCCGGCGTCAGCGGTGCATGCCCCGCGCTGCGCGCCTGGAATGCCGTGCTGCAGCAACGGCGCTTCCTGCAGGGCACGCATGAGCTGCGCCAGCTTGAGTTCCATGCGTTCGAACAACGCATATGGGCAAGAATCATGTAGTTGCTGTATCAACTAGATCAACAATTGCGAATCACATAAGACCTTGTGCACTGTCGAATCCAAAGATCGGCAGCTTTCGCAACCAATGTTGCGGAGTTCGTGCCTCATGTCGGTGAACAAGGGGTCGATTCAGAAGTTCCACAAACCGTGCCGCTAGTCGCGGCGTGCCGAGGTCGCCTTGATGCCCTACTCCTCCTCCTTCGTGCGCTCTCCTGGCCGCCGATCGTCCCTGCAGAACTTGCTTGGCAACATGACAATTGGACGGCGCCTGGCCCTGGCGTTCGGGACCGTTCTGGCACTTTTTGCCGGGACGACGGGATTCTCCGTGTTCCAGACCGGTCGGCTGCAGCAGGACATGGGTGCCACCATGCGTTCGAGTACCGAGCTCATTGCAGCAGCCGAGCAAATGCGCGCGCAGATCAACGAGAGCTACATGAGCGGCCTGCTTGTCATGCTCTCGACGCAGTCCGAGGAAATCAGTTTCCACGCCGGCCGAATCGAGAAGCAGATTGCTGCTTATGCGGCGGCCAAAGGTCGCTTGATGGAACTGACCCATGAGGGCAACGACATTGCGGGCATGCTCGAGGCGCTCAAGCCGCTGACCGAATCAGAGGGTGCGATGGGGCTGATGAGGCAGGCGCTGAGTGCTCGCATCTCCGATGGCGCGCGCGCAGGTGACGCCGACGTGCCGCTCGACGAGGCCCAGGTGGCCACGATGGCGTTCAGCGTGAAGAACGAAGTCGATTTCTGGGCCAAGTCGGTGGATGGCGTGGTCGCCGCGGTGCGACAGGCCGGCGAAGAGGCGCAGGCTCGGACCGAAGCCGCCGTGGCGTTGTCGCGCCGGATCCAGTTGCTTGCCGCGGGCGCGGGGCTGGCCATCAGCGTGCTGGCGGCTTGGCTGATTGCGCGCAGCGTCAGTGTCCCGCTGCGCCGTGCCGTCGCAGTCGCCGAGGAAGTGGCCCAAGGTAACCTGTCGCAGCCCATTGAAACGTCCCTGCGCGACGAGACCGGTGCGTTGCTGGCGGCGCTGGGTCGGATGCAGGCCAGCCTGCGGGAGGTAGTGGGCGCGGTTCGCGATACCGCCCATACGATCGAGGTTGCATCTACCGAGGTGGCCAGCAGCAGCCAGGACCTTTCCGCGCGCACCGAGAACGCCGCCGCCAATCTTCAGCGCACCGCAGGCTCGATGAGCCAGCTCGCCGGTGCCGTGCAGCAGACAGCGACTTCGGCCCACATGGCCAACGACGTCGCTGGCAGCGCCGCTGCCACTGCGCAGCACGGTGGCCGGGTGGTTGCCGACGTCGTTGCCAGCATGGAGCAGATTGCGCTCCAGTCGCGCCGCATCAGCGAGATCATCGGCGTGATCGACGGTATTGCGTTCCAGACCAACATCCTGGCGCTCAACGCCGCGGTGGAGGCCGCGCGCGCAGGCGAGCAAGGGCGTGGCTTTGCCGTCGTGGCTGCCGAGGTGCGCAACCTGGCTCAGCGCAGCGCGCTGGCCGCCAAGGACATCAAGCAGCTGATCGGCAGCTCCGTGGACCAGGTGAACTCGAGCAGCCAACTGGTACAGAAGGCGGGACAGACGATGACGACGCTGGTCGGCTCGGTGCAGCAGGTCAGCCACATGATTTCCCAGATCACCGATGCCGCTGGGGCCCAGAGTTCGGGCATCGGCGAGGTACACGCCGCAATGACGGATCTTGAGCAGATGACCCAGCAGAACGCCGCGATGGTGGAGCAAAGCGCGGCAGCGGCAGCTTCGCTGCAGGCACAGGCACAGCGGCTGTCGCAGATGGTGGCGACATTCAAGCTCCATGCCGGCGATGATGCTGAGTACGCTTCAATCGAGGTAAGCGATCGCCCCAGGGCAGTCAGCATCCACAGCAACGCTGTGCGGCATCGCTACGCCGTCGAACGCAACCCGATGGCCCAGGCGCCGGCGGATTCTTCCGTGACCGGCAGCCATGGGGCCGGTGCCGACGTGGGAACAACATTCCTGGGCCAGGCCTGACGGGACAGCACCTGGCACAGGCCCGTACCGGCCTGTGCCAGGTGCATGCCGGTTGCGGGCTTTACGCGCGCCCAGGGCTTGATCCGGCATACGTCCGGGACGCACCGTATGCATGCCGCCATCGGTTTTCCGCGCGGTGCGGGCGTGGGAATGACGCGGCGCGTACTGCAACGCCGCACCTGCCCTGAAACGGCTCCAACCGCTTCTTACACTGTCCGTGGCGAGCAGCGCGTGCGGCAACGGCACCACCGTGCCGGAGAAGGCTCCACTGGCAGCTTGGGAACTCCTGGCGTCAGGCGCGCGGCCCTCATCAAGACATCTCGCGGCAGGAACGCGACTGCGCACTGTCGCGCAGGTTACGGCCAACAGCAGTCAGGCAGCACCAGCCAGCGCGTGTCCCGCAATGAAGCCAAAGGTCAACGACAGCGTGTTGTTCGCGCCGTTTCCCGGCGCACGCCCTCGCCACAATGAATTCATGTCCAGCCCGATGGCGTACAGCCCCGGCACAGGCGCGTCCTGCATGTCGAGCACGCGAGCCCGGGCGTCCACGCGCAAGCCCACGGTGGTGGTCGAGTCGCCAGGAAATACCTTCAGCGCGTAGAAAGGCGCCTTGTGCACCGGGCCCAGGCAGGGGTTGGGACCGTGGGACGGATCGCCCATGACATGGTCGGCGCGCGCGTTGCCTCGTTCGAAGTCCTCGTCGACACCACGCTCGGCCTGTCCATTGAAGCGATTGACGGTCGCTTCCAGTGCGTGAGGCGGTACACCGATGGCCGCGGCCAGCGCCTGCAGCGTCGGTGCCGTGACAATGTAGCCTTCAGCAATCATGCGTCGCAGACCCCAACCACCGGGGCGCACAAGTCCCAGGCCATAGCGGTGGATGAATGCCTCGTCGCACACGAGGTACGCAGGTACCGAGCCGCTGCGGTGCATGGGCTCGACGAGGTTGGTGGCGGACTCGTTGCCAAAGCGCTTGCCCTGGGCGTTGACTGCAATGCAGCCGGGCTTGCCACGGTCGAGGAACAGGTGCGGGAACTTGCGCACCGAGCCGTCCGCTCGCTGCAGCACCGACACCACCACCCAGCCGGCATTGCTGAGGTTCTCACCGTCGAAGCGTCCACCAGCCGCACGCGCCGCCGCCAGGCCGTCGCCGGTGTTTCCCTCGGGTACGAGCGAGACGTGGTGCTCGGCATAGGGGATGAACTGACGTCGCATCTCGCTATTGGCCGAGAATCCACCCGTGGCCAGCACCACGCCGCGCCGGGCCCGCACCTCCAGTTGCTCCCCACCGCGCTGCAGCACCACACCGGTGACCCTGCCCTGCTCGACAAGCAGCCGCTGCATGGGCGCCTGGCGCCACAGCGTCACGCCGGCGTCCAGCGCCGAGCGCAGCAACCGGGCCGCCAGCGCATTGCCCATGGTCAGACGCGTGCCACGCGGATGCCGCGCGAGCCTGTCCAGCCCGAAGCGCAAGGCGAGCCGCGCCATGTGCCTGAACGCCGCGAAGGAGCGCGTCGCGTTGGCTGCATGCCCCATGTCGGCCAGTCCGATCATCATGCCCCCGGGTGCATTGAATTCCGTCAGTGGCGGGCGCAGCTGTGCAAAATGTGGACCCAGCTCGCGCGCGTCGTACTCCAGCGGGACCAGCAGGCGGCCTTCGCGCGAGAACCCGCTGGCAGCCGGATGCCAGTCGGCGAAGCCACGCTGCACCGCAAAGCGCACGGCGGTGTGTGCATGCAGGAAGTCCACCATGCGTGGCGCGGCGTCGAGGAATGCCTCAAGCAGGTCGGCACGCAGGGTCGGGCCCACTACCTCGTGAACATAGCGCGCGGCTGTACCGGCAGCCTCGCCCAGGCCGGCCTGCGTTGCGAGCGTGCTGCCCGGCACCCAGACGCCTCCGCCTGACAGCGCCGTCGTGCCGCCAAACCACGCTGTCTTTTCTGCCAGCAACACGTCCAGCCCGTGCCGGGCGGCAACGGTAGCGGCCGTGAGACCGGCACCGCCGGACCCTACGACGACCACGTCCTTCTCGATCATGGGCCCCATGCCGAGGATGGCCTCAGCCCCAGACAACGGGCACGGCGTGCGGCCCGCGCAGCTGTGCTCCGGTGATCTGCGGGGCCGGCTGCGCCGGATCCAGTCGAACGTCGGGCAGCAGATCCAGCACCGCGTTGAGGGCTACCTGCAGCTCGGTCTTGGCGATGAACTGGCCAATGCACATGTGCGGCCCGAACCCGAATCCGAAGGACGGCTTGGGTTTGCGATCGATGTCGAAGGTCTCGCTGTTCTCGAACGCTTCCTCGTCGCGGTTGGCCGAGGCCACGATGCACTGCACCATGGCGCCCTTGGGGATCTTCACGCCCCGGATCTCCAGGTCCTTTGCGGCCTGACGCACCTTGAAGGTGGCCACGGGCTCGAAGCGCACGGCTTCGTCGATGGCCTTGGACACCAGGCTGCGGTCGCGCCTCACGCGCTCCAGCAGTTCGGGGCGCTCCAGCAGCAGCACCATCAACGAGCCAAAGGTGCGGGTGGTGGTTTCGCCGGCCGCAGGCAGCAGGGAGCGCACGAACGTGGTGACCTCGTGGTCGTCCAGCGAGCGGCCCTCGTACTCCGCACGGATGAGTCGGCTGATGAGGTCCTCGCCGGTGGCACCGTTGGCGCGTACCTGTGCCACCTGGACCTTCACGGCGTCGTACAGCGCCTGCGCTGCCTCCATGGCCGCCTTGCGGGCAACGCGCGCGCGTTCGGCGTCCACTTGCGGTCCGGCGAGGATGGCCAGCGCCCAGGCGGCGTACTGCTTGACCTGCTCGGGCTTGTCGTCGGGAAAGCCGATGAGCGCGTAGATCAGCCGGATCGGGAAATGCAGGCCGAAGTCCATCAGGTCCGCGCGTCCCTGGGGCACCAGGGGCTGCAGGTACTCCTCGCGCACGATGCGGTCCATCCTGGGCCTCCAGCGGTTGACCACCTCGGGCATGAAAATGGGCTGCAGCAGGGCGCGGGCGCGACGGTGCGCCTCGCCGTCCATGCCGGTGAGGATGAGCCCGTCGAAGAACGAGCCCAGCCCCTCGGCAATGAAGCCGCTGGTGAAGTTGGCTGCGTCGCGCAGCACGGCCATCACGTCGGCGTACTTGAAAAGCGTGAACGTGGGGCGGTCGGGGTCGAGGCCCGCGATGTTGGGCACACCCAGACGCCCCATGAAGTTTTCTTCCAGTACCGGCGAGTCGCGTCGCATTTCACGGTAAAGGGCATTCAGATCGACATCGGCTCCCCGGTAGTTGTCGGCCACGCCGGAAAAAGCGCGCTCCAGCGACTGGTCCTTGGTTGCTGCGGTCACGATCGTCTCCTTTCAGTCAGGGGCGGCCCGGACCTTGCCGGTCACCGGTCGCGCCCTTATATTGAACACATTTTCAAATTCTGATCTTTTGACGCCCGCCACACAAGCGCCTGCGACGCCGCTTCCACCCGGCGTCTTGCGCTGCGTCAACGCTCGGCGGCAATCTCCCGGCAGATCAGGGAAAACCATCAGTAGAGGGAATAGAGCAGGCCGCCATAGAGTTGAGCCATCAACTATTTTCCATCTTTGGCGCCACTATCGAGTGCAGCCTTGGCACGCACGCATGCGCATGCGCATGCGCATGCCGGCCGTGCCGATCCGTTCCACTGTCCGCGCCGTCAGGCGCACCAAGGAAGCCAGCCATGCTGACCCTGTACCACGCCCCCGGTTCCGTATCGTCGCGCATCGCATGGTTGCTCGAAGAACTCGGTGCGATGTATGAACTCGTGAACGTTGCCGATCCGTACAGCACGGGCGGCCGGGCCGATGCACGCAATCCCCATCCGCACGGCTTCACACCGGCACTCGATCACGACGGCCGGATCGTCACAGAGACCGGGGCGATCGCGTTGTACCTCACGGACCTGTTCCCAAATGCGCAGGTCGGCGTGCCTGCGGGCGACGCGCTGCGTGGGCGATACCTCACCTGGCTGTTCTACCAGGTGGGGCTCACCGAACCGCTGGTGTACATGAAGGGCACTCAGGCCTTGTCCCGGGATGCCGCGATGGCCCGGCTGGACGCGGCGATGATGCAGCACATCGAGGCAACGCTTGCGGAGTCCGGCCCCTACCTGCTGGGCGAGCGCTTCACGGCGGCGGACATCCTGATGATGAGCCTGTTCGAACAGGCTCGCCCGCTGCTAGGCGCCAGCCCGTCGATCGATGCCTACCTCGCCCTGGCCGATCGTCCGGCTCGGCGCCGGGCGCTGCAGCGCGACAAGCCGCACGCGCCCTCAGCAGTTCACGCGGCGGGACCGTAGAAGTTGTCGAGGAAGCGGCTCTGCGCTTCCACGCGTTCGCGGCGCACGCGTGCTGAGACCAGCGAGTCCGTCGAGCCCTCGGGTGCGCTGAGCACGACGGTGGGCCCTTGACCCAGGCGCGCCAGTCCGACACGTGCCACCTCCTGCGAGGGCGTCAAGTGCACGGCGTCGGGCGACAGCCCGTGCTTGGCAAACACGGTGCGCAGCTTGGGCGTGTCGGTCGCCCCCAGCAGCACGTTGAGCACATCCACGCCATGCGGCTTGAGCTCCTTCCACAGGCTTTCGCCAAAGTTCAGCGCATAGCCCTTGGTGGCCGTGTAGATGGCCAGCCGCCCCGTGCCGCCCAACGCCGCCTCGGAACCCACCAGGACGATGCCGCCGCGCCCACGCGCGACAAGGGCCGTCGCAAAGCGGTGGCAAGCCTCGGTGAGCAAGTCGATGTTGCGTTGCAGCAGCGTGCGCCAGGCCTCGTAGGAACTCTCAAGGAAGCGGCCGCCGACGCTGTCGCCGCCGGCGTTGAACACCACCAGGCCAAGATCCAGGCCGTCAGCGACGTGCTGCAGCGCGGCTGCGGCGCCGGGCGTCGACAGGTCCAGCGCCAGGGTGCGCACCTGCACGGCGTACGTCTGCCGGATGCGCGAGGCCAGTTCCCCGAGCTTGTCCGGACGGCGGGCGACCAGGATCACGTTGAGGCCCTTGGCCGCGGCCTGCAGCGAGAACTCCGCGCCGGTGCCTTCGGACGCGCCGGCCACCAGGGCCCAGGGGCCGTAGCGGTCGAGAAAATCGCGGTCGGATGAAGTGGTCTGGGTCACGGGTGAGTGCTCCGTCGTGGTGGACAAGGGTTCAGCGGGTGGGAGGCAGGTGTACCTGCGTGGCCGAGCGGCCGATGCGGGTCGGGCCGAAGACATGCATGCGGCGGGCCTCCATCGTGGCGAACAGCCGCAGCAGCGTTTCGTCGTGCTCGGGCCCGGCCTCTTGCACATGGCGCTCAAGCGCAGCTTCCGCCGCGCAGCAGTTGTCGAAGCGTCGGCCCAGCAGCGTGCTGATGTCATGGAGGTTGCGCGCCTCAAGCTCCGTGCCCATGGCGTCGGCACGCTGGAGCCACTCGATGAGCTTGTCCGCGGCCTCCTGGCGCGACTGCTGCAGCTTGTCCGGCGTCTCGATGCGCGACACCGTGTCAGCGAGCTTGGCCAACAGCGCAGCATGGTTGCCCGTGTGCTCGGACAGGGGTGGCTCCAGCGGCAGCCTGATGCCCGTGAGGCCGCTCATCGCCTGCAGGATGACCTGGCGCAGGGCGAGGTCGAACTCCAGGTACACCGCGTGTTCGTCACCGGGCCGCCCGGCACCGACCGTGCCGGTGAACTGCATGGTGCCCAGCGTGGCGAACTGCAGCGTGTGGAAGTCGATCACCTCGTGGTCAACGGGCTCGCCGCTGAACTCCTCGTAGAGCTGGAGCAGCACCGGGAACGACTCGCCCAACGGCTCGTAGTTGTCGCGCATGCGCATCGTCGCGAGGTCGACCATGGGGTCGCCAATCATGCTGAACTCGAAGTCGTACAGCCCGGTCATGCGGCCATCCTGGAACAGGAACTGGCCCGAGTCGAACTGTATGAAGCTGGCCCGGGTGCGGTGCGTGGGCACGTTGCGCTTCAGCCAACCGATCACGAACTCGAGCATCGGTTCGGGGCGGCTCCTGGTGCGCAGATAGTGCGGCATGTAGGCGCCCAGGCCGACGAGCGCAATCTCGCGCGCGCCCTGCGGCAGGTGCAGCCCCCGGGCCACGAAGGACTCCACCGGCACGCGGTGCATGGCCGCGACCTCGGCGATGTACTGGCGTGCGACGGTTCGTCGCTCGGCATCACTGGCCGCGTCAGCGACCCGGCGCGTGCCGGGCAGCGCGTCCATCAGGATGCACGGCGGCTCGCTGCAGTAGCCATGGATGCGGGGCACGGCGATGCCATGTTCGCCCAGCACGCTGATGACGTCAGCCTCGCGCTTGAGCTCCGGAAAGATTGCGACGTCGCCGCCGCGGTCTCCGCGCAGGTGCAGCTTCATCAGCTCGCCACCGCGCTCGACATCGACAAACCATGCGGGACGCCAACGCACCTGGCGCTCCATGCGCACGACCTTGCCCCCCGTGGCGTGCTCGACGAAGGCGCGCAGCCGGGCCTGACCGTCGGCGCCGTAATCCGTCGTGGTATCGGTGCAGGCCATCGCTCAGGCCTCCACCGGCTGCTCGAGTCCGCAGAGCCGGGCCGGATCGGTGCCGGTCTGCCGCGAGAGGTCGTGCAGGTCGAAGTACTCTCGCCAGGCCGTGATCAGGGTCTGGTCGTCGAGATCGAACACTGCCATCAGCGCGTGCCGGACTGTGCGGCCGTTGCGGCCGAAGTGGTCCAGCCGCTCGGTGACCACGGAGCGCTCATCGGACCACATGCGCACGATGCCACAGCGTGCCCACTCGGTGTAGCCAAGCTGCCGCTGGATCTCCCTGCGCAACGACTCGCGACCGCGGATGACCGGGCCATGAGGCACGTACAGTTCCCAGTACCCATCGGGCGCGAACATGGAAACGATCTTTTCCACGTCGGGCCGCCGGGTCTCGTCGCCCCAGGCGTCGAGGAACTCGCGTACCGCCTGCTCCTGCTTGTGTCCCATGCTCGGTCTCCGTCTGTCTCGATCAGCGCAGAAGGTGGCGCACCACCTGCACGTGCGGCACGGTGCAGCTCATGCCACCGTCCGCACGCATGAGCGCACCGTTGATGTAGGCGGCCTCGTCAGAGGCCAGGAAGGTCGCCAGCGCGGCGATGTCGTCGCTGCGCCCCAGGCGCGGCACGTTGTGCAGTTCCAGGAAGGCTTCCTGCATGGCGCCATTTGCCCAAGCCTGCATGGCCGGTGTCTGGATCACGCCGGGCAGGATCGCGTTGCAGCGAATGCCCTGCTTGCCGAAGGTCGCAGCGATCGTCTGCACGTACCAGTTGACCATGGCCTTGGAGCCGCCATAGCTGAACTGGGCCACGTCGCCACCCAGAGAGCTCGTGGACGAGGTGAACAGGATCGAGCCCCCGCCTTGTCTGAGCATGTGCGGGATGGCCAGCTTGCTGGCCAGCACGCCACCCAGCACGTTGACCCGCACCACATCGAAGAAGCGTTCGCTGCTGAACGACAGGAAATCCTTGTCCGCCTTGCCGGCGCCCGCGGTGTTCACCGCGTTGTTGAACAACACGTCGATGCGGCCCAGCCGGGTCACCGCTTGCTCGACCATCGCGACGAGCTGTTCTTCCACCCCCACATCCACGGCCAGCGCCAGGGCCTGGCCACCAGCGGCGGATATCTCCTCCGCGACCGTCTGTGCCGCGTCGCCACGCAGGTCGGTGACCATGACGCGCGCGCCCTCGGCAGCAAAGCGCAGCGCGCTGGCGCGGCCGATGCCGCTGCCTGCGCCAGTGATGCAGGCCACCTTGCCTCGCAGTCGCGCCATTCCGATCCCCCCTGTCAAGCGCTTGCGATCCCAGGCGCCTGGCGCAGTCCAGGCAGCGTCGATTCCGGCAGGGGTTCGTGCGATATCGATGAGGCACGCAAGCCATCGCCGATGCGCACCACCTGGACGGGAATGCCGTTGAGCACCGCGTTGCCCGACGCGGCATCGACCAGGCGAGCCGGGCTCAGCAGGTTGATGTTGACACCCGCATGCTCGGCGGCCGTGTGCTGTCGCGTGCCGGGCTGCCCATGTCCCCAGCCGTGCGGCAGCGACACCACGCCGGGACGAATATCGGTGGTCGGCTCGGCGGGCACCTCGAGCGCGCCACTCTCGCTTTGCACCCGCACCAAGTCTGCGTCGGCGATGCCCAGGCGCCGGGCATCGTCGACGTGGATCTGCAGCGTGCAGCGGTCGCGCCCCTTCACGAGCACCTCCACGTTATGCATCCACGAATTCAGCGAGCGCAACTGTCGCCGGCTGACGAGGACGAGGCAGGGCGCAGGTGCCACCATCGCCTGCTCCAGGCGTGGCAGGTCACCCAGCATGTGTGCAGGCGCCAGCTCGAGCCTGCCGGACGGGGTGGTGAAGGCGGCGGCACCCTGCGACGGTGCGTGTCCGAGCACGATGCCGTCGGGCTGGTCCTTGAACGCCTGAAGATTCAGGCCTTCAGGCCGCTCTCCGAACCTGTCTCCGAACGGCCCCGTGCGGATGCACAGGTCGAGGATGCGCTCCGCGCCATGCGAGGGCAGCGCTGCGAATGCCACCGCGCGCGGCACGCCGAGCTGGTCGCACATCGCGCCGAAGTACTCGTCGTCGAGCCGATCGAGGTCCGCGTGCGGATTGCCACCGATGATCGAGCCCAGGCGCGCGAGCACCTGCCATTCCGGTGGCCGGTCCCGCCGCGGGAACAGCGCCGGCGAGTAGTGCCCGCCGCTGGTCAGGCTGAAGGGCCAGGCCCAGATGTCCCAATGCGGCTGCTCCAGCGGAGAGAGCGCCGGCAGGATCACATGGGCATGGCGCGTCGTCTCGTTGATGTACAGGTCGACGCTGACCATGCATTCAAGCTGCGGCAGCGCTGCTGCCAGCCGGGCCGACCCGGGCGCAGACAGCACCGGATTGCAGCCTGAGGTGACCAGGCCGCGAATGCGCCCGGCTCCGGGAGTGTCGATTTCCTCGGCGAGGCACGACGCCGGGTACTGACCGAGCACGCCCGGCACGCCGCGCACGCGCATGGGCGGCCCGAGCAGCGGCGCATCGGTCGGATACGGCGGCGTGAGCTTCAGATGCGGAGCGACGCAGGTGCTCCACATCACGCCACCCTCTTGGTCCATGTTGCCGGTGAGCACTGCCACCACGTCGATCAGCCAGGAGGCCAGCGTGCCGAACTCCTGGGTGCAGGTCCCGATGCGGCCATACACTGCGGCACGCGGTGCCTGGCCGATCTCCTGCGCCAGGGCCCGGATCGTGGCTGCCTCCACGCCACAGAAGGACGCGACGCGCTCGGGAGGCCAGGCCCTGGCCAGGACCCGGACCTCCTCCAGGCCGTTGACGAGGCCTTCCAGGTGCCCGAGGCGAACCAGTCCCTCCTGGAACAGCACATGGACGACGCCCAGCAGCAGCGCTGCGTCAGTGCCCGGGCGGATGCCGATCCACTGGTCGGCGGCCCGGGCCGTCCCAGTGCACACCGGGTCGATGACCACGACGCGTCCGCCACGCGAGCGCAGCGCCTTGATGGCGCCCATCACGTCCCGGTGCGAAAAGATGCTGCCCTTGGACGCTGCCGGGTTGCCGCCCACGATGACGAACAGGTCCGTGTGATCGATGTCCGGAATGGGCATCTTCCACATGTCCCCGTACATCAGGAAGGTCGACACGTTCTTGGGAAGCTGGTCGACGCTGGACGACGAGAAGCGTTGCGCGAAGCCGGCCTGGCGAACCATGAGCATCATGTAGCGGCTGGTGTCGAAGCCGCCCTTGTTCATGTTGCCGCCGTAAAAGGCAAAGGCCTTGGGACCGTGGCGGTGGCGCACACCCTGCGCGAGTTCGTCGATGCGCTGGAACGCGGCGTCCCAGGACACCTCACGCCATGTGGTTCCGTCGCGCACGACAGGGTGCCGCAGCCGGTCGGGATCATGATGCACCGCGCCCAGTGTCGTGCCCTTGGGACAGATGTGACCCCGGCTGAAGACGTTGTCCGGATCCGGCCGGATGGCGATGACGCGCTCGTCCTGCGTCGCGACCTTCAGCCCGCACATGCCCTCGCACAGCGGACAGGTGCGTCGATGGACCTGGACAGGGTCATGGGTGCTGCTCATGCGGCCCAGTCTAGGCAGCCCGGTTCGGGCAGGCGTGTAGCGTGCACTTCGGCTATGGCATGGGGCGTTTCATCGATAGCGTTCCCCGCTTGGCTGGCCAGCGCCCTGGTGATCATGCATCCAGCGCACAACCAAGGAGTGACGATGAAGGTCCGCGACCCCCAGGAGATCCGCTCGTTCCTGCACCAGCAAGTCGAGCTTTGGAACGCAGGCAGGAAGCACGAGATGTTCGACCTGTATCGCCGCATGGTGCCTGGCCGCATGACGATCGAGTACATCGGGCTGCCGGTGATGGAGGGCTGGCAGGCGCTGGAGGACATGTGGCAGCGCTTCGCCGGCAAGGTGCACATCGACGTCAAGGAGGTGATGGTGACGGGCAACGAAGCCGCGTGCTACCACCACAACACCACCATCGGCGCCGGCACCCCGCCGCGGCCCAGCATCGAGCTCTACCGCTTCGATGGCGACGATGTGCAGATCCGCTACTTCTTCACGCCGCAATCCTGAGCCGTGCCGTGACCGACACGACGACACAGGACAACAAGCGCGTCGCCGCAGCGTTCCTGCACGCCATCGAGCGTGGTGACGCGCCGGGCCTGCAGGCGCTGCTGGCCCCGGGCTTCAGCTGGTGGGTGGCAGGCTGGGGCGAACGCAGCCGCAAGGCCTTCCTCGACGCCGTGTCGCGCACCATGCGAGCCTTCGACGAGCGCCGGGTGACGCCCACGGGCGTCACCGCCGAGGCGGACCGCGTCGCGGTCGAGGCACAGGGCCACTTCGAGCGGCCGGGTCTCGTCTACCGCAACACGTACCACTACCTGTTCATCGTCCGCGACGGCCTCATCGCCAGCGGACGTGAGTACTTCGACACGGCCGCTGCCGCGGCCGCGTTCGGACCTCCCCCTGACGGAGCAACACCATGAGCGACACCAGGACGCCCGAGGCCATCGTGCGCCGCTTCATCGATGCCTTCCGCGAAAGCTGGCCGCAGGACCTGGACGCGGCGCTGGCACCGCTGGCCGACGACGCCTACTACCAGATCGCGGTGCCGGCCTTCGCACCGGTGCGCGGCCGCGATGCGATCAAGGCGGAGCTGGAGCTGATGCGCCAGAGCGTCACCGACCAGAGGCACGACATGAAGGCTGTGGCAGCCAGTGGCAATACCGTCTTCACCGAGCGCTGCGACTGGTCCTTCCGTAACGGGCGCTGGGTGCCGGTGCCGCTGGTAGCGGTGTTCGAGCTCAACGATGCCGGCCAGATCACTGCGTGGCGCGAATACCTCGATCCCGGCCATGTGGCCAAGCTGCACGGCATGTCCATGGAGGCCTTCCGCGAGTCGCTGGCCGCTTGACAGCACGCCCGGTACAGCGAGCCACCACGCCCTCCATACGATGAACTCCGTAGCAAGATCCGCCCACGCCGGCATGCCCAATGAATTCCTGCGCGGCTGGCGCATCGTACTGCTGGCACTGGCAGGCGCCGCAACCACGGCCAGCGTGACGTTGCTCTATGGCTTCGGCACGTTGGTGGTGCCGCTGGAGAAGGCTTTTGGCTGGAACCGCGGCAACCTGCAGTTCGCCATCAGTTGCCTCTCAGGGGGCGTGGTCGTGGCCAGCCAGCTCGCCGGCTGGCTGAACCTGCGCTGGGGCATGCGGCCGGTGGCATTGCTGTCGCTGTTGGCCATGCCGCTGGCGCTGTTGGCGACCACGCTGGTGCAAGGCTCGATCGGGTGGCTCTACCTGGCCTTCTTCGTCGTGCCGATCGCCGGCGTGGGTATCACCTTCGTGACCTGGACACAGTTGGTGAGCCAGTGGTTCGAGGTCCGGCGCGGCCTGGCGCTGGCGCTGGTGCTGTGCGGCTCGGGCCTGTCGGCGGCGCTGTTGCCGCCAGCGCTGACCTGGGCCATCGACCGCTGGGATTGGCGTGCCGGGTTCATCGTGCTGGGCGCCCTGCCGCTGCTCATCACCCTGCCGCTGGCCTGGAAGCTCTTTGTTCCCACCCCGCCCGGCGCCTCGACGGCTACCGCCGCGGCAGCAGCCCGGGCGCCACGGCGGGCGTCCGCAACGTTCCGGGTGCACGTGCGCTCGCGCAAGTTCTGGACCCTGAACCTCGGTCTCACGCTGGTCGTGACGGCCGTGGTCGGCATGGTGACCAACACGGTGCCGCTGTTGCGCGACATCGGGCTCACAGCGGCGCAAGCCGGCAGCGTGTTCAGCGGCTTTGGCATCGCGCTCATCGCCGGTCGGCTGGCTGCGGGCTGGCTGATCGACCGCCTGTGGGCCCCCGGCGTGGCAGCCACGGCCTTGGTCATGCCAGCCATCGGCTGCCTGATGCTGTGGAGCGCGGACGCGAGCTGGACGACCACGCAGCTCACGGTCGCCGTGTGCCTTGTCGGCATCGGCGCTGGCGCGGAGTTCGATCTGTCCGCCTATCTCGTGGCCCGCTACTTCGGATTGCTTGACTACGGCCGACTCTTCGGCATCCATCTGGGCCTGATCACCGCAGGCAGCATGCTGGCGCCACTGGCGTTCGGCGCCGCGTACAAGAGCACTGGCAGCTATGGCCCGATGCTGGCGTACTGCATCGGCGCATGCCTGGCCGGTCCGGCGCTGCTGCTGACGCTAGGGCGGCAGCCCTTGCTGCAGAGCCGTTCGGCCGCCGCCCTGGAACAACCCGGCGCGGAGCCGGTGGGCTAGCCATGCGCCCGTGCCCGGCACGCGGTGCGGCCGCCCGGGTTGGCGTGGAGGCCGCCTCCTGGTTCATCCCACTGACCGACAACAAAGGTTTCGATGTCTGTTATAGATCCTCCCTCGTTCACGGAAATCTGCTACGTGGTGCACGACGTCGAGCGTGCGGCCCGAGAGTGGGCACGCAACGTCGGTGCGGGCCCGTTCTACCTCATCGAACCGCACGACCGGGCGCGGCTCTACCGCGGTCAGCCGTGCCGCGATCCGCATCGCGTGGCACTCGGCAGCCTGGGCACCACGGTGGTCGAGTTCATCGAGCCGCTGGACGACACGCCCTCGATCTGGCGCGAGATCCTGGACGTGAAGGGGGAAACGGTACACCACGTGTTTCCAGACATTCGCCTGATGCCGCCGGGCGAGTACGACCGCCGCTTCGCTGCGCACCGCGCGGCCGGGCTGGAAGTCGTGTTGACCGGCGAGGTCGAAGGCATCGGCCGCCATGCCTTCTTCGATGCGCTTGCCAGCATGGGCTGCTTCATCGAGCTGCTGGACGTCGGGGAACGCCTATGGCAGTTCACCCTGGCGCAGTACCGTGAGCACCAGCGCTTCGACGGCCAGCGGCCCCTGCGCGACATGTCCGAGCTGCTGGCCGCACGGGGCTGCCCATAGGCGGCGTCATCGACGCAGGCCTCGCCAGGCCGGGCCCCGCGCGCGCAGATCAATGCGCAAGCGCGTCGTCTCGCTGCGGCGGCAGGCCCAACCGCTGACGGTACTGCACCGGCGTGAGCCCGGTGGCACGGCGAAACGCGTCACTGAAGGCGGCGGCACTGCGAAAGCCGCTGCGATAAGCCACCTGCTTGATGAGCAGTGCCTCGTCGCCGAGCAGCACCTTGGCACGCGCAATATGCACCGTCGCCACATAGCTGCGCAGGGTGTGCCCGGTGGTCTTCTTGAACACCGACGAGAGCTCGCGTGCTGACAACCCGCAGGCATCGGCCAGCGTCGACAGCGAGGGGCCCGACGGTTCGCCACAGGCCTCGATCGTCTCCTGGATGAGGTTGAGCTGCTGGCTGCTCAGCCGACCGCGTGGCGCCGCCGGCACGCCGCTGCCCGGCACACAATGCCGGTGCAGCTCGATCGCCAGCATGGTCAGGAGGGCACTGGTCTGCAGCGGACTGGCGAACGACGGCGCCGTCATCTCCTGCACCAGCCAGCGCATGCACGCGTGCACCCGCTCGTTGTGCATGTCGATCAGCAGCGTTGGGTCGGCCGCATCCCAGCACCAGTCGATGCCCGCGAGCAATCCCAGGCGTCGCGGTTCCATGACACACACCACTGAGCGACGGCGCCCCGCCGTCCAGCGGACCGACACCTCGGTGTCAGGCGGCATGAAGTTCAGCGTGCCCGTGGAGCGCTCCGCCCCGTCCACGCCGCACACCACGTAGCGGGTGCGCTCGTCTTCGGGACAGGGTGCCGGCTCGTTGAGTTCGACCAGGCAGTGCGCCTTGGACAGCACCCGGATCGAGCCCGGCTGCTGCCAGTGGATGTCCTGCACCGCCACCTCGTACGCGCCCTCCGCAAGGTGCGCGCCGATCACCTTGATCGGCGCCAGCCGGTCCATCAAAGGCTTGAGTTCCGCCGTCTGCATGCGCGTGTGTTCCCTGCCGCCGGATCCGTTCCGGCTTGGCGAGATTTAGACACTAAAAGTGTTTTAGTTCAACTTCGGGACTACCCGTGTTGGCGCCCCGGAGCCCGCACAGGCTGCGCGTGGCCCGCCAACCCGCCGCTAGAGCAGCATGCCAGCTCGGCGGCCCAAGCCCTGGCAGCATCAGCGCGCCGGTATCAGTCCAGCACCGCGTCGACGCGGGCCGTGCCGGTCGACGAGCGGCGCAACAGCAGCAGCATTGGCAACAGCAGCAGCGCCATGACCAGCAGTACCTGGAAATCGCCGACGTAGGACATCATCATCGCTTCGCGGCTCACCACGGCATTGAGCGCCGCAAGGCCTTCGGCGGTGGACGGGCTCAGGGCCGCAGGCAGCTCGTGCACGGCCGGATTGGATAACGTCACATGAGAGGACAGGTCATGATGCGCCTGGGCAGATCCCCGCGTCAGCAACACCTGCACCATGGCAATGCCGATGCTGCCTCCGATGTTGCGCAACAGGGCGAAGATCGGCGTGCCCTCCACGGCCAAGTTTGCTCCCAACGTGGCGAAGGTGACCGCGCTCAGCGGCACGAACGTCAGGCCCAGGCCGATGCCCTGCAGCACGCCGGAGATGATGAACAGCGAGCTGTCCATGTCCAGCGTGATGCGCGTCATCTGGTACAGCGACAGCACCATAAGCGAGATCCCGACCGCCATGATGGCGCGTGCATCGAAGTAGTGCAGTAGGCGGCCCACCAGCATCATCGTCGCCATCGTGGCCAAGCCACGCGGCGCAATCACTTGCCCGGTGAATTGCACCGGGTAGCCCATGAGCCCCTGAAACAGGGAAGGTAGCAGCGCCAGCGTCGCGTACAGCAGGATTCCGACGACGAACATCAGCACGTTGCCGATGACGAAGTTGCGGTCCCGCAGCAGCGCGCGGTTGAGAAACGACTCGCTGGGGGTGGTCCAGGTATGGACGACAAAGCAGGCCAGGGCGACGGCCGCGCCAGCGGCCTCCAGGCGGATTTCCGTGGCATCGAACCAGTCCAGGTGCTCGCCCCGGTCAAGAAAGAGCTGTAGCAGCGCCACCGCAAAGCTCAAGCTCACGAAGCCGAAGAGGTCCAGCCGCTCTTGCGAGGGACGGCTTTCGGGCAGGTAGCGTGCGATGCCGTAAAAGGCCAGCGCGCCCACCGGAAGATTGATGAAGAACACCCAGCGCCAGTTGGCCTGCTCGGTCAGCCAGCCCCCCAGCAGCGGTCCGAGAATCGGGCCGACCATGGTACCGGCGCCCCACAGCGCCATTGCCTGGCTGACCTTTTCCTTGGGGTTGATGTCCAGCAGCACCGCTTGCGACAGCGGCACGAGTGCCGCGCCGAAAAGGCCCTGGAGCACTCGCGCGGCGACCACCTGCCACAGGGTACTGGACAAGCCACAAAGCAGCGACGCCAGCGTGAACCCCACCACCGAGACAAGGAAAACCTGGCGGCGTCCGTAGCGCATGCACAACCAGCCCGTGAGCGGCGTGGCGATGGCCGTGGCGACGATGTAGGAGGTGAGCACCCAGCTGATCTGGTCCAGCGAGCTCTGCAGGCTGCCCTGCATGTGCGGCAAGGCCACGTTGGCAATGGTGGTGTCCAGCGCCTGCATGACCGTCGCGAGCATCAGCGACAGCGTGATCATCCCGCGGTGCTGCACGACCGCGGCCGGGGTGCTCATCTCGGACGCGCCTTATGCGAAACGGCGCCCGTGCGGGGAGACAGTTGCCACGATCTTGGCGTGCGGACCACTGAGCTGTGCGGCCCACGCCTGGGCCGCCTGGTCCAGCGTGTAGTCGGCGTATTCCAGCACGATGCCGGGGCTGCGCGCCAGCTCGAGCAGCCGCTCCCAGATGGCGCGCCGGTCGGCCGGAGGGCGCTGGCCGGTGCCCACGGTGGACAGAGTGCGGAACAGCAAGTCGGCCATGTCCAGCTGGATCTGGCGTCCTGCCCCGGTACCGACGGTCATGATGCGAGCGCCCCAGCGCGTGGCCTTGAGCGAGGACAGCAATGGCTGGCCGCACACCAGGTCGAGCACCACGTCGAAGCCGCCATTGGACGCTTCCTTCAGCGCGGCGACATCGTCTGGGCCGCCGAGCTGGACCACGGCGTCCGCGATGCCGCGCTCCTGCAGCCGGGCCAGGGCCGGTTGCGAGCGTGCGGCGCCAACGACGCGCCCGGCACCGAAGTGGCGTGCCAGCTGCAGCGCAATCTGTCCAAGCGTGCCGGTGGCACCCAGCACCAGCACGTTCTCGCCCTTCTGAATGTGCGCCTGCTCCAGCGGCACGATGGCCCCCGTGGCGGCAATGCCCATGGAAATGGCCGTGCGATCGTCCACGTCGTCGGGCACCTCCCACACCTCCTCGGCAGGTACCAGCGTACGCTCGGCCCAGGCGCCAAAGGGCTGCACCGAGCGCTCGCCGAAGTACACGCGCTGGCCGTCCGCCACGCGCCGGCCCACACCCTCGCCCCGGATCACGCAGGGAAAGCTCACGCCCAGGCGGTACGCGCCCAGCGTGTCCCAGCCGCCCAGGCCGGCGGTGTCGACGTCGATGAGCACGGCACCGTCCTGCGCCGTGGGCTCACGAAACTCTCCGACCTGCGGCGCTGCGCCGCGCTCGGTGATGATGGCTGCTTTCATGGTGTCTCCTGCCTTACTCTTTGCTCTCGGGCACCGCCGCGGCGGCAGCCTGGAAGCCGACTTTCGAGTGCGTGCCGTCGCAGAACGGCTTCTTGCTCGACGCGCCACAGCGACACAGGAACACTGCGGCGCCCGAGGTGGGCACGGGCACGTCGACGTTGAACAGCTCGATCACGCCCTCGACCTTCAATGGGCCATTCTTCAGCGCGGTGATCTTCACGTTGCTCATCGGTTCTCTCCTCTGGTGGATTCGTCTGCGGTGCCCATGGCACGGGCTTGCCAGCCGCCGGCACCCAGTGCTGCTGCCATCAGCCAGAACAGCGTGGCCGCGCCGATGGCGCTGCCGGCGACGCCGAACAGCAGCGGCGTGAGCGCCATGGACAGATGCACGCTCATCGAGCGCACCGCCATGGCCTCTCCTTGGCGCTCAGGCGGCGCGATGTCATGCACGCTGGCCAGGATGGCAGGCTGAATGGTGCCCAGTGCCAGGCCCAGCACCGCGGCAGCCACGCCCATGGCCCAGGCGCCCTGCAGCAGCGGGAACACGGCGTACACGAACGCCACGGCCGACAGGGCGCCAACCATCATCAACCGCCGCGAGAGGCGGTGCGCCAGCAGCGGAATCAGCAGCCGCACGCCCATGGAGGCCAGCGCGTAGGCCGCCAGCACGCCGCCGATGGCCGAGGCGCTCAGACCGTGGGCATGGCCGACGATGGGCAGCGCGAAGCCAAAGACGTCCCAGCTTGCCGACACCAGCCAGTTGATGAACAGCAGCCGCCTGAAACGCGCGTCGCGCAGCAACTCCCACGCTGGGCGCGGGCGCGTGTCGGCCGCGTCGGCCACCCGGCCTGTTTCACGCGGCACTGCCTGCGCCACCACCAGCGTGGCAGCGGGCAGGACTGCCAGCGCGGCGAAGGCCGCCCGGAAGCCCAGCGCGTCGATCAGCGTGCCGGCCAGCAGTGGTCCTATCAGTCCGGCGACAGCCGGGGCCAGCGCGATCCAGCTGAAGATGCGCATGCGTTCGGTGCGGTCGTGCGCCAGGCGCCCGCCTGTGCGCTGGATCGCCACCATGCCGAAGCCCGATCCCGCGCCGCACATCGCAGCGGCCAGGCACAGCACGAGATAGTGGCCGGAGACCGCGGCCGCAAGCGCGCCGAGCAGCGACAGCGTGCCTGCCAGGTGCACGGGCCGGTGGTAACCGTGCCGGTCGGCCATGCGTCCTGCGGCCACGGCCAACAGGGCCGGGAAGACGGCGAACAGCGCCAGCAGCACGCCGACGGACCACTCACCCTGCCCCGCACCCAAGGCCTGCAGTGGCGCGGCCATGCGCACGCCCTGCGTGCAGGCGTGCAGGCCGACCTGGCAGGTGATGAGCGCCAGCAGCGCTGCGCTGAAGCTCTCGCGCGCCGTGCGCCCTGGCTTTGCAGCTTCGGTTCGCTCCATTCAGGCCTCGCAGGGCTTTGCCGCCACGTGCACGCGCGGGGGCCACAGCACGGTCCCGATGGCGAGCACGATGAGTCCCACGGCCACACCGTCCTGCCAGTGCAGCCGCTCACCCAGCAGACCGGCCCCGGACAACAGCCCGAGCACCGGGATCATGCAGATGCTCACGCTGGAGGCCGTGGGCGGCAGCGCGCGTGCGAGCTGGAACCACGCCGCGTGGCAGAAGCCAAAGATCAACACCGCGTTGTAGATGATGGCCCACCATTCCAGCGCCAAGGGCACTCGCCATCGCGGCGCCTCGGTCAGCGCCGCGATGACGCACACGACGAGCGTGGTCAGCGTCGTCATCCAGAAGGCGATGGCCAGCGTCGGTGCGGGCAGCCGCGAGCGGCGCAGCTGCTGGGTGCCCAGCGCCCATACCGCCGTCGAAGCCAGCAGCGTCGCCGCTGCGCCCACGGCACCGCTCAGGCGTGCCACCTCGTGCCACAGGAGCAGCAGCACGCCCGCACCTGCCGCCGCGACCCCCAGTGCCTGACGCGCGCCCAGACGCTGGCGCCACAGGGCCATGCCCCACAGCGCCGAGAACACCGGCATGGTATAGCCCAGGATGGCGGCCCGACCGGAGCTCAGGTGCGGCAGCGCCAGCATGAGCCCCACGTGCCACACCACCATGTTCGTCACTGCCAGCAGCGCCAGCTCGCCCCAGTGCCGGCGCGGCACGGCGAAAGGCACCTGGAGCAGCCGCAGGCCCAGTGCCAGGCACGGCAGCCCCAGCAGCATCGACAGCGCACGAAAGCTCATCGGCGGATACGTCGTCACGGCGGCCTTCATCACGGGCCAGTTCAGGCCCCAGAAGAGCGTGAGCAGCACCAGCGCGAAGGCCTGGTTCCGGGTGAGCCGAACCATGACTCAGGGCACCGTCCGCCCGACGCAGGGCGCCTGCACCGGCTCGCCAGGCCAGCCCGCCCGCGCGCGAGCCAGGAGCTCAGGCACGGCACCATGCGCTTGCCGGGCCCGACAAGCCGGCAATGCCTGGGGCCAGGCAGGGACCACGTCGCAAGTGCCATGCAGGAACATCACGCAGGCGTCGCCGCCGGTTGCGTTGCGGGCCGGCCCAGCTTGGCCGGGTCCAGGTGCAGCAGCTCGCAGGCGTTCTTCCAGCGGATCTTGTCCAGGTCCGGCTGCGACAGCCGCAGGCCCTCGGTGAGGTCGTGGCGCACGGCATCGGAGCCGCCGAAGTTGCTGCCATACACCACCTGGTCCGCCCCGATGATGTCCACCAGCGCCTGGCGCATGGGCAGCTCGTGCAGCTCCACGTCGAAGTAGAAGTTCTTCATGTACTCCAGCACCGGGCGCTTGTTGTGCGTGACGTCCAGGTTGCGGTTGGTCTGCGCCAGGCGCCCGAGCTGGTAGGGCACGAAGCCCCCGCCGTGCGTGATGTAGACCTTCAGCTTGGGGAAGCGGTCGAGCACCCCGCCGTTGACGAGGTACCAGAAGCAGCGCGTCTCGTCGTAGTTCATGCCCACGATGGCCGTGGTCTCGTACTTGTCGTGGTTGGCCTGCAGCCCCCACGTCACCGACTGGTTGTAGCCGTGCACGAAGATCGGCAGGTCCAGGTCGCACAGCGTGGCCCACACCACGTCCAGCTGCGGCGAGTCGTACTCCAGCCCGCCGAAGTTGGCCCCGCCGGCCACCAGCCCCTTGGCGCCGAGCTGCGTGCACGCGCGGCGCAGCTCCTTGGCCGCCTCGTGCGGCGCGTTCAGCGGCGCGTGCGCCCAGAACATCAGCCGATCGGGTGCGCCCGAGCAGTACTCGGCCAGCGTGTCGTTGACCTTGCGCGCGAAGCGCACGCTGAACTCCGGGTCGGCCCAGTACATGTAGCAGTGCGAGGGCACCGAGACGACCTGCGCGTTCTGGCCTGCGGCGTCCATGCCCGCCAGGCGGTTCTTGGGGTCGGCCCAGCGCGCGAGGTACTCCTCGAGCTGCAGGCCCTGGCCCGAGCGCACCGCGGCCTTGCGCTCGGGCGAGCCCAGCCCAAGGATCCAGTGCCCCACGCGCAGCTTGACGTCGCCGTCGCTGTGCTGCTCGAAGAACGGCCCCCAGTGCGGGTGCTGGTTGTAGTAGCCCGGATGGGGCGCATGTGCATGCAGGTCGATCAGCATGGTGCTCAAGCCTCGTTGTGAAAGTGCGACGGCGGCCAATGAGCGTCGTCGCAGGGATCGGGTAAACCGCATCATGCCGTTGTTGGTCATTTTTCGCAATTCTGTTCAACTTATGGTTTTCGCCAGGACGATGGGGTCCTGGGACAGGAGAACTCGATGAACTGCATTCGACGCATGGACCATTTCACGGTCGTCACGGACCGGTTGGCGCAGACCCAGGCGTTCTATGAGCGGCTGGGCCTGCAGGTCGGCGCACGGCCTGACTTCGGGATCGGCGGCGTGTGGCTGTATGCCGGGGAGCAGGCGGTGTTGCATGTGGTCGAGGTGCAGCACATGCCCGCGCTGCGCCGTGGTGCGCTCGACCACATGGCGTTCCATGGCGACGACATCGTCGCCACGCTGGAGATGCTCAAGCGCGAAGGCGTTGCCTACCGACTGTTGCGCCTACCGCGCCCGTGGAGCACGTGGCAGGTCTTCTTCGAGGACCCCAACGGGGCCGAAGTGGAGATCGATTTCGATGCGGCGCAGAAGGTGCCGCCGCATCTCAAGGACGGCTCGGTCGCTCAGAGCAGCGCGTCGTAGGAACCCCCGTCGACCTGCAGGTTCTGACCCGAGATGAAGGATGCCTGCGCCGAACACAGGTAGGCACAGGCATCGCCAAACTCATGCGGCGTGCCAAGCCTGCGCGCACGCACCATGCGCGTCTGCAATGTGCGGGCCTCTTCGAAGCTGATGCCCCGGTCATGCATCATGCGCCGGGCCATTTCCTGCTGCCGGCCGGTGTCGATGTGCTGTGGCAGCAGGTTGTTGATGGTCACGTTGTCAGCCACGGTCTCGCGCTGCAGGCCCTTGGCAAACGCCGTGAGGCCGGTGCGCGCCGTGGTGGACAGACTCAAGCCGAAGCGCGGCGTCTTCACCACCGCCGAGGTGATGTTCACGATGCGGCCGAAGCGCCTGCGGCGCATGCCCTCCACCACGGCCGAGATCAGGTGCACCGGTGCCAGCAGGTTGGCCTCCAGCGCCGCCAGCCATGCGTCGTGGTCCCAGTCGGCGAGGGTACCCGGCGCAGGGCCGGCGTTGTTGGTCACCAGGATGTCCGGCTCTGCACAGGCAGCCAGCAACGCATTGCGTCCGGCTGCAGTGTCCAGATCGGCGGCCACGGCGGCTGGCCTTCGCCCCGTGAGGCGCTCGATGCCATCGGCCGCCTCGGCCAGGCGCCCTGCGTCTCGGCCGTTGAGCGTGACGTCGCATCCCTCGCGAGCCAGCGCGGTCGCGCAGGCCAGCCCCAGACCACGTGAGGACGCGCACACCAGTGCGCGCCGTCCTGCAATACCAAGATCCATGTCGTGTTCAGTGCCCAGTGCAGGCCACGCCGACGCGTCGGACCGCAAGGCCTCGCGCGGTGCAGTCATGCTCACCGGGGACACGGGTGCCCTCGGCGCAGCAGCACACGCCCTGGGGCTTCCTGCCCCCGCCCAACCGGCCCGGCCACCGGGTGGCCGCGTGGTGTAAACCCTTGGATTTGTACATATTGACTGAATGTGTTCAGCAATTAAACTTCCTGTGCCGAACGACGTCAACCAGGAAGCCCCTTGCGATCCGAAGTCCGCTCCCACTGTCCTCCCCGCCGCCTGCTCGATGGCCCTGCCGGGACTTGGCTTTTCCTGGCCTCAGGAGGGCAACTCGACTGCAGCGCTGGCGGCACTACCGCGACAGCGCCTGGCGTGTGCAACTCGCCGGCCGATGAGCGTCATGCGTCCGGGCTGCCGGGCGCGGCAGCTTGAGAGCGGGAGCAGGCCATGCCACGCAAGCTCCCGGCCCTCACGCCAGACACCGCGCCGTTCTGGCAGGGTGGCGCGCAGGGCGAACTGCTGATCCACCACTGCACTGGCTGCCAGCGCTTCTTTCATCCACCGGCACCGGTATGCCCACGCTGCGGCAGCCTCGATGTGGCCCCGCGCGCGGTGTCCGGGCGGGCGCGGGTGCTCACCTTCACCGTCAACCACCAGGCGTGGTCGAGCGAGCTGACGCAGCCCTACGTGGTGGCTATCGTCGGCCTGGATGAGCAGGATGACCTGCGCCTGCTCACCAACATCGTTGGCTGCAACCCGGCACAGGTGGCCATCGGCATGCCGGTGCGCGTGACCTTCGAGCCGCAGGAAGATGTGTGGATTCCGCTATTCGAGAGGGCCGCGTGATGGCCGTACCGCTGTACGAAAAGAATGTCGCGATCACCGGCATCGGCCAGTCCGAGGTCGGCCGCCCCTCCTCCAAGTCAGCCATGCGGCTGACGCTTGACGCCTGCCTGGAGGCCATCGCCGACGCAGGCCTCAGGCGCGAGGACATCGATGGTGTCGCCTGCTGGCCCGGTGACAACAACAACGGCAGCAGCTTCTCGCCGGTGGGCCCCAACGCGCTCATGAGCGTGCTGGGCCTGAAGGTGAACTGGTACGGCGCCGGCTACGAGGGTCCGGGTCCCCTGGCGGGCGTGATCAACGGCGCGATGGCCATTGCCGCGGGATTGTGCCGGCATGTGCTCGTCTTCCGGACCATCACCGAAGCCAGCGCGCGGCGTGTGAACAAGGCAGAGGCCGCGCTGACCAACAAGACCGTCGGGCGCGACAGCAGCTACTTCTGGCAGTGGTACACGCCCTTCAACGTGCTCTCGGCCATCAACCTCATGGCGATGTACGCGCAGCGCCACTTCCACGAGTACGGCACCACGCCCGAGCAGCTGGCACAGATCGCCCTGACCTGCCGCCGTAACGCCGCGCTCAATCCCAAGGCGCTGTTCCGCACGCCCATGACGATGGAGGATTACTTCGCTTCGAAGATGATCTCCACGCCGCTGCGCATGTTCGACTGCGACGTGCATTGCGACGCCTCCACGGCCATCGTGCTCTCGCGCGCCGACGCTGCGCTTGATGGCCGCAACACGCCCATTCGCATTGAGGCCATCGGCGCCGCGCTGCACCAGCCGTGGTCATGGGACCAGATCTCGTTCACCGAGATGGCTGCCTTCGACGTCGGCCGCATGATGTGGTCGCGCACGGACTACAAGCCCTCGGACGTGCGCAGTGCACAGCTCTACGACGGTTTCTCCATCCTGACCATGATCTGGCTCGAGGGCCTGGGGCTGTGCCCTCGCGGCGAGAGCGGGCGCTTCGTCGAGGGCGGCAGCCGCATTGCGCGCGACGGCATGCTGCCCATCAACACCAACGGTGGCCAGCTCTCGGGCGGACGCACCCACGGGTTGGGCTACGTCCACGAGGCCTGCACACAACTGTGGGGCCGCGCCGGGGAGCGTCAGATTGCACCGCACCAGGTGGCGGTAGCGGCGGCCGGCGGCGGGCCGTTGGGCGGCAGCCTGCTGCTCGTGAAGGATTGACTTGCGAGGGCGCCACCCGCGCCCGCATTGAAAAAGGATGCCTCCATGTCTTTAAACTCCGTGGTGATCGTCGGCGCTGGCCAGGCCGGCTTCCAGGTGGCGAGCTCGCTGCGCCAGGACGGCTACGCCGGGCGCATTACCATCGTCGGTGATGAGCCGGGCGTGCCCTACCAGCGTCCGCCCCTGTCCAAGGCCTACCTGCTGGGCAAGATCGGCGCGCACGCGCTGCGTTTCAGGCCGCCGGAGTACTTCGACGAGCACCGCATCGACCGTCTCCACGACAGCGTCATTGCCATCGACCGCGCCCATCGCTGCGTGCGTTTGACCTCGGGAACGAGTGTCGAGTATGACCATCTGGTACTGGCCATGGGAGCGCGCAACCGCGTGCCAGCCGTGCCCGGGGTGGAGCTCGACGGCGTGTTCGGGCTGCGTACATTGGCCGACACCGATGCGCTGTCGCCGCGCCTGGGGAGCATCGAAAACGCTGTGGTGGTCGGTGCCGGCTTCATTGGGCTGGAGTTCGCGGCGGTGGCTGCGGCCAAGGGCATCAAGGTGCACGTGCTGGAGATTGCTGACCGGCCGATGGCGCGCGCGCTCTCGCGGCCGATGTCCGAGCTGTTCGCGCAGGCCCACCGCGGCTGGGGCGTGACACTGGACCTGCAGCAGGGCCTGGTGCGCATCGTCGGCAAGAGCGGCAAGGTCACGGGCGTGGAGACGTCCGATGGGCGTCACCTGCAGGCTGACCTGGTGGTCTATGGCATCGGCGTCCTGCCCAACGCCGAGCTGGCCGTGGCAGCAGGTCTGGACGTCGCCAATGGCATTCGTGTCAACGAGCTGCTTCAGACAAGCGACCCGGCCATCTCGGCCATCGGCGACGTGGCCAGTTTCACCAGCCCGTACGCGAACACCCCTATACGACTGGAGTCGGTGCAGAACGCGGTAGACCAGGCCCGCTCGGTGGCCGCAAGGCTGATGGGCAAACCCGTGCCCTATGCCGCCCTGCCCTGGTTCTGGACCGACCAGGGCGAGCTCAAGCTGCAGATCGCCGGTCTGTCCGACGGCCACGACGAGACCGTGCTGCTGGGCTCGCCCGAAAGCCGGCAGATGAGCGTGCTGTGCTTCCGCCAGGGACGCCTGATCGCTGTCGAGTCGGTCAACCGTCCGGTGGACCACATGAGCTCGCGCAAGATTCTCGGGCGCGCCGTGACCCTCACGCCGGCGCAGGCTGCCGAGCCGGGGTTCGACCTCAAGGCCTACGAACTGGCCACGCGCGAGCACCCCTGACGGCGGCACGCCTGGGTCGAGGCGTCGTTCAAAAGCCGAGCAAGGCGGCGTGCCGCTTTGGCGGCATGCATGGCAACGCAGCGACAAGGCCAACCTGGGACAAGGAGTTCCGTACCGGGAACAGGCTCAGCGGCCTGCAGGAGAGCCACGGCTGGTGCACCAGTGAAGCGGCAAGCACTGCCCCCTATCCAAGGCGCGTGCAGGCTCCAAAGGAGCCCATGGCACGCCGGGCCGCCTGGTGGCGAGCCCGGCGTGGTGTAGCCAAGGTCACAGGCCGAGGAAGTCGGCCTTGCCCAGGTCCACGCCGGCGTGGCGCAGCAGCGCGTAAGTGGTGGTGGCGTGGAAGAAGAAGTTGGGCAGTGCCCAGCGCTGCAGGAAAGTCTCGCCAGTGAAGTGCAGCGACTCTCCGCTGCGCTGAGGCAGCACGATCTCGCGCGCATCGGAACCGTCGATGCTCCGGGGATCGATAGAGCGCACGAACGCCAGCGTGTTGCGCACGCGTTGCGCCAGCGCCTCCAGCGTCGTCTCGTCATCGGGGAACCTCGGTGCGTCCACACCCGCCAGGCGTGCCACGGCGAGCTTGGCCACGTCGGCGGCGATGCGCACCTGCGAGGCAAAGGTGAGCATGTCTGGCGCCAGCCGCAGTCCGAGGTAGTTGGCGCTGTCAAAGCGCCGGGACTCGGCATGGGCCTGGGCCTTGGCAAGCCAGGTCAGCAGGTTGTCCAGCATGCGCTCGAACACGGGCACGCTGGCCCCGTACATGGACATCGTCATGGTGCGTTCTCTCCCTCAGAGCTTGTTGGAGCCTTGCCGCTCGAAGTACTGGCGCAGCGGCACCATGGCCGGCGAGTGGCTGGTGAAGCCGCCGTCCACGGGGATCACGGCGCCGGTGATGAACGAGGATTCCTCGCTGGCGAGGAAGGCCACCACGTCGGCGATCTGGCGCGGACGGCCCAGCTCAGGCGTGAGGTGCTGCTCGAGCAGGATCTGCTTGATCTCCTCAGGCACTGTTTTCTGGGCATGATCGTTGATGACAAAACCGATCATGATGGCATTGGAGCGGATGCCCTGCTTGCCATACTGCGCCGCTACCGAGCGCGCCAGCGCCATCAAGGCCGCCTTGGACGCGGCGTAGGCGGTGAGCGTCACGTCGCCGAGCTGGCCGAAGCCGGAGGTGGCGAAGATGATGGATCCGCCGCCCGCCTCCAGCATGTGCGGCACGACATGCTTGCAACACAGCATCGCGCCGCGCGCGTTGACATCGAGCGCCTTGTCCCAGGCAGCGACGTCGACATTGCACACGTCGCGGTCGGACTGCCGTTGGGCAGTGTCCAGCGCCGCGGCGTTGTTGTGCAGCACGTCGATGCGCCCGAAGCGCTCGACGACGGCGCTCACCATGGCGCGGATCGATTCTTCCGAGGTGACATCGACCTGCACTGCCAGCGCCTGTCCGCCCGCAGCATCGATCTGCGCTGCCACGCCTTGCGCGGCGGCCAGTTCGATGTCCACCACGGCCACGCGCGCGCCCTGCGCCGCCAGCACGCGAGCGGTCTCCGCGCCGATACCGTGGCCCGAGCCGGTGACGATCGCCACCTTGCCTTCCAGTCTTGCTGTCATCGCTTCTCCTCAATGGCCGGTGAACTGTGGCGCGCGCTTCTCGCGGAACGCCAGCGCCGCTTCCTTGACATCCTGCATCGGCGCCAGCATCGCAAAGAGGTCGAGCTCCAGATCAAGTCCGCTCTTGAGGTCAAGCTGTTGTGCCGCGCGCGCAGCCTGCTTGACATAGGCGGTGGCCATCGGTGGCTTGGCGGCGATTGACTGCGCCAGTGCGGTCACCTCGGCCAGCAATGCTTCCTTGCTGGATGCCACGCGCGTGACCAACCCGATGGCGCTGGCCTCCTGCGCGCTCATGCGTGCGCCGGTGAGCAGGATGTCCAGGGCACGGCCCGGGCCCACAACGCGCGGCAGCCGCTGCGTGCCACCACCGCCCGGGATGAGGCCCAGCCCCGTCTCCGGCAGCGCCAGCACGGCGTCCGGTGCTGCGAAGCGGATGTCGCAGGCCAGCGCGAGCTCCAGCCCGCCGCCCATGCAAAAGCCGTGGATAGCAGCGATGACGGGCTTCTCGACGCGGTCCAGCGCCTCGATCCAGCGTGCCTTTTCCATGCGGCGGCGCACCTGCAGGGAGTTCTCGGCCTGGCGCTGCTCCTTGATGTCAGCGCCGGCGCAGAAGCCGCGCGGGCCCTCGCCGCGGATCACGATCACACGGATCGCTGGGTCGGCCTCGATCTCGGCCAGCGCCGCGGGCACGCCGCGGCGGATGTCGTCGTTGATGGCGTTGATCTGGCCCGGGCGGTTGAGCACGATCCAGCCCACACCGGCTTCGCGCTGCACGCGCACGGCGTTCTCCACCGCCGCATCGCCGGCCATGGCGGCCTCCTTGGAAACCATCGTCATGGCCATCTCAGACCTCCTCGAACTCGACGAGCTGGCCCTTCAGGTCAGCCGGTTCGACACGGATCAGCGGCTTGCCACCGACGGCCTCGCACTCGTCAATCCAGGTGAAGCGCGTGCCGCGCCGGCGCAAGTCCTCGGCCTTGGCCGCCAGGCCGTTGACGGCAATGCGGATGTAGTACGGACCCGGCCCCCAACTGTTGAGGTACAGGCCCGCCTCGCCGTTCCAGCGCGTGGCCTCGATCACGTCCAAGGAGGCACTGTTGGGCAGCGCGAACTCCATGGTCGCGCGACGGTAGCCCTCGCGCTCCAGCAACTCGACCGCCCCGTGGGGTTCCCAGTCCAGGTTCGCGGAGCAGCGGCGCAGCGTCTCGTCGAGGTTGCGCACGAGGAAGCCGCGCGCCGATACGCGCACCATCTCGCCAGGCTCCGGGCTGCGGGGCTTGGGTGCGGGCGTGGCGAAGGTGTCGGCCGGCAGTTGCAGCGGCTCGGTGGGCATGATCTCGATGCACAGGCCACCGTCGACCGAGGGGTCGTAGCGGGGATCCTCAGGCGTGGCACCGAGCCACAACCGGTCGAAGGGCATGTCGGGGGTGCGTTGTGCCATGCGGAAGCGCAGCCGTCGCCGCATGAGCTTTTCCACCAGCGCATCGAACCGCGCACCCTGCAGCGCCAGCACGATGGAGTGGGTCAGCATCGGGCGATGGCGGCCCTGGTAGTCCTTGAGGCTTTCCAGGAACTCGTGGAACATCGGGTCGCCCAGATTGGGCTTGTCCAGGTGTCCCTGCGGCTCCACGCGCGTGGGCGAGACGGCCAGCGACTTGTGCACGCGCAGGAAATGCGCGATGTACGGGTGGTCATCGAAGGCTTGGCGCCACCGCTCGTGCTTGTGGATGCCCAGCTTGGCGGCCAGCAGGTCGGCCATGGCATCGGGATCCGACACCATCATGTCAGCGCTCAGCAGCAGGTCGAACATTTGCGACTCCTTGTTGTCGAAGAGTTGGTTCAGGCGGCCGGACGCGGCTGCACGTGGGCCACGGGCTCACGACGCCTGGGATTGAGCAGGAAGTGGGACAGCGCAGGAATCAGCACGAGCGCGCCGAGCATGTTCCACAGGAACATGAAGGTCAGCAGGATGCCCATGTCGGCCTGGAACTTGATGGGTGACCAAGCCCAGGTGATCACGCCGGCGGCCATCGTCAGGCCGACCAGAGCCACCACGCGCCCGGTGAAGTCCAGCGAGCGACGGTAGGCCTGTGCCAGCGTGGCGCCGCGGCGCTGCATGGCGATCTGCACGCTCAGCAGGTACAGCGCATAGTCCACGCCGACGCCCACGCCCACCGCGATAACGGGCAGCGTGGCCACCTTCAGCCCGATGCCCAGCCACACCATCAGCGCCTTGCACAGGATGGAGGTGATGATCAGCGGGATCATCGCGACCACCGTGGCGGCGATGCTGCGGAAGGTCAGCAGGCACAGCAGCGCGGTGGCACCGTAGACCGCCAGGTACATCTTGACGATGCCGCGCTCGACCTCGATGTTGGTGGCGGCCTCGATGCCTGCGCTACCCGCGGCCAGCAGGAACTGCGTGGGGGTCCTGGCGTCGGGCGCGGTGTTGTGGCGCTGCGCGAAGTCCTCGCTTACCTTCAGCACGCGTGCGAGCGTGTCGGCCTTGTGGTCGCTCAGGTACGCCACCAGCGGGGAAACCGAGCAGTCCTGGTTGGTGATGTCGGGCGTGGCGATCATCGCGGCACCGACCGCGGCGTTCGTGATGGCCTGGTCGCGGCTGATGGTGAGCCACTTTCCACTGCCTTCGGACAGGCCGGCGGTGAAGAAGCGGGTCGTCTCGGCGACCGAGGCCGTGGTCTGCACACCCGCGGTCGAGCGCAGCGACTGCGCCAGGTTGTCCATGAGCTGCAGCGACTCGTACAGGCGGCAGCCGTCGGCGCCCGTCTTCATGATGACGACGAACTGGTCACTGGACAGGCCGTAGTGCTCCGTGACGTAGGCGTTGTCGAGGTTGTAGCGGGAGTCGGCGCGCAACTCGGGTGCGCCGGGATCGAGGTCGCCGATGCGCAGTTGCATCATCACCACCGAGCTGATGGCGGTGACCACGAAGGCGGCGCCAATGGTCAGCGATGCGTAACGGCGCTCGGTGAGGCGGTCCAGTCCCAGCCACAGCCGGGCCATCAATCCTTTGCCCTTGCTTGTGTCGTGGTCCTCGGCCAGCGCGCGCTTAGCCGCCGCGGGGCTCACACCGATGTACGACAGCGAAACCGGAATCAGCACGAGCTTGGTGAAGACCAGCACCGAAACGCCAACGCTGGTGGTCAACGCAAGGTCACGGATGACGGGGATGTCGATGATCATCAGCACCGCGAAGCCGACGATGTTGGTCAGCAGCGCCGTGAGACCGGCCATGAACAGCCGACGGAACGTGTAGCGCGCTGCCACGTACTTGTGCGTGCCCCGGCCCACGTCCTGCAGGATGCCATTCATCTTCTGTGCGCCATGCGACAGCCCGATGGCGAAGATCAGGAACGGCACTAGGATGGAGTACGGGTCGAGCTCGTAGCCGAGCAGCTGCATCAGCCCCAGCAGCCAGATCACGCCGGCCGTGGCCACCGTCACCAGCAGCACGGTGGAGCGCACACAGCGCGTGTAGGCCAGCACGAATACCGCCGCCACCAGCACCGACGCGCCGAAGAACAGCATGACCTCGTGCAGGCCGGCGATCAGGTCACCCACGATCTTGCCGAAGCCCACGATGTGGACGCCGACCTTGTCGCTTTCAAAGGAGCGGATCTTCTGTTCCAGCGCACGCGAGAAGGCACCGTAGTTCAGCGGCTTGCGGGTGTTGGGATCGAGCTCCAGCAGCGGCGCGACGATCATCGTGGACTTCAGGTCGTTGGCGACCAGGCTTCCCACGATGCCCGCACGCGTGATGTTGAGCTTGAGCTGCTCGATCGACTCGGGCGATCCGCTGTAGTCCTGCGGCATCACCGGCCCGCCGCTGATGCCCTCCTCCGTCACCTGACGCCAGCGCACGATGGGCATCCACAGCGACTTCATCCACGAGCGGTCGACGCCCGGGATGAGGTAGAGCGTGTCGTTGACCTTGCGCAGCGTCTCGAGGTACTCGGGATCGTAGATGTTGCCGGTCTTGTTCTCGACGACGATGCGGATGGTGTTGCCCAGACCGGGCAGCTCCTTGCGGTTGTCGAGGTAGTTCTTGATGTACGGGCTCGACGTCGGAATCATCCGGTCGAAGCTCGCATTGACGTCGAGCTTCAGCGCAAAGAAACCGAAGACGACCGTGGCCAGCAGGCACAGCGCCAGCACCAGGGCACGGTGGTTGAAGATCAGGCGTTCGGCCCGGTTGCCGGAATGGACGTCGAAGTCCCGCGGGTCGGCGATCACCGGCATGCCGCCGGTGTTTTCGGTATGGCCGCTCATGGCGTGAGTCCTTGAATCGTGGTGCGCGCGCGCCAGGTCATTGCAGGGAGTAGCCCATCAATTCGACGACGCGGATGCCGTTGATCTGCCCGAAGACCAAGCTCTTGCTGCCGGCAGCCACAGCAGAGAGAACCTCGCTCGTGAAGGGCACCTGCAGCGGCTGTACCTTCAGGCTCCCGGGCTTGAGGGCGAGCACATGTCCGGCTTGCGACACCAGCAGCACGCGGTCGTCGCCGGCATTCACGGCGGCGACGATATGGGCATCGATGCCGGTGTCGACCTTGTCCCACTGCTGGCCGTCGTTGCGGCTGAGGTAGACATTGCCGCGCAGTCCGTAGGCCAGCAGGCGGCCGGGCTGCACGTCGATGCCGAAATACGTGCCCTTGTACGGCGTGTCCACCTTGACGAAGCGGCCCTGCTGACGGTCCAGCCGCAGCAGCAGCCCCTGCTCGCCGGCGACGTACAGGCGCTCGGCCGTACCCGACACACCGTAGAGGTGGAAGCGGCTGTCGTTGTCCACATGCTCGATCCACGGCGCCCAGGTCTTGCCGTGGTCGGCCGTGCGCAGGATCAGGCCGAACGCGCCCACGAGGTAGCCCTCGCCGTTGGCCCCGAACCAGACGTCGAGGAAGGGCGCAGGCAGCACGCCGGGCGTGGCCGACTGCTCCATCGCCCGATCAAACTCGTCCAGCATGCCCTTGGCCCGGGCATCTCCCGCCTGAGCGGCGGAGCCATAGGTGGACCGCAGCAGCTTGAGCACCGAGCGGCCGTCGAGCACGCGCTCCCAAGTCGCACCGGCGTCCACCGAGCGCAGCGCCACGGCATCGTGACCAACGGCCCAGACGGTATCGCCGGCGGCGAACTTCACCGACACGAGGTCGGCGCTGACGGGCGCGGGCACCTGCTTCCAGCTGCCACCGCCGTCGACGGACAGCAGCACCAGGCCCCGGGGACCGACACCGACCAGGCGGTCACCGCGCCGGGCAAGGCTGCTGACCATGGTGCGTTGTGCGCGCGCCGACGGCGCCGACGGCGTGTCGAGCACATCCTGTAGGGGCGCCGGCGGGGTTGCAGGGCCGGCGGCCATGACCGCCGCCATGGCCACAACCAGCCCCGCTGCCGAGACGAGACGATGCAAGGAAGGCATTGTGCTGAGACTGTTTTCTGTCAGCGCGCCGTCTCGCGCGTCACGATCGACTCGGGGTTGAGCTCACGCTCGGGCGCTGCCTTCGCCGCGATCGTGTGTCCGCCCACGTTCACGTCGTTGAAGTAGCCGTACATGTTCTTGTTGAAGTCGAAGATGACGTTGCGCACCGCCCAGGGCAACTTGTGGTCGTACAGCTGGACCATGCCGTTGAAGATGGAGCGGTAGAGCTGGCCGTTCTGGTCGAATGCGTCGTACAGGCCGGCGCCGGTCATGTCCTCGTCCAGGTAGTAGTTGCGCTTGGAGTACGCGTGGCGCATGCCGGACTTGAGGGTCGCCTCGACGACCCAGACGCGGTGCAGTTCCCAGCGGTGGCAGTCCGGATTGACGTACTTCGGCTTGAGCGCCATCTCGACCGTGGGGCATTCGAACGAGCCCTTGTACTCGTTGTAGGGGATGTACATCTCCTTCTTGCCCACGAGCTTGTAGTCGAAGCGGTCGAGCTTGCCCGAAACGATGAACAGCTCATCGAACAGCGTGAGGCCACCCTGACTGGCCACCGGGGTGTCGTAGGAGAACTCGGGTGACTGGCGCACGCGGCGTTGCCCCGGCGTGTAGCTCCAGGCCTTGCGCGGCGTGGCCACCGGGTCGATGAAGTCCGTGAGGCCGGTGGCCGCGCCGGCCAGGCGGGCCGGTTGCTTGGTCACCGAGAACACGCGCCACGCCATGTTGGGATCGCGGTCGGTCAGGTCGGCCTGGTACCACACCGGGTCGGTGTACGTGCTCTGCTCGGACGTCATGGTCGGCTTGCCCGACGTGTCAACGACCCAGGAGCGCGACGCCGAGGTCGTGATCGCGGTGTCGCCCTGGTAGTGCAGGATCTGGTTCCACATTGCCTCCAGGCCGTTCTTGGGGATGGGGAACGGCAGGCCGCCGCGGCAGGCCGTATCGACGGCGATGCCGTCGCGCAGCGTCTTGCAGCTGGTCGCATTGCGCACCGTGGCCTTGAGCATCTTTTCCGGATAGGCCGCAGAGCGGCGGCTCGGATAGATGTCGAGGTAGTACTCGGGATTGTTCTTGAGCAGGTGCTTCTGGCCGTCGCTGAGCTTGTCGGCGTACTTTTCCCAGTTCTTCGAGTCGATCCGGAACAGGGGCTTGTCGTCCTTGAACGGGTCAACCCACTTGCCGGTGCCGGGCTTGAAGCCCGCCGGCGCCGTGGTGACGCCACCGGTGTAGGCAGGGATGGAGCCGTCGGCGTTGCCGGCCTTGGTCGCGCCAAACTCGGTCAGCGTGTTGCCCAGCTGTTTGGCCTCGTCCGCCGAGACTGCGGCCAGCGCGGGTGCCGCCAGGGCGACGAGCGCCACGGCGCCCAGGGTTTTGTGCAAGTTCATGTGTCGGTCTCCGTAATGTGTGTTCAGAACGCGGTGCGATAGGTAAAGACGAGCCAGCCGCGGTCGGTTGCGCCGATGCTGCCTCCCGATGCGCCCCCGCCGATGAGCGCGGTCCCTGCGGCGTTGTATTTGCGCGGCGCGCTGATGTCGGCGTACCGCAGTGAGAATTCGTGCTTGGACTGATACGTCATGTTGGCGCCGATCGACCAGGTCAACAGCTTCTCGAAGCCGCCGCTGCCCGAGGGCGCCACGCCCTTGATACCGTAGTTGACGGTAATGGGCACCGACAGGTCCCACGACGGCAGGATGCCCAGGTACTGCGGCGTGAAGTTGAACGCGACCTGCCAGAAATTGCGGCTCGAGCACGCGTCGGACTCGTCGCCGGGCACTGCCGGCACGCCGCCCGAGCCGGTGCCCGTGCGCACGCAGCCGGCATAGCCCACGCCCTTGTACAGCTGCTCGTTGGTAGTGACCTTGTCCAGGCGGCTGTAGGCAATCTCGGCCGCCACGCTGCCGGTTTCGAACAACGCGGTCTTGGGCAGCAGGTACGTGCCGTTGGCCACGGCATGCCAGGTGTTGCCGCGCGCGCCAGTGTCCAGGGTCGGGGCCGCGTAGCTGCCGACGGTGTTGAGCGCAGCGTTCTTGCGGTACGAGAGATCCGCGCCGAAGCTCACCGGGCCGATCGGACGCGCCAGGCTCAGGCCAATCAGCTTGGTGTTCTGCGGGTAGACGAAGCGGAAGGTCGTCGGCAACGGTCCGGCGAAGCTTCGGAACTGGATACCGTTCTCCGGGTTGTAGTCGTCGAACTCCCGGTAGTACAGGCCGATCGTCGAATTGATGGGCTCGACGTTCATGCGCGCGCTCAGGCCCCAGTTGCCACGTTGCCGGGGCTTGCGCGCCTCGACGTTGGTGGCAGCGATGCCGTTGGGGAAGGCCGCGTTCGGCCCCACGATGCTCAGGCGGTCGACGTTGGGCGAGGTATCGGAGCCCGACAGGTAGGTGCCCCCGTTGGGAGCACGGGTTTCCTCCCACTCGAAGAAGTACTGGCCTGCCAGCGTCAAGTCGCTGGTGGCCTGCACCTTGAACGAGACCTGGTTCAGCGGCAGGAACAGTTCCTTGGTCTCGATGCCGGGGCTCGCCACTGCCTTCTGGCCATCCAGCGGCGCCTGGGAATAAGAGATCGCATGGGCACCGATGAGCAGGCCCTCGCCCCACACGAGGGAGTGCCGCCCCAGCCTCACGTTGACGGGCACCTCGCCCACGTTGAAGTTGGTCCAGACGAAGGCATCCAGCAACTCGCCCGACGGTCCGTTGATGTAGCGCTTGACGTGGTTGTTGTAGGTGTTGTTGAAGTAGCTGGTCACGCCACCGGCGGGCGACGTCACCGTGCGGTCGGAATAGGCATCGTCGTACCAAGCGGTGGCGCTGATGCGTGCGCCGAACTGCCCTTTGTAGTTGAGGTCGAATTCGCTGAGCAGGTCAAGGCGGTTGGTGACGATGTCGTGCTTGCCGAACTTGGCGTCCGACTCGTCGTAGGGCGCGCTGGCCAGGATCCGCGGATCCTGCTTCTCCATGCGGGTGCCAAGGTTGTAGCGCAAGGTGTTGTCCCATCGGGCCTTCAGGTCCGGATTGCCGAAGTCCAGCTCCATTGCCGAGGCGTGGGTGCCCCAGACCGCCAGCACTGCGGCCACGGCACGCAGCCGGCGCTCATCCCTCTTGGTCCGCGTGAACTTTTTCATGTGCCTTGTCTCCATCGCCTGGTTAACTTTGTCGGGTACGACAGCCCGGCCCTCTGAGGCCAGGAAGGGCTGCGATGCATGTGCGCAGGATCAAGGCCCCTGGGCCCGGCGACTGCCGCAATTCTGCATTGCGATGGGAATTCTAAGAATAGAATTTGAACAGATGCTCAGAGTTTGTACCTATACAACTCCGCAACGTCTGCTCTGCAACCTTGCGCTTGCCTGGCTGCTGCCACCAGGAAGGAATCCATTCACTTAGCAATGCAACCCGGGTTTGTCCCAGGCAGGCAAGCCTGTTGCAAGCGAACGTGCAGGCACGGAACTGCTCGGCAGGCTCTCTGAGCCAGCGATGCAGTACGGCGCACAGCAGGCTAGTGCCGGATTCTGGTGAGGGCGCCACTCCTGCAGGTCGGCAAGAGCCTTGGCGTTGTGCTGCAGAGTGAGGTCAGGTGCCAGTTGGCAACAGCCCCATCAGGCGGGTCCGGTCTACTCCGACGACTTCCTGTGTAAATAAACAGATTCTTGGAATCTGTTCACATATTGTTCTATCATCGATACGCACAGCGACTTCGCCGCATGTCCATGCGTACCCGCCGTGGCCCTGCGCGTAGCGCGCTTCCGTGACCGCGGCCGTGGCATCTCTCGTCACAAGGCCCGTGCGCCGATCCAACCCGACTTTGAGCTGCTAGCAAGGAAACGCCATGCCCCACATCCACTATGTCACTGCCGATGGCAGCCGCACCGAACTCCAGGCCGATGCCGGTGTGAGCATCATGCAGGCCGCCCTCATGCGTGGCCTGCCCGGCATCAACGCCGACTGCGGCGGCGCCTGCCAGTGCGCCACCTGCCATGTCTACGTGGACGCAGCCTGGACATCCAAGTTGCCCCCGATGGAAGACATGGAAGACGCCTTGCTTGACTGCACCGCGGAGCCGCGCCAGCCGGGCAGCCGTCTTTCGTGCTGCCTTACGATGAGCGCGGAACTTGACGGTATCGTCGTGCGCCTGCCCGCCGCGCAGGCCTGATTGGCGCTTCACGGGTTCCGGCACACGCTTTGTCGGGCCCCGCTTCCCGGCCCACGGCCCCAGCCCGCATATCCCAAGGTCCTGCGCCATGCGCGGCATCACGCTGCGCGGCAGCGCGGCGTGCAAGTTGCAGTTTGCAGCGTGTGCGGGCGACGAACTTCCTCCTCATCCCTGCTCTGGCGCCGCTGTGCTCGACAGGCCAGCCCGGACTGGCCACCCCGCTTGCAATCGACCCTGCCATTCGCGCTTTGGCACGAGCCTGCTGCGTTTCAGTGACCTTGGGAACGCATTGCAGATCTCAGAGTAAACACCAGTGTCACCATGACTAAAGATGAACATACTGCACACATCTGTTCATTTTCAAGTCCGTCATGAGCCGCACTCTTCCTGCCGCCCCTGAAGTGCCTGCCGATCCCGTGGCGGTGGCCAAGTCCCTGGCACCGTTGCTGGCACGGCACGCCGAGGAGGCCCAGGCGTTGCGCCGCCCCACGGATGGGGCCATTGCGGCGCTGCGCGAGGCGGGCCTGTTGGGGATGATGTTCCCGCGTCGCGCAGGGGGCACTGGCCACAAGCTCATCACACATGTGGAGACGGTGGCCGCGCTGGCCCGTGGCTGCCCGGGCACGGCGTGGGCGTTCGGGCTGCTTTCGGGGGTCACCGCCTCGGCCGCGTCCATGCCGCCGGCAGTGGGCCAGCGCGTGTTCAGCCGTGGAGACGAACTGGTGTGCAGCGTGGCGGGTCAAGCCGGTACCGCCCGGCCTGCCAAAGACGGTTACATCATCAACGGCACCTGGGGCTACGCCTCCGGTTGCATGCACGCGGCGTGGGCACTCAATGGCGTGCGCATCCTTGACGACGCGGGCAGCGTGGTGGATTCCGGTTTCGCTTTCCTGCCCCTGCCGCACGGGCCGCATGCCGATGCCACCGTGTCCGTGCTGGACACCTGGCATGTCGCCGGGCTGGCAGCTTCGGGCAGCCACACGGTACAGGCCAGGGACACTTTTGTGCCGAACGTGATGGTGCTGCGCTTCTCGCAGCTGCGCGCAGCAGCGGCCGGCGCACCAGCCTCGGCGCTGGAGCCGCGTGACCGCTGGCCGGTCGAGCCGTTGTTCCCGCTGGGTGTTCTTGCGCCCATGCTCGGAGCGGCCGAGGAGTTGCTCGAGCAGGTCAAGGCCAACCTGGCGCGGCGCACGACGGTGGGCTGGAACTACCCGACCCAGGCCGATTCCCAGACGCTGGTGGGGCAGCTTGGCGAGGCGGCGCTGGAAGTTGACTCCGCCTGGCTGCACATCCGTCGCGCAGTGACGATGATTGACGACACCGCGCAGCTGCGTCCGCTGTCCGGCCGGGAAAAGGCACGCATCCAGGCCGACTGCGGCTACGCGATGCGGCAGCTGCGCCGAGCGGCTGATCGGCTCATGGACATCGCCGGCCCGGGGGCCTTTGCCACCTCCAGCGCGCTGCAGCGCCTGTGGCGTGACTTGAGCCTGGGCAGCCGCCACACCGCGCTCAACGCGATGCTGGGCTGCGAGCTCTATGGCCGCGCGCTGCTGGGGCAGCCGTCGAATCTGGCACTGCTGGCCGACATCGGGGCACCGGCATGAAAAAGCACGCCGTCGCGGCCGCAGGCGAGCCGCTGCCACAGGAGCACACCAACGCCGATGCATCGCCTCCTCAGGACCACCGCGTGCGCGTCGCCGAGATCAAGCGCGAGCGCATGCGCGAGCGCCTGATCGAGGCCACCATGGCGGCGTATCTCGAGTGCGAGCCCGGCCACCACCCGGTGGTCGACGACGTGATCCGCATCGCCGAGGTCTCTCGCGGGAGCTTCTACAAGCATTTCGAGGCCATCGACGAGGTCTTTGCCGAGATCGGCCGGCGCATGGCCCGCGAGATGCTGCAGACCTATGGACGCCTGACCGCGTCCTTGCAGGACGGCGCCGCACGCATGGCCCTGGGCCCGCTCATGGCGCTGGTGCGCGCCGCGATGGAGCCCCGCCACGGCGCCTTCATCGCGCGCGTGGACTTCATCGAGTTCCTGGCCAGTGATGAGCCTCGTGCCAGCCTGGTCGCGATGAGCCTGCACGAGGGGCGCTTGCATGGTGCGGTGACCTTCGACTCGATACAGGCCGCCATGGACCTGGTCGTGGGCACCACTGTCGAAGGTGCACGACGCATCGTGCGCACGCGCACGCTCGACGGTGGCTACATCCGGGAACTTGCAGGCATGGTGCTGCGCGGCCTGGGTGTCTCACCGCTGGCCGCAGACCGTGCTGTGAGCCAGGCGTGGCAGCGGCTGGTTGACGAGTCGGCCACGCTGTCCTGGTGGAAGCCGGTGAGCCCGGCCTGAATTTCAACTCGGCGCATCCTCGCAAGGAAACGTATGCCTTCAAGCACGATCTACGACACCGCCATTGTCGGCGGTGGCCACAACGGGCTGGCCGCAGCCTGCTACCTCGCCGCGGAAGGCCGCAAGGTCGTCGTCATCGAGGCCTTCCACAAGGTCGGCGGCATGGCGTCCTCGGGCTACTTGATACCGGAGGCACCGCAGCACCTGGTGCATCCCTGCGCCCTGGACCTGATGTCGTTGCGAGTGCATCCCATGATGCCGCAGGAGCTTGAACTCGACCGCCATGGTTTCCGCCACGTGGAGATGACGCCCGCCTACGCCTACCTGCATCCGGACGGCAGCTCGCTGGTGTTCTGGCGCGACATCGAGAAGACGGCGGCCGAATTCCGCCGCTTCTCCGAGTCCGACGCCAAGGAGTTCCTGGCACTGATGCAACTGGTCAACGCCTTCATCGACATGGCGATTCCGATGATGCGGGTGGACCCGTCGCAGCGCAACCTGGGAGCCAAGTGGGAGGCGCTCAAGGCCGTGCTGCGCAACAGGCACCTGAAGCCCGAGATCATGGCGCTGGTAGGCTCCCCGGCCTACACGTCGATCATGGAGCGCTTCGAGCATCCTGTGACCCAGTCGGCGCTGTGCAGCCTGCTGGGCGCGGCCGGTCCGATCACCAACGAAGCCACGGGCATCTACTTCGCGCTGCTGGGCTTCATCCAGCGTTTCGGCGTGGGCCGTGTCATCGGCGGCATGCAAAGCATCTCCGACGCCCTGGCCTCGCGCTTGCGGGAACTCGGCGGCGAGATCCGTGTGTCCTCGCCGGTGGCGGAGATCGTCGCGCGCAACGGGCGCGCGCAGGGCGTGCGCCTGGTCGATGGCAGCATGGTGCATGCCAGCGCCGTGATCGCTTCCATCCACCCGAAGGTTGCCTTCGAGCTCGTCACGCCCGGGGCCATCGAGCGCAGGCTGCTCACCCGCATGGCACTGGCGCCGGCCAACGCGCATGGTGCCTCGCCGCTGAAGGTGGATGTGGCTCTGCGCGGCCAAGTGCAGGTGGGCAAGCACCAGGCGATGCGCACCGACGGCGTGGACCTGCGCAAGTGCGTGCTGCTCGTTGGCACGGTGGAGGCCGTGCTCGAGAACTTCCGCTCCAGCGCTCGCGGCGAGGTCCCCAAGCTGCCGTACCTGTGGGTCACGGCGCCCAGCGCGGTGGATCCGTCGCAGGCACCCGAGGGCCAGGACGTGGTGTACCTGTACCCGGTGGCGATGCCCGTGAACCCCAACGAAGGCTGGGACGCGATTCGCCAGCGCGTGGGCCAGATGGTCATCGACCAGGCCGACGCGTACATGCACGGCATCAAGACGCTTGAGATCGGCCGCCGTGTGGAGGCGGCGCCTGACCTGGCCCACCGGCTCAACGTACACAACGGCTGCGTGGTGCACATCGACACCGCCACCACCCGCTCGTCGCTGATGCGCCCGGCCGCAGGACTGGGCGGCGATACGCTGCCGGTGGCGGGGCTTTTCCTCGGTGGGGCCGGTATCCACCCGGGTGGGGGCATCAACGGGCTGCCGGGCCGCATCGCCGCCGGCCGCGTCCAGCGCTACCTGGCCAAGGCGCCCAAGGCTGTCGCTTCCAGGACCGTGCAGGACGCTGCGCGCGACGGTGCGCCGCAGGCGCGCTCCTCCTACTGAGCCGTCCATTCCGAGGTGACCGAGGTGACCCAGCCACCAAGCCAGCCCATGCCCGAGGCATCGCGTATCCGCAGCCCCCTTTTCGACCAGGTCTTGCACTGGAAAACGGGCCGCAGGCAGGCGTTCATGGGCCTGTATCGCCGCATGGCCCACGCGGGGAGGACGCTGGAGTCCGTCGGCAAGCACCAGGCCAGCGGCGATGGGGCCTGGGCTGCCGTGGAGCCGCGGTCGGACACCTGCAACCGGCAGCCGCAACTGCAGATGGTGGAGTGTCTGGTCAATGGCTCCGAGGCCGCACGCTGCCTGCGCAGCCGCTGGCCAGGGCCGCAAACCTTTTCCATTGGCATCGAGCTCCACAGCTTGCGTGCCGGCGCGCCGCACGCGCGGTTCTTTCATTGATTCCATGGAGGCAGCGAACGTGAAACGATTCGAAGGCAAGTCGGCGCTGGTCACTGGTGCCGGCCGTGGCATCGGCCGCGCCATTGCACAGGCGCTGGCCGCCGAAGGAGCGCGTGTGCTGGTGTCGGCGCGTACCCGCGCTCATGGCGAGGCCGTGGTTGCGGCCATCCAGGAGCGCGGTGGCGAGGCCGTGCTTGCGGTGGGCGACATCGGCGTGCGCGAGGACATGCGTGCCACGGTGGCTGCAGCCGTGGAGGCCTTTGGCGGCCTGGACATCGCCGTGCACTGTGCGGCCGATGCAGCGATGGGGCGGATGGCCGACATGGACGAGTCTGCGTTCGACCGCCAGGTGCACGCCAACATCCACTCGCTGTTCTGGTTGGCCCGTGATGCGCTGCCGGCGCTCTCGCGCGCAAGCGACAAGGGGCGGCTGATCTACATCTCCTCGGGCGCGGCCAACCGCAGCTTCACGCCGGGGCTGATCCCCTACATGGCCAGCAAGGCCTACATGAACGCCTTCGCGCGCGGCCTGGCCAACGAGGTGGGCCACCAAGGGGTGCTGGTCAACGTGGTGGAGCCCGGGTTGATTGCCTCCGACCGCATGCGCGAGCACCTGAGCGACGACTTCAGCGCCCGCATTGCCCGGCCCTTCCCCGTGCCCCGCCCGGGCCTGCCCTCGGAGATCGCGGCGGCGGTACTGTTCCTGGCCTCCAGTGATGCGGCCTACATCACCGGCACGTCGCTGTTGGTGGACGGCGGCGCGACGATGGCGCCCATCGCGGGCATCGAGGACCAGCTTTGAAGCCCGTGGCCTCGTCTCACAGCCAAGCTGGTCTGCCGGCCGGCCCGCACGGCGAGATCCGGCGCGGCTGGCCCGTGCTGTTCATGGCCCTCGCCGGTGTGAGCACCAGCGTCAGCGCGCTGCTGCTCTACAGCTTCGGTGCGCTGGTGGTCCCACTGCAGGAAGCCTTTGGCTGGACACGCGCCGAGCTGCAGCTCACCTCCAGCTTCATTGCCGCAGGAGGGGCGTTGTCCGTCAACGCCGTGGGCTGGCTCAATGCACACCATGGGATGCGCCGCATCAGCGCCGTGTCGCTGCTGGCGCTGTCGCTGGGGCTGCTGGCCATGACGCAGCTGCAAGGCTCCATTGGCTGGCTCTACCTGGGCTACTTTCTCCTGCCCTTCCTGGGCCTGGGGACCACGCCGGTGACCTGGACCCAGTGGGTCAACCTTTGGTTCGAACGCCACCGCGGGTTTGCGCTGTCATTGGCGCTGTGCGGCACCGGCGTGGCTGCGGCTGTGCTGCCCCCGGCCATGACCTGGGCCGTGGGTCGGTGGGACTGGCGCGCCGGCTACGTGGTGCTGGCCCTGCTGCCCTTGCTGCTGACGCTGCCCTGGGCCCTGCGTGCGCTGCCAACCCGGTCCCAGGCACAGGCAGGCGCCGCGGCTGCGTTGCCCCTGGCGGGGATGCGCTTTGCGCAGGCGGTGCGCAGCCATCGGTTCTGGTTGTGCAACGTCGCGCTGGCGCTGGTGGTGGCAGGCGTGGTGGGCATGGTGGCCAACACCGTGCCGCTGCTGCGTGACCTGGGTCTGTCGGCGACTGCGGCCGGTGCCGTCTTCAGTGTCTTCGGCGCGGCGCTCATCGCCGGGCGGCTGCTGGTGGGCGTGCTGTTGGACCGCCTGTGGGCGCCGGGCGTGGCGGCCGTCACGCTGAGCCTGCCGGCACTGGGCTGTGCCATTTTCCTGCACGCCGACGCCAGCACACCTCTGGCGCTGCTCATGCTGGGCACCGCCTTGGTAGGCGCAGGCTCGGGTGCGGAGTTCGACATCGCGGCCTACCTGGTGGCGCGCTACTTCGGGATGCGCGACTACGGCAAGGTCTTCGGCGTGCACCTGGGCGTGGCCACGGTCGGCTCGGCTGCGGCGCCGTTCCTGTTTGCGGCGCTGCTGCGCTCGGGCGGCGGCTACGGACCGTTGCTGCTGGTGTGCATCGCCTGCTTCCTCTTCGGTCCCTTGCTGCTGCTGGCACTGGGCCGCTACCCGCGGTTCGACACCGCCGTGGACGAGCCTTGCGCCGCCGGCACGCCCGTGCGGGCCACTTGAGTTCTTACCCTGAGACAACCACTGGAGACCATCATGAGCAACGTATCGAACGCTGAAAAGCTGGAGCAGGCCTACGCCAGCGTGTCCGACACCTACCGCGGCTTGACCGAAGACCTCTACGGCGCGTGCCGCCAGATGCGCGAGACAACGCCCGTCTACGAAGGCGACTACATCGCCAAGTTCCTTGGCGTGCCGACCAACGCCGGGTTGCAGGCCGGCACCAGGCCGACCTACGCGGTGTTCAAGTACCAGGACGTGATGAACGTGCTCAAGGACGCCAAGCGCTTCACCAGCAGCTTCATCCTCGAGGGCATGGGCAAGGTCTGGGACGGGCTGATGATCCTGGGCATGGACGGCGAGGCGCACCGCCACGTGCGTGCGCTGCTGCAGCCGGCCTTCATGCCGGACAACGTGAACAAGTGGCGTCCCAAGATCGATCGCGTGGTGCGCGAGGATTTCGTGCTGCCGATGCTGCCGAAGAAGAAGGCCGACCTCATGGACATGGGCCTGCACTTTCCGGTGCGGGTGATGTATGCGCTCGTCGGCTTCCCCGAGAACGACGCCGACGAGTACAACCAGTACGCCGCCTGGGCGCTGTCGATGCTGGCTGCCAACCAGCTTGACAAGGCCAAGGCCGAGGAAGGCCGCAAGATCGCCGCCCAGTCGGTCAAGAGCCTGTACGACGCACTGATGGTGCAGGTCAAGCAACGCCGCGCCGAGGGCGCCAAGGGTGACGACCTCATCAGCCGGCTCATCAACGCCGAGTACGAGGGCCACAAGCTCGACGATCACGAGGTCGCCACCTTCGCCCGCTCGCTGCTGCCCGCCGCCGGTGAGACGACCACGCGCACCTTCAGCGCGGCGATGACGTTCCTGCTCACGGTACCGGGCCTGGTGGAGCGCGTGCGCAGCGACCGCACGCTGGTGCCCAAGCTCATCGACGAGGCGGTGCGCTTCGAGCCGTCGTCCACCTTCAAGGTGCGCGAAACCGCCGAGGACGTCGAGATCGGCGGCGTCACCATTCCCAAGGGCTCGTTCGTGCAGTGCATGGTGGCCTCGGCCAATCGCGACCCGAGCGTGTTCGAGAACCCCGACGTGTTCGACATCGACCGTCGGCAGAAGCCGTCGTTTGGCTTCGGCTTCGGGCCGCACATGTGCATCGGCCAGTTCGTGGCGAAGCTCGAGTTGCTGTGTGCCATCAACGCGCTGCTTGACCTGTGCCCGAACCTGCGCCTGGACCCGGAGCAGCCTTCGCCCAGGATCGAGGGCGCGCACCTGCGTGGCGCCAAGAGCGTGCACGTGATCTGGGATTGAGGCTGCGGCCCGATCCGCGACCGCCCGTACGACAGCAACCCGGACAGGACACGACCCATGCGTCACTTCACGAACGTTCCCGAGCGCGCCGACTTCGCCTACCAGTGCCTAGTAGGTCCGCAGAAGGTCAGCGGCACCAAGCTTGCCGACCTGCGCGACCACTTCGGCCTCAAGCTCACCAAGCACATGCCCTTCGGCAGCGTGCGTGACGAGGAGGGGCACATCTACTCGATGGTGCGCGCCCTCAACGCGCCCGGCAGCACGCCAAACCCCACCAAGTTCATCTACCAGAGCACGCGGCTGGACAACAAGCACATCCGCGTCGACAAGGAGAAGATCGCGCCGCGTGCGCTGACCATGTTCCCCGCGCGCGGGCTGGACAACGACACCGCCTGGTGGTCCAGCCTGGAAGGCGAGCCGGGCCAGCCCTGGCACCTGACCGCCTCGGGCAGCGCCTTCAGCTGGCGCGAAGAGGGCCTCTTTGACCTGCATGGCAAGCTCATCGGCAACGGCATGCAGTGGTATCTGCCCGGCGTGGACTGGGGCACCTTCTACGTCTCGCAGCTCTACGACGTGGCGGGCACCTGCGAGGGCCGCAAGGTCAAGGGCGTCATCGCGCTGGACCAGGCCTGGATGGCGGAGGGCGGCGCCATCCACATGAGCAAGGACCTGGTGGTCAACCACAAGATGCACGTCATCTGGTGGAGCTTCGCCACCATCTACAAGGACGGCACCTGGGATGCCGGCTCGTTCATGGTCGGGCATGACAACCTCGGCTACGCCATCTTCCAGAACGAGAAGGGCGAGATCCGCTGCACCACCGACATCGAAGGGACGGTGCGGCACAAGGATGGCAGCTGGTTCGCGCAGGACGCACGCATCGTGCTCGAGGGCCAGGAGGAATGGGAGTTCGTGCCCGATCCCAAGGGCGAGATGATCGACTTTGTCGGTGGCTTTCCCATCACCGCACAGCAGGAAGGCCGCTGGCGCCGCGTGGGCGACACGCGCGAGCCCGACCGCTGGATGGCCTGGGGCGAGAGCGACAAGCGCAACGGCAGCGCACGCAACGTGCGTGGCCAGGAGGTCTGAACAGCATGGACGCCCGAGCCATCGAAGGCTTCCTGCACGCGCAGGTCAAGGCCTGGAACGCCGGCGACAAGGCGGCGTTCCTTGCGGCCTACCGCACGGCTGCGCCTGAGGGCCTGGAGATCGAGTACGTGGGTCGCGGCCCGGCCGCCGACGGCTGGGCGGTGCTCGAGGGCATGTGGGCGCAGCAGAGCGCACGCATCGAGATCGAGGAGGTCGCCGCCGTCGTCAACGGCAACGAGGCGGCCTGCCACAACCGCAACCGGCTGCGCGGCACCTCGACGGCCATCGAGACCATCGAGCTCTACCGCTTCGATGCCGGGCGGCTGTCGGTGCGCTACTTCGTGCGCCAGCCGTGAACGCGGTCGCTCCCGTGGAGCAGCAGCCCACCGCTCCTGCGCTGGACCCGCGGGCGTTCCGTGCCGCGCTGGGGAGCTTCGCCACCGGCGTGACCGTCATCACCGCGCGGGCGGCCGATGGCGCGCCCGTCGGGCTCACGGCCAACAGCTTCAACTCGGTCTCCCTGGAGCCGCCGATGGTGCTGTGGAGCCTGGCACGCAAGTCGCTGAGCCTGCCGGTGTTCGCACAGGCCCAGCACTGGGCGGTGCACGTGCTCGCTGCGGATCAGGAAGCGTTGTCCACGAGCTTTGCGCGCTCAGGCACGCACAAGTTCGCAGGGCTGGCGATGGAGGACGGTCTCGGGGGCGTACCGCTGCTCGAAGGCTGTGCGGCGCGCTTCCAGTGCCGCACGGCTTTCCAGCACGAGGGCGGCGACCACCTGATCTTCGTGGGGGAGGTGCTCGCCTTCGATCGGGCCGAGCGCGCGCCGCTGGTTTTCCATGCCGGGCGCTACGCGCTGGCCGCGCGGCGTGACCCGCAGTTGCCGCAAGCCCGCAGCGCCCGCGTGGCCGGGGGCTTGGGCGAAGACCTGCTGGGCTACCTGCTGGGCCGTGCCTACTTCCAGTGCCACCTGGAAATGCGCGAGCGTGCCGCCGCGGCCGGCCTCGATGAGCACCAGTGGGTCATCGTCGCGGCCCTGACCGTGCGCGACGGCGTCGGTGTCGCCGAGCTGGAGGCGGCGCTGGGCTACGTGCTTGACGGCCCCGTGGAGCCCGTACTGCGATCCCTGCGGGCTCAGGGCTGGGTCATGGCCACCGGCAGCGATCCCTCGTCTACCGCCCGCTACACCCTGACCCCTGACGGCCGTGACCGCTCGCTGCACCTGCTGGCCGCGGCCAAGGCGCACGAAGCCGAGCTGCTGGCGCGCTTCGGCTACGACGAGGGCGCGCTGCTGAAGCTGCAACTGCAAAAGTTCATTGCCGCCACCAATCCCGGGCTACACGACCTCTGGCACGACGCCTGAGGGCAGCCCCTTTCCTGGAGACACCCCCATGCACACCGTGGACCCCGCAGCTGTCGAGCGCTTCATGCTCGGCCAGGTCGCCTGCTGGAACGCACATGACAAGGCTGGCTTCCTGGCCCTCTACCGCGAGATGGCACCGCAGCGGCTGGAAATCGAGTACGTCGGCCGCGACGAACAGGCCGACGGCTGGTTCGTCATCGAGGAGATGTACGACAAGCACAACCACCAGATCACGCTCGACGTGGTGGCGACCATCGTCAACGGCAACGAGGCTGCCGTGCACCACCGCAATTGCATCGTCGGCACCGACCTGGCCATCGAGAGCATCGAGACCTACCGCTTCGAGCCCGGGGCGCTGTACGTGCGCTATTTCCTCAAGCCGCCCGCACCTGGTGCGCTCGAGCTCGATCAATTCCGAGGCTTCGCCGCCGCCAAGGAGGTGTCGGCATGAGCCCCGCTTCAAACCTGCCTGGCCCGCATCCCGGTCGCTTCGAGGATCAGGTTGCCATCGTCACCGGTGGCGCCTCGGGCATCGGCGAAGCCACCTGCCGCCGCCTGGTGGCCGAAGGCGCGACGGTCGTGATCGCCGACGTCAACGAGGAGCGCGCGCAGGCCCTGGCCGCCGAGCTGGGCCCTGCAGCCCGTGCCCAGGTGTTCGATGCCGCCGACGTGAAAAGCATCGAGCGCCTCGTGCTCGGCACGGTCGAGCGCCTGGGCCGCCTGGACGTGCTGCACAACAACGCCGCGCTCAGCGCGCCGGATATCCACAGGCGCGACAACAACGCCATCGACATCGAGTTCGAGGTCTGGGACCACGTGATGGCGGTCAACCTGCGCGGCTACCTGGCCGGCTGCAAGTACGCTTTGCCGACCATGATCGCGCAAGGCGGCGGTGCCATCGTCAACACCGCCTCCACCGGCGGCTTCGCCGGCGACATCACGCGCATGGCCTACAGCGTGTCCAAGGCCGCCATCATCGGCCTGACACGCCAGATCGCCACGCACCACGGCAAGCAGGGCATCCGCTGCAACGCCGTGGCACCTGGGTTGGTGCTCACGCCCGGCACCCGGGGTGCCGCGGCCTCCGTGATCGAGGTCATGCAGCGCCACCTGCTGGTGCCGGAGTTCGGCGAGCCCGAGGACATCGCCGCGCTGGTGTGCTTCCTGGCCTCCGCTGAAGCGCGCTACATCAACGGGCAGACCTACATCGCCGACGGCGGCATGCTGGCGCATAACCCCACGATGGCCGACCTCGTCGACATGGCACGCCGCGGTGGCTGAGGCCGCGACGCCCGGGCTGCGGGCCCCCTTGTCACGCCCGGCGTTTCGCATGCTGTGGCTGGCCTGGCTGGCCGGCAACATGACCATGTGGATGCACGAGGTGGTCGCAGCCTGGCGCATGGCGCAGCTCACCGATAGCCCGCTGCTGGTGGCCGGCGTGCAGGCTGCAGGCACGCTGCCGCTGTTCCTGCTTGGGCTGGCCAGTGGCGCATTGGCCGACTCGCTGGAGCGCCGGCGCTTCCTGGCCTTCGCACAGGCCTGGATCGCGCTGACGGCCGCGGTGCTGGCCGTGCTGGCGGCAACCGACGCGATGACGCCCGTCACGCTGCTGGTGTTATGCCTGCTCAATGGCGTGGGTCTGGCGCTGCGCTTTCCAGTGTTTTCTGCGCTGGTGCCCGACATGGTGCCGCGCGAGCAGCTGGCCGCAGCGCTCACGCTTAACGCCGTGGCCATCAACCTGACGCGGGTTGTCGGTCCGATCGTGGCTGGGGCCGTGCTGGCCTCGTTGGGCACCGTGGCGGTGTTCGTCCTCAATGCTGCGATGTCGGTACTGGCATGCTGGCTGATCCTGCGTGCCCGCGTGGCCACGCATGCCAGGCCCGCGGCACGCACGCCCATGCTGTCGGCAATCGGCCAGGGCCTGCGCCATGTGCACGGTTCGCCCGTGCTGCGGGCCGTGCTGCTGCGCGCCTTTGTCTTCTTCACGCAGTCGGTAGCGCTGGTGGCCCTGCTGCCACTGCTGGCCAAGCGCATCGGCGCCGACGCCACGACTTACACCGCGCTGCTGGCGGCCATGGGCGCCGGGGCCGTGCTGGCCGCGTTCGCCCTGCCCCGATTGCCGGCTGCGGCAGCGCGTGATCGCATCGTGGACGCCGGCGTGTGGCTCTACGCCGCGGCCACCGTGGCCGCCGTGTGGGCTCACGAGGCCTGGACACTGGCGCCGGCGCTGGCGCTGTCGGGCGCGGTGTGGCTGTGCGTGGCCAACACGCTGACCATGTCGGCTCAGCTCGTGCTGCCCACCGCGCTGCGCGCGCGCGGCATGGCGATCTACCAGATGAGCATCATGGGCGGCAGTGCCGGCGGTGCGGCGCTATGGGGTGCCGTGGCGGATCGCTCCTCGCTGACCACCGCGCTGCTGGGGTCGGCGGCAGCAGCCGTGGTGCTGCTGCTCGTGACCCGACGTGTCAGCATCGATGAGCGAGCTGTCCTTGAGCCGTGCCACTCCCCTGGCGCGGCCCGTGGCGCGGCAGCGGTGGAGTGACACCGAGCAGGAGCACGTTTCAGGGTTATCCCGGTGCTCAATGGATTGCAGAACGTGAACGGTTTGGCAATCCGCCGTTCACATTCCTGTGGCCGATTGCCGATACCGCAGCAGGCACCAGCGAACGCACCTGTCTCGGACAGTCCTGACAAGGGCTTCCCGAGCAGCCCACTGCCTGCGTGCCGCCCCTCAAGCCCGAAGGGCGGCACGGTGAAGCAATCAAGAACGCGATGTACGAGACATTCCCTCCCATGCGCACGGTGGCCGTGTTGGCTGCTCTGGGCGCGTGTGCATTCAGTGCCTGCGCCGAGGCGTCCTTCACCTTTGGCGGCTATGGCACGCTGGGCGCAGTCAGGGCCTCTACCGACGAAGTCCAGTTCCGCAGCAGTCCCCGCCAGCACAAGGGCGCGGACCGCTCAGTGGACTTTGGCGTGGACTCGCGCCTGGGCCTGCAGGCCACACTGCACGTCGACGAGGCCTTCTCCGCCGTGGGCCAGGTGCTGACCAGCCGGCGTGATGGCCGGGAAGATCCCCAGCTCGAGTGGCTGTATGTCCAATCCACGCCGATGCAAGGTCTGGACCTGCGCGCGGGCCGCTTGGTGCTGCCCATCTTCATGGTCTCGGACACCCGCAACGTCGGCTACGCCATCCATTGGCTGCGTGCTCCCAACGAGGTGTACGGTCCCTACGCGCACACGTCCTTCGATGGCGCACAGCTGCTGTGGCGCAGCAGCGACGGTCCAGTCAACCTGGGCGTGCAAGCCTCGGCAGGCACCAGCGAGGCGCCGCTGTTCCTGGCGGTCAGGACCGAGCTGAAATACCGGCGGCTTTACTCGGTGGCGGTCACGGCGGAAAGGAACGCGTGGACGTTGCGCGCCAGCAGGACGCTGGGCAAGGGGGCGACGTTTTCTGGTACCCCGGTCCCCAGCGGCGACGACACCTTCACCGACATCGGCGCGCAGTACGACGACGGCAGGTTCATTGCGGTGGGCGAATACATTTGGCGCAGCTACAGCGCCATGGGTCTTCTCGACCACGCCGCCTTCTACGTCAGTGCCGGCTTGCGCCTGGGCAGCTTGACGCCCTACGCGACCTATGCCCGCTTCATGCCTGAAGGCCTTTCTTTCGGCGTCAACGCGCCGGACGGCACGACGCGAGCGGTGGGCCTGCGCTGGGACGTGGCCCGCAACGTGGCGTTGAAGGCCCAGATCGAAGCCACACGGCACTCGAAATACGCCTTCGTCGATCCGACGCCGGGCTTCACTGCCAGACAACCCAGCGTGCGCGCGATGAGCGTGGCCATGGACTTCGTGTTCTGAAGCAGGCCATAGCGATGCGCAAGAAGCAAGTCGTTGCAGGCGTCGCATTGACGCTGGTGCTCACCACCGCCCACGCCGGCATCGTGGTCGTCGGCCACCCGTTGGCCCCGGCACTGAGCAAGGAGCAGGCGGCCGCGATTTTCCTGGGCCGGAACACCTCGCTGACGCCGCTGGACCAGCCGGATTCGTCCCCCATCCGCGCCGCTTTCTACAGGAAGGTGGCCGGGCGCGACTTGGCGCAGGTGAAGGCCATCTGGTCGCGCCTGCTGTTCTCGGGCAAGGGACAGGCGCCCAGGGAACTTGCGAACGCCGCCGAGGTAAAGAAGAGCGTGGCGGCCAACCCCAAGGCGGTAGGCTACATCGACGAGGCGGCCGTGGATGACAGCATCAAGGTGCTGCTCGACCTCGATTGAGCCCGACGCGCCTGGCGGCATTCCCTTCCTGCGTCGAGCCCTGTGTGCAGGGCCGACCCGCGGCCGCGCGTCCTGGGCATGACATGCGGCCCGGGCGTGTGCAGCAGTGCACACGCTGCAACCGCCGCGGTATCGAGCCGGCTGTGCAGCGGCCGATAGCGCAAACATGCATGCCCTGACCCTGATCGACACCCCGGCCCTCGTTGTCTTCAACATCATCCTTGCCTCGGCCATGGGGGTGGTGCTGCTGGTCACGCGGCTGGGCCTGGATACGGCCGCGGTCCGGCTCGACACCTGGCTCATCGGTGCGTCCTTGTTGATCCTCTCCCGGTTGATGACCCCGCTGGAGGAGGTCTTCGCGTTCCTGGGCCTGCATCTGCCGGGCATGACACTGATGCTGCCGCTGATGCTGTGCGGCCTGTACTGGCAGGCGATGGGGCTGCGTGGCCTGCGCGGGCGCGAAGTGCGCCGCAGCCACCTGCTACGCCACTCGCTGCTGGCGGGTATCACCGTAGTCGCCTTGGATACCGTGCTGGACATCACGGTGTTTCTGTACATCTTCCTGGCCGGGCTGCTGCTCGTGGGCATGCTGCTGCTGCGCGAGGCACTGATGCTGGCACGCCGCACCTGGGGCGGACGGCTGCTGGCTGCGACGGCGGGGCTGATGTTGATCAGCAACCTGCTCCTGCTGGACACGTCAGCCGCGTCCTCGGAACAGGTAGCCCGGCGTGGGTTGCTGGTAGAGATGCTGTGGGCGCTGTTCAGCACAGCAGGTTTCCTGCAGTGCCTGTACCAGGACCTGCGCGAAAAGCTCGCCGCCACCGCAATGACCGACGCGCTCACCGGTGCGCTCAACCGTCACGGCCTGTTGCCGCAACTCGAGCGCGAGCTCGCGCGCGCCCGTCGCGGCCAACCGCTGTCGGTGGTGCTGTGTGACCTGGATCATTTCAAGAAGATCAATGACCAGCACGGCCATGACGTAGGCGACACGGTTCTCAAACGCTTCGTGGCACGCGCGCGGGCCGGGTTGCGGCGCAGCGATCTGCTGGGCCGCTGGGGCGGTGAGGAGTTTCTCTTCGTGCTGCCCGATACCGCTGCCGCTGAAGCCGTGCGCGTGGCCGAGCGCGTACGAGCCAACCTCCTGGCCGACAGCGCAGCGCCCCCCATTCGCTTCAGTGCAGGTGTGGCCAGCACAACGGAGCCCGCGCTGCAGTGCGACCTGCAGCGCCTGTTGAGCTGCGCTGACCACCGGCTCTACATCGCCAAGCAGCAGCGTGACCGGGTCGTCGGCAACGACGCCGATGCACTCGACAGGCATGTCGGCTGATCGCTGCTGCACGTCCCGTGCGACTGCGCATCGATCTGCTGCACGACACAGGGCCATCGGCTGGCCTGGTCCAGAAGCTGCCGAAGCGCAGCGGGCATGCGCACTCGGCCCTGCGCACCAGGGGCATCGGTCGACAGCGCGATGCAGTGACGGGCTGTGAGGAACCGCCGCCGCAGCCCCTCGCGCCATGCATGTCGAACACGTTCAGCCCGTTGGGGACTGGTCCGGATCGGCCGCGGCCTCACCAATGGGAAGCTCCAGCGTGAACACGCTGCCGCCAGCTGCCCCCCTGGCGGCGCGCAAGTCGCCGTGCATGAGCTGTGCCAGCCGTCGGGCGATCACGAGCCCGATACCGGTGCCTTCGACCTTAGAGCGCTCGGCACCCAGGCGCTTGAAAGGCTGGAACAGTTGCTCGAGCTGCTCGTCGCTCAAGCCTTGACCGGTATCTTCCACGTCAAGGCGCAAGCGATCGCCGACAACCTGGGCCGACACGCGCACCCAGCCACCGCGACGGTTGTACTTCACGGCATTGGACACCAGGTTGAGGAGCACTTGGCGCAGCCGCAGGGCGTCGGCCTGTACCGCCGGCAGCCCGATGGGGACATCGTTGGTGAGCAACACACCGGCAGCCGCCGCCTGAGGCTCCATGACGTCCAGGCTGGCCGTGGCTACCGCGTGAATGTCCAGCAACTCCAGGCGCAGCTCGATACCCCGGGCCTCGATGCGGGCAAGGTCCAGCATCTCGCTGATCATGGCCAGCAGGTGTTCACCGGCAGCATGGATCTTGCGCACCCACTCGACATGGTTGGGCGCCAGCGGCGTCTGCGCGTCCAGCTGCATCAGCTGCGCAAAACCCATGATGGCATTCAGCGGCGTACGCAGCTCGTGACTGATGTGCGTAAGGAATCGGCTCTTGGCCTGGTTGGCCTGTTCCGCTGCCTCGCGCGCAGCGCGGTCGCTCTGGGCCTGCTTGAGCTGCGTGACATCCCGGAAGAACACCGTCAGGCCCTCCTCAGCGGGATAGGCCGTGATTTCAAAGTGGGCGCCCAGTGGTGCGAACGGTTCCTCGAAGCGAACGATGCGTCCGCTGGCCAGGCACTGCTCGTACTGTCGCTGGAACTCCGAGCCGGCTGCCTGCGGGAACTCCCGCCAGATGTTGCGACCCAGCAGTTCGTCGCGTGGGCGCTTGAGCATCACCTCGGCCTGCCGGTTGAGCAGCGTGAAGCGCCACTCGCGATCCAGCGCGAAGATTCCGTCCGTGATGCTTTCCATCGTGGACTCCAGCCGACGGGCCAGCGCACGCGCCGACTGCTCCAGCCGCTTGTTGTCGTCGATGTCGATGGACGATCCGTACCACTTGCGGGTACCGCACTTCTCGGTGGATACCAGCACTGCACGCGCCAGGTGCCAGCGGTAGACCCCGTCAGCCCGCCTCAGCCGCATCTCGACCTCTAAAGGCTGTCCAGTCTGGACTGCCCTGTTCCAGGCGTCCCTTGCGCACGCCCGATCCTGCATATGCACCAGGGCATCAAAGCCTTCGGACAGCAACCGCTCGCCCGGCAAGCCGGCATAGCAAGAAAGTGCCGGACTGACGTAGTCGACCTGCCCATCGGTGCGCGCCGTCCACACGATCAGTGGCATGGCCTCGGCCAGAAGACGCCAGGTTTCTATCTCGGCGCGCCGCTCGGTGATGTCGCGGAAGTAGACCGCCATGCCTTCGTCAGACGGGTACGCGGTGACGTCGTACCAGCGATCCTGGCGCAGGTAGTAGTACTCCAGCCGCGCAGTGCGGCCGCTCGCCATGACGTCGCGGTAGGTGCGCTCGAGCTCCGAGCCGACAATCCCGGCAAATACCTCCCAGACGCGCCGCCCCAGCACCGCGGCGCGTGGCTTGGCCAGCACCTGTTCGGCCGCAGCGTTGAAGTAAAGCATGCGCCAGTCGCGGTCGAGGAGGTAAAAGCCGTCGCTCATGCGCTCCAGCGTCGCTTCGAGTTGGCGCCCGACGCGGTTTCTCTCCTCGACGGCGTGCACCTGCTGCGTGATGTCCTGGAACGCGCCTTGCACGCGCACGACACGGCCTTCGGCATCCCGCACGGCCTCGCCGATGGAGCGCGTCCACAGTGCTTCGCCGCGGGTGTTGGTCATCCGCAGGACCAGGTCGTAGGGCTGTGCGTCGCGGCAGCAGCTCTCGAACGCGGCGCGCAGCAGTTCCCGATCTGGTGGTGCGAAATGCTCGAAGACCTGTGCCACATCGGGCTGCTGGTGCACGTCGAAGCCGAAGATGTGGAATAGCTCCTCGTCCCAGTGCAGGGCCTGCTGCAGGACATCGAAGTCCCAGGCGCTGAGCCGGCCCAGGCGACAGGCCAGGCGCAGGCGCTGGCTTGCCAGCTCCAGCGCCCGTGTGCCGACATGGCTCACGGCCTGCAACTCCTCCAGCCGCTGCGAGGTTTCCTGGTATCGCCGGCGATCCAGACGCGCCTGCAGCAGGCACACCGCCTGCCGCGCTTGGAGCCGTAGCAGGTCCGCGGCCTCGGCATCGAGGTGTCGGGACACGCTATCGAATATTTCCAGCAGGCCCACGCGCTCCCCGCCCTCCAGCACCAGCGGCATGCAGGCGTAGAAGGCGATGTGCGGCGCCTCCTTCACCAGGAGAGTGTCCCGCCAGCGGGTGTCGAGCCTGGCATCCTCCAGCACGAACAGACCACTGCCGGCGATGGCCTGTGCGTACAGCGACACCCCGTGTGCCACCTCCGGCATCACTGCGCCAAAGCAGGCCTTGACCCAGGTCCGCTCCCCATCCACGAGCGTCAGTGCTGCCGAGGCCGTGCCGCACAGCCGTGCCGTCACCCGTACGAGGTCGTCGTATTCGGGCTCGGGCGCGGTCGCCAGCAACGCCAAGTCGCGCAGGCTCCACAGGCGATGGGGGTTGTCCATCATTCTTGTTTTAGGAGCAAATTCCGAAGCTGCAAGAGCCGGGCGGCCTTGTGTAGGTTTGCACCACGGGCTGCCGTGTTCGTCCCGGAGAGTTGCCGGCAACCCTTGTATTTTCTTCTTTCTGACATCCGGCCTCGTGACTTGTGACAAGTCTTAACTACACCAGCCTGTCGGCCATCGATACGTCAGGTGCGTTCGGCGATAGACAAAGCTGAGCGCAGCAGTTGCCCGCGTCGCAGGGCGCTCGCTACGCTGGCTGCATGCTCCAGACACACGCAGCCGACGCCTCGCCGCCCACGGCATCGGACCGTCCCTACCCCACACGCCAGGGCCGCCTGCCACGCCACCTGCACGAGGTCAACTCGCAGTGGCTGAGCCGCCTGCTGGCGCACCGCTACACCGGCATCGAGGTGCATGGCCTGTCGGTGGTGGAGATCAAAAACAGCCACACCACCAAGCTGCGCGTGGCACTGGAACTCAACGAGGTTGGACGAGCCGCCGGCATTCCCAGCCAAGTGTGCCTGAAGTCCAACTGGTCGGAGGGATTTGAGAGCGGGGATATCTGCGAGCTCGAGGCACGTTTTTACCACCTGATGCGTGACCAGTTGCAGGCTCCGGTGCCGCGCTCGTACTACGCCGACTGGGACGGCGACGGTGGGGGCCGGGGCGTTGTGGTGATGGAAGACCTGGGCGTGGCCGAAGGCGACTTCGGCAACAGCGCGCACCACCTCGGCGTGGACGGGGTGGCCAGGGGCCTGGAGTCGCTGGCGGCGCTGCACGGCGCCTTGTGGGACAGCCCGCTGCTGGCGGCACAGTCCTGGCTGCAGACCTCCATGAACACGCCGGTCGACACCGATCAGGTTCTGCGCATGTACAACTACATCAAACTGAACCTGGCCAAGCCGAGCTACCAGGCCTTCCTGCCGCGCTGGCTTTACGACCAGCCGACGCTGCTGGCGCACGCCTTTGACGAGCTGGCGGAGTTCGCGCGCACGCAGCCCGGGCCACGCTGCCTGGTGCATGGCGACTCGCACCAGGGCAACAGTTTCCTGCGTGCCGGCGGCGAGCGTGTCTGGCACGACTGGCAGCTGGTGCGCCAGGGCCAGCCTTGGCGTGACGTCACCTACTTCATGCTGGGCGCCCTGACGATCGAGGAGCGTCGTTCCTCGGCGGCCGAGCTCATCCGTCACTACCGCGAAGCCTTGTCGGCCACGGGTGCGCGCGACGTGCCGGACCAGGACAGCGCCTGGGCACATTTGCGCCGCTGGCCGGTCTACGGCATGCAGGCCTGGCTGGCCAACGTCGACCACTGGGGCCAGGGCGGCATGCACATGGTCGAGCGCTTCTTCTGCGCGGCTGAGGACCTGGAAACCATCCCGCTGCTGACTGCTGGCAAGGCACCGCGGCGCACCGTGCGTCTGGGCCAAGGCGCACGGCCGATCGCCTCGGGACTGCGCAAGCTGCTTGGAGCCGGCGTTGAGCCGTAACCATTCCATGATCAAGGAACATGCCGCTCCTATCAGCACCGCCGCTCTGATGGAACGCCTGCGCGGCTGGCTGCCCACGCAGATGCCTGGCGCCTGCGACCTGGACATCAGCGACCCGGTCGAGCCGGCACAGGGATCGTCGAGCCGGACCATCCTGTTCAAGCTGAGCTGGCGTGAGCAGGGCGTGGGGCACGAGCGGGACCTGGTGGCTCGCATCCAGCGCGAGGCGGCCTGTCCGCTGCAGTCCGACGTGCTGCATCAGTACCGGACTATGGCCGCGATCGCCGATGCTGCCGACGTGGCCGTCCCGCGCCTGGTCCTGGCGCAGGAGGGTGCCGGGATCCTGAGGGCGCCTTTCTTTCTCATGGAGCGGGTCGAAGGACGGGTGCCTGCCGATTTCCCGAGCTACCACGCACAGGGCTGGTTCGCCGCTGAACTGACGGCCCCACAGCGCGAGCGGGCATGGTGGAACGCCATCGCGGAGATGGCCAAGCTCCACCGGATCGGCTGGCAGCACTTCAGCTTCATGGCGCAGGAGCCGCAGCATGCGCCGGATGCCGGCTTCTACCTGGAGCACTTCGTCGGCCGGTGGCTTGCCTGGGCCGCGCAAGGCGAGCCCTACCCGCTGCTGGACCGGGCGCTGCGCCATCTGCTGGAGCATCGGCCTTCCGTGGAGCACGCCGGACTGGTCTGGAACGATGCCCGGATGGGCAACACGATGTTTGCAGCCGACCTACGCGTGGCGTCGCTGCTGGACTTCGAGGTGGCGACGCTCGGACCGGCCGAGATCGACCTGGCCTGGTGGCTGTACGCGGAAGACCTCTTCAGCTTGCGCCTTGGTCACCAGCGCATCGCCGGCATCCCCGACCGGGAAGCCGCGATACGTGGCTTCGAGCGTCTCTACGGCCGTCCGATGCCGCATTTCGAGTACTACGAAGCCATCGCTGCGCTCAAGCATGCAGTGATTTCCATCCGGGATTTCCGCAACGGCAAGAGCGTCAACCGGTCCGGGGCCTTGCTCGACTTCGCCACGCAGCGCCTGTCGCGGTATCTGGACAGTGACCGCCGGGCCTAGGAGCAACACCGTGACCACGAAAACCACATCGGGATGCGCCACGCTCGTGGGCGTGGGCGACGTGATGATCGCCCGCTACGACGCGACACTGCTTGACCCCGCCGCCCCCGTCCTGCAGGCAGCCGACTTCACGTTTGGCAACTGCGAATGGCCTTACGCGGAAGAGGCAGGGGACACTCATCCCGTCGAAGCGCACCTCAACGACGACGTGGAGGGCGAGGACCTGTTCACTCCGGGGGATCCGCAAGCCATCCGCCTCAAGGCAGCCAAGGGCTTCGATGTCCTGTCCTTCGCCAACAACCACTCGATGCACGCCGGTTACCGGGTCTTCTTGCGCTCCATGGAGCTCATGCGGGAATCAGGCATCGCGCCGGTAGGCGCAGGCCGCAACATCGCCGAGGCGCTGGCGCCGGTGGTGCTGGAGCGCAATGGCGTGAAGGTCGCATTCGTGGGCTGCACCGCCGCACTGCTGCCCGGTGCCCACGCCGGGCGCCGCACACCCGGCGTCGCCCCGCTGCGACGGCACAGCTATTTCCACAACCCCAACTGGAACGACTGGGGGCTGGCGCCGCAGGTCGGGACACTGGTGGACCGCAAGGACCTGGCAGCGGTCTGCGCCAGCATCAGCGCGGCACGTGAGCAGGCCGACATCGTGGTGCTCAGCGTCCACTGGGGCCTGCTGGAAGACCGCGTGGCGATCGGCGACTACCAGCGCGAGGCCGCGCGTGCCTGCATCGACCATGGCGCCGACCTGATCCTGGGCCACGGCACGCTCGTGACCAAGGGCATCGAGGTCTACAAGGGCAAGGTGGTCTTCTACTCGCTGGGCAAGTTCCTGATGAAGGGGCCACGCGACACCGGCGACACGCCCATCGGCGTCAGAGCCGTCGTCGGCAAGCACAAGCGCAAGGGCCTGGCGGCCAGGATCGACATCGAGCACGGACGCATCGCCCGGGTCGCCTTCACGCCGGTGTTTGCTGACGAGGCCACACGGCCCTCCTTCCTGGATGCCAACGATGCGCTGTTTGGCGAGATCGCGGACGAGACCGAGGCGATCAGCGCGGCGGCGGGCCTGCAGGCCCGCTTCACCCGGATGCACGACCGCGTCGTGATTTCCTGATTTGGCGGGTGCCGCAGCACCCCGCCTCAGGCGCGGCGGCCTGGTCCGGCCTCTTGGCCGGCGGGCTCCAGCAGCCGATGGCGCAGGGCAGCCATACCATCGCCACCGACGCCCAGCGCCTCGTGCATGTAGCCCAGCACCGAGCCGTGCCGGGCCTCGACCGCCCTGAGTGCGCCCTCCAAATAGGCCGGATGGCACTTCAGCAGCGGGGCGCGCAGGTTGGGCGGCATGGCCTGCAGGTAGGCGAAGCCAGCGGCAGCGGCATCGGAGCCCGCTGCACGCGGGGTTGCCACCAGTGCATCGATGTCGAGGCAGCGGTCCGTGAGCAGGTAGTCGGCGAGCACCGTCGCTTCCGGGACACCCAGCAGCCGCAGGATCAGGGCGGCCAACAGCCCGGTGCGATCCTTGCCCGCCATGCAATGGAACACCAGCGGCACATCTCCGCTGACAATGTGGTTGATGACGCATCCATACGGGCCGGCAAAGTGCCAGGGCATCTTCCGGTAGGTCGCCGCCAGCGCATCATGCACATCCTGCGGGGTGGCTTCCCGGGCGGCAGCGACTTGGCGCAGGCGGCTGTGGCCGGCGTCGTAGTCCCAGCCCCGATGCCACGCGCTGAAGCCGGTGACCGATGGCTCCTTCTCGCGCTCCACGGGTGTACGCAGGTCGCACACGACCCGGATGCTCTTGGATGCCAGCAGCGCCACGTCCTGCGACGTCAGCCCCGAGAGCTTGCCCGAGCGGTAGAGGACATGCCGGCGCACGCGCTGGCCGTCCGCGGTTTCGTAGCCTCCAAGGTCGCGAAAGTTGTGCCCGCCTGCCAGCGGCAGCAGGCGATGCTCGTCAGGTGTCACGGTCGATGCAGGCATGTGTGTCCTTGGGTCCTGGAAGGCGCCTGGGGAGCCGCCAGGCTCGCTCAGCACTCCTCGCTGCTGTCTCGGCAAACGGGGCACCGGCCAGGGCCCGGCTGATCAGGGCCGGCGTGGCCGCTTGGCCGCTCACAGCGCCAGTGCGCCGTGTCGTCACATCGCCCCCCGAAACGCCGCGCGCTGCGGGCAGGGGCACAGCAGGAAACTGCGCGGCGGGACCGAAGGATGGGGCGTGCGGGGCGCCCCCATCCGCTTCGGCGGCTGACCTTGCTCGACCCTGCCCGTGAGCAGCTGCAGCGCCTGGTCAGACACGTCCTGCGGTCCCGCGCCGCCGGCCGCAGCGCAGCACACCGGACACGATGAGCAGGCTGGAGCGGCGCTGCAGTTGCTCCATGCCGTGGCGGTGTACCGTCGGGTGTCGGGTCACGGCAAAAGCGCAGCGTGTTGAACACGGAAATGCCGCGGTCGGCTGTGCGTGGCTAGCACCGCGGCCCACGTGACAAGGGCCTCGCTGCGTGCTCGCGGCCTCGTACAGCGCGCTGGGCCCGCTGCGCGGGCGGATATGCCCTTGCAATGAGCAGCGCCATGGCAATGGTGTCCGCGACGGTGCGCAGCGCAAACGCCACAGCAGTTCGAGTCTTTCCCGTCATCGTCTCACGCGTTTGCGCAATTGACGATGGTGCCTGAGAAATCAGCCCAACGCCGCCTCGATGGCCGCGCTCAGGCGCGCATCGTCCGGCGTGATGTCGGGTGCAAAGCGGCCGATCACGTGGCCGTCACGGCCGACGAGGAATTTCTCGAAGTTCCATGTCACGTCGCTGGCGTGCTTGGGCAACAGGCCGTGCTTGCCCAGCGTTTCGTGCAACTTGGAGTCGCCGGAGGGCTGTGCCTGCGGCTGCGCGGCAATCAGTGCCGCGTAAAGCGGGTGCCGGGGCTCGCTGTTAATGTTGAGCTTGGCAAACAGCGGGAACGTCACGCCGAAGCGCGTGTCGCAGAAGTCGCGAATGTCCGCCGCACTGCCGGGCTCCTGCGCAGCAAAGTCGTTGCACGGGAAGCCCAGGACCTGCAGCCCGCGGTTGCCGTAACGCTCGTGCAGCGCCTGCAGGCCTGCGTACTGCGGCGTGAGGCCGCACTGCGATGCCACGTTGACCACCAGCAGCACCTGCCCCTTCCAGGGCTCGAGCGTGGTGGGCGCCCCGTCCAGGGCCTGCAGCGGGATGTCGTACAGGGAAGTGGTCAAGGTTTCTCCTCGTAGGCGCGCTGCACCAGCGTCATGCGGCCACCGGCCAGCATCAGCGCGCAGAACATCTGCAACTCCACGATCTCGGCGGTCGTGAAGTGGGCAGTCAAGTGGTCGAAGTCGCCATCGTCGATGGCATGCGGGTCCACGGCAAAGCGCTCGGCGTAGCGCAACGCCGCGCGCTCGGCCGGGCTGAAGTGCTCGCTGTCGGCATCCTGGCAGGCCAGCGCCGCCAAGTCCCGGGTGTCGACCGCGTCGCTCTTGCGGGCGACCTGGCAGGCCTGGCACTGGGTGAAGGTGGCAATGCGCAGCCGCACCAGTTCGCGCAACCGCGCATCGAGCACACCATGGTTGTGGAATTGGTCCAGCAGCGCCAGCCAGGCCAGCGCGACCTGCGGGCGATGCGCCCAGACCTGTACCGGCACGGTGGAGCTGAGCATGCGGGTGGCGCGGCCATGCCGCACCGCCTGAGCAAGCTCGCCCGGCAAGGCCTCCAGCGGCACCAGCGGCAGCCGCGCCACCGTCACAGCCGCTCGATGATGGTGGCCGTGCCCATGCCGCCGGCGCAGCAGATGGACTGCAGCGCGAAGCGGCCGCCACGGCGTTCCAGCTCGTGCAGCATCGACGTCATCAGCCGTGCGCCGCTGGCGCCAAGCGGGTGGCCCAGCGCGATGGCGCCGCCATTGACGTTGAGCCGTTCGTGCGCCACGCCGATCTCCTTCATCCACACCAGCGGCACCGGCGCAAACGCCTCGTTGACCTCGAAGAGGTCGATGTCGTCAAGCGTGAGGCCGGCGCGGGCGAGAACCTTGCGGGTGGCGGCAATCGGGCCCGTGAGCATGAGGGTCGGATCCGAACCGACAGTGGTGACCGCGCGAATGCGCGCACGGGGCTTGAGGCCCAGTGCACGGGCCTTGTCGGCCGACATCAGCAGCAGCGCCGCGGCGCCGTCCGAGATCTGCGACGAGTTGCCCGCGGTGAGCCGCCCGTCGGGACGGAAGCTCGTCTTGAGCGTGCCGAGCTTTTCCATCGCCGTGCCGGGGCGGATGGTCTCGTCGGCCTGGAACAGCGCTGCCTCGTCCTCCAAGCCCTTCTCCCGCACCTGGGCCACCGGCACCGGCACGATTTCCTGGCGGAAATACCCAGCCGCGGCCGCGGCGGCGGCACGGCGGTGGCTCTCCACGGCATAGGCGTCGAGCTCCTCGCGGCCCAGGCGCCACTCGTCGCACAGGCGCTCGGCGGCTTCGCCCTGGCTGGTGAGCTCATGGCGATCCGCGGCCATCCAGCCGAAGGCCTCCCCGTGGATGGCACGGTTGCTGCCCATGGGCACGCGGCTCATGTTCTCGGCCCCACCGGCCACGACCACGTCAGCCGCGCCGCAGGCGATGAGCCCGGCGGCCACATGCACCGCCTCCTCGCCGGAGCCGCACTTGCGGTCGATGGTCAGCCCGGGGATCGAGACGGGCCAGCCCGCGCCCAGCAGCGAGGTCCGCGCGATGTTGGCCGACTGCTCGCCGATTTGCGTGACGCAGCCGAAGATCACGTCGTCCACCACCTCGGGCTTCAGGCCGCTGCGGCTCACAAGCTCGTTGAGGACCACGGCCCCGAGGTGGTCGGCGCGTACGCCGGCCAGGCTGCCCTTGAACTTGCCAACGGGCGTGCGCGCCGCGCCGACGATCACGACATCGGCGGCGCTCACAGCACGCTCGCCTTCAGGCCGGAGCCGGGGATGCGCTGGCCTTTCTCGTCATAGCGGTAGACCCCGGCGCCAGCCTTGCGGCCCAGGCGGCCGGAGGCGACCATCTTGATGATCAGCGGGCAGGGGCGGAACTTCTCCCCCAGCGTCGAGTGCAGGTAGCGCAGCACCGACAGCCGGGTGTCCCACCCGGTGAGGTCACCCAGCTCCAGCGGGCCCATGGGGTGGTTGAAGCCCATGCGCAGCGCCGTGTCGATGTCCTCGGCCGTGGCGACGCCCTCCTGCAGCATCCACATGGCCTCGTTGCCGAGCATGGCCGACATGCGGCTGGTCGTCAGGCCAGGCGCCTCGTTGACGACGATCGACGTCTTGCCCAGCGCGTCGCTGTACTCGCGCGCACGGGCCACGGCCTCGTCGCTGGTCGCGAGCCCGCGCACCAGCTCCACCAGCTTCATCTTGTGCACCGGGTTGAAGAAGTGCATGCCCACGACGCGCTCGGGCTGCTCCACGGCCGTGGCGATCTCGGTGACGCTCAGCGCGGAGGTGTTGGTGGCGATGAGCGCGCCCGGCACCATCTTCGGCGCAGCGGTGGACACGACCTGCTTCTTGACCGCGAGGTTCTCGGTGACGGTCTCCACCAGAAGCGCCGCACCCTCGGCGGCCACGGCCAGGTCCGCCTCGACCGTCAGCCGCGCCTTGCCAGCCTCGGCAGCCTCAGCCTCGACCTTGCCCAGCCGCACGCCGTCGTCCAGGATCTTGGCCACCGCCGCCAGCGCCTTGTCGGTGGCCGCGGCATTGCTGTCCACCAGCACGGTGGTGAAGCCACTGCTGGCAAAGGCATGCGCGATGCCCGTTCCCATCAGGCCGGCGCCGACGACGACGACCTTGTTGTTCGTGATGCTCATGAAGTCTTTCTTTCTGTCTGGGTTCAATCCATCAACGTGACGACGTTGCGCAGCGTGCCGATGCCCTCCACCTCGGCCTCCACTACATCGCCGGGCTGCAGGAACTTGCCGCTGCCTTGCGCCGTACCCGCCGGGGAGCCCGTGAACATGACGTCCCCGCACTCGAAGCTCGAGCGCTCATCCACGAAGGACACCAGCTGGCCCACGTCCCAGGTCATCTCGGCGGTGTTGCCGTCCTGGCGCACGTCGCCGTTGACGCGCAGCAGCAAGCGCAGCTTCGGCGAGCCTTGCGGGAACTCGTCGCGCGTGACGATCCAGGGCCCCAGGCCCGTGGTCTGGTCGGCGCTCTTGGCGGCGAACAGGTCCATGCCCACGCCGGGCGGGCCGCTGCGCTGCAGGTCGCGCGCGCTGACGTCGTTGCCCACCGTGTAGCCCAGCACGCTGGACAGCGGGTTGCTGCGGTCCACGCGCTCGGCGCCGATCACCGCCACCAGTTCCACCTCGTGGTCGAGTTCCTTGGTCAGCGGCGGGTAGCGCAGAGCGTCATTGGCGCCGATGAGCGCACCATGGGCCTTGAGGAAGGCGATGGGCTGGCTGTGCGACTTGATGCCGAAGTCGGCCGCCAGGTGCTTGGCGTAGTTGGCGCCGGCGACGACGACACGGTTGGTCCTCTCGATGGGTGGCAGCAGCCGCACGCTGGAGATGGGCCGCTGTGCGCCGGTGAAGCGCAGCGCGGCTTCCCCTTCGCCTCTCGTGAGCGCAGGCCCCCATTGCGCGACCGAGCCTTCGATGGGACGCAGCGTCCCCTTCTCGGGCTCGACAACGGCCCAGAACGGCGCGCCGCCGTCGGTACAGCGGGCAAGCTTCATGCGCTCACCACCGCCGGTTGCGTTGCGGGCCGGCCCAGCTTGGCCGGGTCCAGGTGCAGCAGCTCGCAGGCGTTCTTCCAGCGGATCTTGTCCAGGTCCGGCTGCGACAGCCGCAGGCCCTCGGTGAGGTCGTGGCGCACGGCATCGGAGCCGCCGAAGTTGCTGCCATACACCACCTGGTCCGCCCCGATGATGTCCACCAGCGCCTGGCGCATGGGCAGCTCGTGCAGCTCCACGTCGAAGTAGAAGTTCTTCATGTACTCCAGCACCGGGCGCTTGTTGTGCGTGACGTCCAGGTTGCGGTTGGTCTGCGCCAGGCGCCCGAGCTGGTAGGGCACGAAGCCCCCGCCGTGCGTGATGTAGACCTTCAGCTTGGGGAAGCGGTCGAGCACCCCGCCGTTGACGAGGTACCAGAAGCAGCGCGTCTCGTCGTAGTTCATGCCCACGATGGCCGTGGTCTCGTACTTGTCGTGGTTGGCCTGCAGCCCCCACGTCACCGACTGGTTGTAGCCGTGCACGAAGATCGGCAGGTCCAGGTCGCACAGCGTGGCCCACACCACGTCCAGCTGCGGCGAGTCGTACTCCAGCCCGCCGAAGTTGGCCCCGCCGGCCACCAGCCCCTTGGCGCCGAGCTGCGTGCACGCGCGGCGCAGCTCCTTGGCCGCCTCGTGCGGCGCGTTCAGCGGCGCGTGCGCCCAGAACATCAGCCGATCGGGTGCGCCCGAGCAGTACTCGGCCAGCGTGTCGTTGACCTTGCGCGCGAAGCGCACGCTGAACTCCGGGTCGGCCCAGTACATGTAGCAGTGCGAGGGCACCGAGACGACCTGCGCGTTCTGGCCTGCGGCGTCCATGCCCGCCAGGCGGTTCTTGGGGTCGGCCCAGCGCGCGAGGTACTCCTCGAGCTGCAGGCCCTGGCCCGAGCGCACCGCGGCCTTGCGCTCGGGCGAGCCCAGCCCAAGGATCCAGTGCCCCACGCGCAGCTTGACGTCGCCGTCGCTGTGCTGCTCGAAGAACGGCCCCCAGTGCGGGTGCTGGTTGTAGTAGCCCGGATGGGGCGCATGTGCATGCAGGTCGATCAGCATGGTCTAGGTCGCCTTCAGAAGTAGCCTTGGAGGATGATCACACCAAATTGTGCACATTTTGGGTTTTTGTTCAATTTAGCGTTTACGCTGACTTGCGCCGGCGGCGTCATGCCTTGCAATGGCCCGTCACGCGGGCTTTTCGCGCCGTGTGCACATCCCTCACGACACAGGAGAGCACCGATGTACCGACACCTGCTTGTAGCGCTGGACGACAGTCCGCTCGGAGATGCCACCGTCACGCGCAGCGTCGAGTTCGCGCGCTCCGCGGGTGCGCGCATCACGTTCTTTCACGCGGCGCCGGACCTTGCCGCCACCGGAGAAGGCGCGCTGCTGTACACGCTCGACCAGGAGGCTTTCGCACAGGAAGCCGCCGGCGCGGCCAGTGCCGTGCTCGTGAAGGCTGCCGCGGCGGCAGGCGCGGCCGGTGTGAGCTGCGGCACCGAGTCGCGCACGAGCGACCAGCCTGCGCAGGCCATTGTCGAAGCCGCGCACCGCCACGGGTGCGACCTTGTCTTCGTCAGTGCGCACGGGCGCGTGCCGGGCCTGCGTGGCTGGCTACGCCACAGCGTGACGCAGCATCTGCTGCAACTCGCCGATCTGCCGGTGCTGGTGTCCGCCGTCGAGTCCAATGACGCGTGCGCGCCCGCGGCCAGGGCACTGGGCATCGTGGCCGGCGAGCACCGTGCGATCGCGGCAGTGCTGCAGGGCCTGCAGCACCTGGTACGTGCGGCCCGCTTGCCGGGCCAGCAACTGGATGTCGGGCTTGCGGCGGAGATGGTGCGCTACCTGCGCGAGTTTCCCGGCACCCAGCATCACCCGAAGGAGGAAACGGTCCTGTTCCGCCTGCTGCGCCAGCGTACGCACGAGCTTGACCACGTGCTGCTGGAACTCGAGCGCCAGCACGGGCAGGAGCAGCGCCGCGTCCAGGCGCTGGCGGATGCGCTCTCGCGCTATGACAGCAGCGAGGCGGCGTCGCTGGAGGCGGTGGGCGATGCGGTGCAGCAGCTCGCGGGCACCGTGTGGGAGCACATGGGCATGGAAGAGGCGCTCGTGTTCCCGGCCGCCCGTCGCTACCTCAGCGAAGGCGACTGGTCAGAGGTGGCACAGGCCTTCACCACCCATGATGACCCGCTGCGCGAGCTGCAGCCCGGGCTGCCGCTGGAGCGGCTGTTCAGGCACGTGGCTGCAGCCTTGCTGCGCAAGGACATGGCCGGCGTTGCGCCGGCCGCCGCTTCAGCGACGCACGCGTGATGTCCCGCCCGTGACCAGCGACTCGACCAGGCGGGCAATGCGGCGCGGCAGCGCCTTGCGGCCGCCCTCGCTGGGCACGAGTTGCTCGCTGAGCACGTAGCGGATCAGCATCTCGCACACCAGCTCGCGGTCGAGCTTGATGTCCAGGCGCTCCTCCCAGGCATCGAACACGATGCCCAGCACGTCCTGGAAGCGCACCACCGAGTCGTGAAAGATGCGCTTGAAGAAGCCCAGCGCATAGTCCGGCGCCACCACGAGCAGCCGCCGCGAATTGCCGCGCTCCAGGTACTCGTCCAGGTAGCGCACCAGAGCGGCAAAGCGCTCATCGGGGTCCGTGAACACCTCCACCGACTCGACAAGGGTGCGGTGAAACGTCTCGCGCTTGTGGCGCGAGAAGGCATCAAGCAGTTCCTCCTGAGAAGCGAAGTAACGGTAGAACGTCCCGCGCGAGACATCGGCGGCGCGGCACACGTCGAGGATCGAGATCCGCTCGGCGCCGGACTGCAAGACGATGTTTTCCGTGGCCGCCAGGATGCGATCGATCGTCTGCTCCGAGCGGCGGTTGCTGCGCCGGCGCTGTTGCGCGCCACGATCAGGCAGGGCAATGACCTGTGCGCCCGCGGCTGGCTGGCCCACCTGCGCCTTGGCAGTTGCGGCCTTGCCCGGCTTGGCCTTGCCTGCCGCCGACTTTGACGCCGGGGCCTTGGCCACAGTGCTCTTGCCGGGTCGCTTGGCAGCCGCCTGCACGGCGGCGTTGCCGGATGGATTGGAGCGGCTCATGCGCAGTTCCTCCTGAGGTTAATGGTGGGTAGTTTCGGTTTCGCGTCTGTGCGGGTTTTCCAGCGATCTGGCAAAGCCATGCAGGCATTAGAATTGTCTTCTAATATCAGAATCATTTTTTCCTCTCCACTCCTGGACCGATTTTTCCTGAACAACTGCACGGAAGGACGCACGAGATGACCGGCATGGGACCCGAAGCCACCTGGTACCTGGGTGAGCAAGACACACCGATTGCTGCGCTGGAGCGCGCGGCCAAGAGCCATCCTGACCGGGTCCTGCTGGACTTCTCGGGGCAGCTGGTGACCTACGGCGAGGTGGACATGATGTCGACGCGGCTGGCGCACGAGCTGGCGGCGTTGGGCGTGCAGGCTGGCCAGACCGTCGTCACGATGCTGGACAACAACCTTGACGCGGTGCTGTGCTGGCTGGCCATCAACAAGCTGTGCGCGGTCAGCGTGCCGATCAACACCGCGCTCAAGGGCGATTTCCTGCGCCACCAGATCGCCGACGCTGGCGCGGCGATCGTGGTCTGCGAGGCCGACTACGTCGCACGCATTGCCGCAGTGTCGGCCGAACTGCCCGAAGCTCGGCTGGTGCTGCAGCGCGGCCGGCCAGAGAGCGCGCTGTGCGGCACGCTCACGCTCGCGGCGCTGGATGCGCACCGCGGCAGCGATGACACGCCGTTCGAGCGCACGCCACAACCCGGCGAGCTGGCCTGCCTGATCTACACCTCGGGCACGACCGGGCCGTCCAAGGGCTGCATGGTCAGCCACAACTACATGGTGCACTTGGCACGCCAGCAGCTGCGTGCCGGCCCGGCCACCGCCGACGACGTGACGATCACGCCGCTGCCGCTGTTCCACATGAATGCGCTGTGCGTGGGCGTCGTGGCCACGATCCTGGTGGGCGCGCGCGTGGCCATCGTGCCGCGCTTCTCGGTGAGCAACTTCTGGCCCGAGGTCGAGCGCAGCGGCGCCACCATCGCATCCATCCTGGGCAGCATGGGCGCGCTGCTGGCCAACGCGCCCGACAACGAGGCGGCGCTGCGCTGCAAGGGGCAGATCCATACCGTGCGCGGCAACCCCTTCACCGAAGAGGTCAAGACCGTCTGGCGCGAGCGCTTCGGTGCCCGTCAGGTGGGAGGCAACGGCTACGGCCTGACGGAGGCGGCGGTGGTGACGTCGCTGCCTGGCGGTGAATACGCGGCACCGGGCTCCTCGGGCCGGCGCATCCCGGAATTCGATGTGCGCATCGTGGACGAGCACGACCGTGAGCTGCCCGCGGGCCAGGCGGGCGAGATCATCGTGCGCCCGCTCAAGCCCGACATCATGTTCATGGGCTACTGGCGTCGCCCCGAGGACACGCTCAAGCTGCTGCGCAACCTGTGGCTCCACACGGGCGACATCGGCAAATTCGACGAGCAGGGCTTCTTCTACTTCGTCGACCGCAAGAAGGACTACCTGCGCCGCCGTGGCGAGAACATTTCCAGCTTCGAGATGGAGGCCGCCTTCGCGCGCCATCCCGACCTGGCCGAAGTCGCCGTGCACGCGGTGCCTTCGCCCAAGGGCGAGGACGACGTGAAGGTCACCGCCATCCTGCGCCCTGGCGCCACGCTGACCCCCGAAGCCCTGTTCCATTGGGCCGTGGACTCGGTGCCGTACTACGCGCTGCCGCGCTACATCGAGTTCCGCGACACGCTGCCCAAGAACCCTCAAGGGCGCGTGCTCAAGTACTTGCTGCGCGACGAGGGCTGCACCGCGGCCACCTGGGACCAGGAAGCCAGCGGCATCAGCGTGAAGAAGCGCTGACACGCGCTCCATCGATCGGACTCAGTACTCCCGCACGGGCACGTGCGGGGGCCGCGAGTTGTAGCCCGGCAGGTGCAGCCCGCCGTCCACGTGCAGCGTCTCGCCAGTGACGTAGCGCGACATCTCCGAGCCCAGGAATACGGCCACCGGGCCGATGTCGAGTTCAGGGTCGCCCGAACGCCCCAGGGGGCGCGCGGCGGCCGATTTCTCGGCAAAGCCCGGCACCTCGGCCGCGAGCTTGTGGAACGTGGCGCCCATCGCGGTCGGCGCGATCGCGTTGGCCGTGATGTTGAAGCGCCCCCATTCAGCAGCAGCGCTGCGCGTGAGACCGACCACCGCCGACTTGCCGCTGTTGTAGTCGGCATGCTGCCAGGCGCCGACCTCCACATCGATGGAGGTGAAGTTGATGATGCGCCCGCCACCGCGCGCGCGCATCAGCGGCAGCGCCGCCTGCATGGCCCACCACGTGGCCCAGAGCGTGGAGTTCAGGGTCTGCGCCAGCATCTCGTCGGTCTTGTCCTCCAGCAGCACGTTGGGCGATGGCACGAACGCGTTGTTGACCAGGATGTCCAGGCCACCGAAGGCATCCACTGCAGCGCGCACCGCACCCTGGACCGCCTCCTTGCGCATCACATCGGTGCGCACGAACAGTGCCCGGCCGCCGAGCTCCTTGAGCTCGCGCTCGACCTGGACGCCGGTGTCCTCGTTGATCTCCGCAACCACCACCGCGGCGCCCTCGCGCGCGTAGCAGCGCGCGATGCCGCGGCCGATGCCGCCGCCCGCGCCCGTGATCACAGCCACCTTGTCTTTCAGCAGAGTCATCCTCATCTCCATTTCGGAATGGTTATTGAACACATTCACGATAATCGTACACTTTCACCCTCCGTGTGACACCCGGTGAGGACCCTTGCCCGCCATGACCCCGCCTAGATTCCGCCGCCGCATTGACATCAGGAGCCGCACCGATGGAGGCGACAGCTGCGTGCGCGCGGCGCTGGAGGACGACTTCCACCATTTCCGTGTCGAGCTCGCGGCCCGTGAGGGCCGGATCGCCGCTGTGCGCGCGACGGCCGCGCGACAGCCTTATACGCTGTGCGAAGGCGCTGCTGCCGAGTTGCAGCAGCTCGTGGGCATGGCGCTGTCGCCCATTGCCCATACCGTGACGCGTTCGGTCGAGGCGCGCCAGCACTGCACGCACCAGCTCGAGCTCGCGGGGCTGGCCTGCGCTGCGGCCGCACGCGGCCTGAGTACGCGTCGCTACGACATCGAAGTGCCCCTGCGTGAGGCCGGACGCACGAACGCCCTGCTGTGGCGCGACGGCACGTTGCTGCTGTCGTGGTCCCTGCAGGACGACACGATCGTGGAGCCGCCGCTCTATGCTGGCATGGGGGTGCGCCAGGCCATGGCTGGCTGGGCGCTGCAGACACTGTCCGCGGACGAGGCGGAGGCGGCGCTGGTGCTGCGCCGCTGCGCCGTCATCTCCAATGGCAAGGGCCTCCCGCTGGACGAACAGCCGCATGCGCGGGTGACCGGCCTGTGCTGGGCACAGCAGCCCGTGCGGGCTGCGCAGGCGCTGCGTGTGGTGGGGTCGACCTGGGACTTCAGTACCTCGCCGCAGCGCCTGTGCGCTGACGACGAGGGTTGGCTGGCGTTCGAGGCGGACGCCAGTGTCTAGAGGAAGATGGCCAGGTTGGGCGTGCCCAGCACGGCCTGATCCAGCAGGATCTCGCGGCGGGCGAGCTTGAAGCTCTCGCCGCTGACGCGCAGCACGTCACGGCGCTCGCCGCTGATGAGGTCGAGCTCGTCGAAGTTGAAGCGGCTGCGCGTGACCAGCAGGTTGCTGCGCACGCGGTACTCCTCGGGCTGGTCGCCCTGCTCCACCATCACGTTGGTGACCATGCGCCGCGTACGCGAGGGCGGGTCCTCGGCCCAGGCGCTCTTGGTGCCCGTGAGCCGCATGATGCGGCCCATTACCGAGCGCCAGTCGTCCTCGAAGTGCTGGGTGGTACGCACCACTGACGCGGCCTGCTGGCTCACCGGACGGGTCTCCCGCAGCGGGGCGGTGTAGACCAGGTCCTCGGCCAGCAGGGCGCCCCATTCCTTGAGGCGGATCTCGTCGAGCAGGCGCGCCTCGACGTACAGGAACTCCAGCGCCCGGTTGTAGACGGGCGAGCCCACCGGCACCAGTTGGCCGGGCTTGAGATCGGTCATGGGAATTGTCTCCATGGAAGTGGCTTGTGGGGCTGCAGGGGCTCAGATCTCGCCCAGCATCAGCTGACGCCAGTACAGCCACCAGTGCCACTGCGTGTCGTCCTTGGTGAAGCCCTCGTTGATGATCCCGGGACCGGGCCAGCCTTCGGGCTTGCCGGTCTCGTACACCGCCTGGTACTTCAGCGTCATCTTCTTGCCCTGGGCGCCCTTGGCGCCCAGCGTCATGTGGGGCCAGGTGTCGGAGTCGTCCTGCTCCACCATGCCGGAGGTGCCGAAGAGCTGCGTGGTCTGCTTGCGCATCTTGTCGCGCAGCTCCGCAGGAGCATCCTTCTCGGTCAGGATCCAGTTCACGAACTCCAGCTTGTCCGGGCCGCGCGGGACGTAGGCGTGCAGGGTGATCGAACCGACCACCGAGCCGTCGGCCTGCGGGATGTAGACGAAGCCGAACAGCACGTTGGGGAAGATGCCGCCCACCTGCGGCGGCATCCACGTCAGTGCCTGCAGTTGACCATCGCTGAGGTGCTTCTTGAGCTGCGGCACCATCTCGGGCGTCATGCCCGCCGGCGGCAGCGCCGCCAGCTTCTCTTCGATGCTCAGCTGCGAGGGATCCTTGCCCGTGAGCCGGCGGATCTTGCGCGCGAGGTCGATGCAGCGCAGCGCATGGCCATGCGGGGAACTGACCTCGGAGCCGTACATCTCGGGGCTGAGGTCTCCACCACCGCCCTCGCCGTCGCCCTTCTTGGAGTAGTTGCCCACCTCGCCCAGCCAGCGGTGCAGCGTGAGCGTGTGATAGCCGTCGGCGGCCGACTGCTCGCCGGCGGCCTTCCAGTTGGCGCGCACGGTGAAGCGCTGCGGCGGGCCCAGCACCTCCAGCCCCCGGTCGGTGCGCTGGAAGAGCATGTCGTAGTACCACTTGGCATCGCCCAGGAACTCCTCGAAGGAGGGGCCGTCGATGTTCCAGGTGGCGAAGATCAGCCCCCCGTAGAGCGTGACGCGCGCCCTCTTCAGACCCAGTTCCTGCTTGGTCCGGATCTTGCCGTACATCTGCTCCTTTTCCACGGGCGCGCCGAGGAACTCGCCATTGGGCCGGAAGGCCCAGCCGTGGTAGATGCAGGTGTGGATCTGCGTGTTGCCGGCGTCGAGCGTGGAGATGCGCATGCCGCGGTGCGTGCACATGTTGAGCATCACGTGCACTTCGCCGCTCTTGTCGCGCGTCACCAGCACCGAGTCGGAGCCCATGTCGCGCACGACGAAGTCGCCGGAGTTCGGGACCTCGGACTCGTGGCCCAGAAAGACCCAGATGCGGCCGAAGATGCGCTCCATCTCCAGCTCGTAGATTTCGGGATCCGAGAGCGTGCGCATCTGCACCTCTCGGGTTGCCAGGTTCACCAGGTCATCGATCCGGGTGCCATCGGCCAGCGTCGGTATTGTCGGAGTCAGCATAAGGGGTTCCTTCGCCTCGCATTGTGGTCCAGCGCGGCGAATATAGACAGAATTCGAATCTGTGTACATATATAGGAACCCGCATGTGCTGCAGCATGTCGCCGCCATGCCCCGGGCGGGAGCATGGCAGCGACAGCGGCTCAGAGCGCGGTCTCGGCGTCTGCCGCGCAGAACATCCGGTGGATGTCGCCCGAAGTGACGGGCTTGCCCGGTTCGCGCACGGGGCGGGCGCCGCCCATGCCCAGCAGCGGCTTGGTATCGACGCCGGCGGCCTGGGCGCGCAGCGCGCCGACCGTGCAGTTCTCGCGCCCGAGGATGGCAAACGGATCGTACGAGAACTCGCGCATGGCATTGAGGTGAGCGATCTTGTCGATCTGCGCATCCGTCAGGTGCCTGGTCTGTGCGTGGAAGATCTCGGGCGAGCCGGGCCAGGTGCAGTCCGAGTGCGGATAGTCGCACTCCCAAGTCACCATGTCCTCGCCGATGTCCCCAAGATTGCGCAGCCCGAACTCGTCCTCGATGAAGCAGGTGATGATGTGCTTGCGGAACACGTCGCTGGGCTTGCCCCCGCCGAAATCCGTCATCGTCCACTCGTGGTGATGACGGTAGGTGAAGTCCGCGCGCTCGAGCAGGTACGGGATCCAGCCGATGCTGCCCTCGGACAGCGCCATGCGCAGCTTGGGGTACTTCTTCCACATCGGCGCCCAGATCCAGTCGGCCGCCGAGTTGGCGATCGAGATCGGCATCGACGTGATCCAGGCGTCGATGGGCGTGAGATCGGACGCATGCTCGGCCTTGACCCCGGTGCCGATGTGGCAGCAGATCACCACGTCGTGGTCGGCGCAGGCCTTCCACACCGGATCCCAGTGGTCGTCGTGGATGGAGGGGAAGCCATGCAGCGCCGGATTGTCCGACAGGGATATCGCATGCACGCCCTGCTGGGCCATGCGGCGGATCTCGCCGGCGGCGAGCTCGCCGTCCCACCACGGAATCAGGCCCAGCGGGATGAAGCGGCCGGGCGCGGCATTGCACCAGTCGTGCAGGTGCCAGTCGTTGTAGGCCTGGATCGCGGCAAACGACACGTCGCGTGCGGCCTGGTACTGCTGAAACCGCTGGCCCGCAAAGCCGGGGAAGGTGGGGAAGCAGATCGAGCCCAGCACGCCGTTGGCGTTCATGTCCTGCACGCGCGCCTTGACGTCCCACGTGCCGCGGCGCATGTGCTCGTAGCCCAGGGGCTCCATGCCGTACTCGTCCTTGGGACGGCCCACCACGGAGTTCAGGCCCATGTAGCCGGTGGCACGGCCCTCGAACACCCAGACGTCGCGCCCCTTGCTCTGCACCACCTTGGGCTGGCGGCCCTTGAAGCGAGCGGGCATGTGCCGGTCGAAGGCACCCCGTGGCTCGATCGCATGGTCGTCCACACTGACCAGGATGAGGTCTTCCAGTTTCATCGGGAGGTTCCGGTTCAGAGAAAGATGCCGAGATTGGGCGTGCCGATCACGGACTGGTCGATGATGACCTCGCGGCGGGCCAGCTGCAGCGACTGGCCCGTCTTGCGCAGCACGTCGTGGCGGTCGCAAGGCAGCAGGTCGAAGTAGTCGAAGTCGAACCGGCTGCGCGTGAGCAGCATGTAGCTCTGGACCTTGTACTCGTTGGGCTTGTCCGTCTTGTACACGCGCACGTTGCTCACCAGGCGGCGCGTGCGCGAGGGCGGGTCCTCCCCCCAGGCACTGCGCGTGTCGGTGATGCGGCGTACGCGCAGCATCAGGGAGGCATGGTTGTCGTGCAGGTGCTGGACGGTGCGGATCACGGTGCCGTCGAGCTGGCGCACCGGCTTGGTCAGGCGCAGCGGCACGTTGTACTCGATGTCCGGGGCCAGCAGCTCGCTCCACTCGGTGAGCCGGATCTCGTCAAGCATCTCGGCCTCGTCGTAAAGAAACTCGACGATCTCGTTGTAGAGCGCGCTGCCCACGCTCACGCGGTTGGCACGCACGGTCGGTGGCAGGGGCGTCGGTTCAAGCAGATTGGCAATCATGGTCAGGTCTCCTTTGCAGATCAGCAGTCGGTGGTCATCAGCTCGTGCCAGTACTGCCAGAAGCTCCAGTTGGTGTCATCCTTGGTGAAGCCGCTGCCAACGTGTCCCGGGCCAGGCCAGCCTTCAGGCTTGCCGGTTTCGAACATCGCCTGGTACTTCAGCGTGATGTGCCGGCTCATCGCGCCCTTGGCGACGATGGTCTGGTGCGGCCAGGTGTCGGAGTCGTCCTGCTCGACCATGCCGGAGGTGCCCAGAAGCTGGCAGGAAATGCGCAGCATCGCGGCCTTCACCTGCGCCGGCGTGTCCTTCTCGGCCAGGACCCAGTTCATGAACATGAACTTGTCAGGGCCCAGCGGCACGTAGGTGTGCAGTGCCATCGCGCCGACCACCTTGCCGTCGGCGGTGGGCAGGTAGATGAACTCGAACAGGCCGTTGGGGAAGAAGTTGCCCACCTGCGGCGGGTTGGTGGACATCACCTGCAACTGCTCGGGCGTAAAGCGGCTCAGCAGCTCGGGTACCAGCTCGGGGGTGATGCCCGGCGGGGGCAGCACCGTGAGGCGCTGCTCGGGCGTGAGCTGCTCGGGATCCTGGCCCGTGATGCGGCGGATCTTGCGGCCCAGATCGATGCAGCGCATCGTGTGGCCGTGGTCGGTCCATACCTCCACGCCGTACATCTCCGGTGTCAGGTCCGCGCCGCCGCCTTCGCCGCCGGGCTTCTTGGCGTACGGCCCGATCTCGCCCAGCCAGCGGTGCAGCGTGAGGGTGTGGAAGCCGTCCGAGGCCCCCTGCTCCGCGGCGGCTTTCCAGTTGGCGCGGATGATGAAGCGCTGCGGCGGGCCCAGCACCTCCATGCCCTTGGTCGTACGGCACCACAGGGTGTCGTAGTACCACTTGGCATCGCCCAGGAACTCCTCGAAGCTCGGCCCGTCGACGTTCCACGTGGCAAAGACCAGCCCGCCGTAAAGGGCCACGCGCGCCTTCTTCAGCGACAACTGCTCCTTGGTCATGAGCTTGCCGTGCATGCACTCCTTCTCCACCGGGGCGCCGATGAAGTCGCCGTTGGGCCTGAAGGCCCAGCCGTGGTAGATGCAGGTATGGATGTGCGTGTTGCCCGAATCCAGCGTCGAGACTTTCATGGCGCGGTGCGTGCACACGTTGAGCACCACATGGACTTCACCGTTCTTGTCGCGCGTGACCAGCACCGAGTCCGAGCCCATGTCGCGCTGCACGAAGTCGCCGGGGTTGGGGATCTCGGTCTCGTGGGCGAGGAAAACCCACGTCCTGGCGAAAATCTTCTCCATCTCGAGTTCGTAGAGCTCCTTGTCGGAAAGCGTCCGCAACTTGACTTCGCGGGTCTGCAGGTTGATGAGGTCCGAGATACGGGTTCCGTCGGACAGCATGGGGTCGCTGCGCTTGAGCATGTGGGTGTCTCCTTGGCGCCTGCACTGCAAGGCGTGGGCGCGAATCTAAGACACTTATCTGCTTTGTGTTCAACAAATAGGGGCCAACCCTAGGCCGTACCCGCAGCGAGTTTGCGCTGGATCAGATTCCGCAGGCGACGCGGCGCCCGGGGCAGCCGGTACACGGGGACGATCGCGACCCCCGCAGCCCGAGATCATCGCTTGGATCAGGTTTCCTCCTCAACCAAAAAGAATCGCCATGCCTGCTTGCGCGGACATGGCGATTCGGGCGCAGAAGGAAGCTGCAGCCCCGCGGCGGTTGAGCCGCCAGCGCCGCAAGGGCACAGTACGGTGCCGAACGGACTTATCGAGCGAGCTTGAGCAACTGCAGCGCGTTGCCGCCGCGCACCTTCTCCCGCTCGGCATCGCTGAGTCCCAGTCCCTCGGTGAGGTCGCCGTTGTCGTAGGCGCCGCCGAAGTTCGTACCGATGACCAGGCGGTCCACGCCGACCACCTCTGCCACGCCCCGACGCAGCGCCGGGTGGTGCACGTCGAGGTCGAACCAGAAGTTCTGCAGGTACTCCATGAACGGCCGCTTGTTGCGCGCATCGGGCGCCATGGTCTTGTTGAGCTCCGACAGGCGTCCGAGCTGGAACACGAACATGCCGCCCGCATGCGTGACATAGGTCTTGAGCGTCGGGAACGCGTCGAGCACGCCGCCGCAGATCAGGTACCAGGGAAAGAGCGTCTCGTCCACGCAGTCGCCGACGATGGAGGTGGTCTCGAAACGGTCCTCCGTGTGGCGCTCCCCCCACCAGACCGACTGGTTGTAGCCATGGACCATCAGCGGCACGTCGAGCGCGCAGACCTTGTCCCACACGGGATACAGCTCCTCGCTATAGGCCTGCAGGCCGTTGAAGTTGGCGCCGCCGACGCACACGCCGCGTGCGCCGAGCTGCGTGACGGCGCGCTCGATCTCGCGCGCGGCCTCCTTGGGATCGGCCAGGTTGGCGTGGGCCCAGAAGTCAAAATGCTCCGGATCCTGTGCGCACCAGGCGGACAGCTCGTCGTTGCAGATGCGGGCGTACTCGTTGCCGAAGTCCTCGGCCCAATACATGAAGGCGTGCGACGGGGTGGCCATCACGAGCCGATCCACGCCGCGCTCGGCCATGAGCTTGCGCCGCGCATCGTGCGTCATGCGCGACAGCAGGTTGGCTTGCGCTTGGGCGTCGCTGACGGCCTTCTTGGGCTGGCGCGTGCCCAGTGAGAAATGGCCCACTGTGAAGCCTTGGGCTTTCATGAAGGGCCCCCAGAAGGCATGCCGGTTGAGCATTCCTTCGGTGACAAGGTGGGCGTGTAGATCGATCAGCATGTACTGGCGCTCCGTGGCAGTGACTGCGAGCCCGCCTGCCGGGCTTGCCTGGAGCGGGAGTCTATGTATTGAACACTTTTAGTCAATGTGTGCTAATACCACTCTTTTTCTCAGAGGACGAGCCGCCCATGACCTTCGACGCTGCACCCGCCACGGCGCTTCCGCCCGCTTACACCCTGCTTGGCCGCACCGGGCTGCGCGTCTCGCGCCTGGCGCTGGGCACCATGACCTTCGGCACCGAGCATGGATTCGGCTGCGACCGTGCCACGGCGCGCGCGCTGTTCGACAGCTACCTGGACTGGGGTGGCAACTTCATCGACACCGCTGACGTCTATACGCAGGGCACGTCCGAGCGCTGGCTGGGCGAGTTCATGCGGGAGGCCGGCGTGCGCGACCGGGTCGTGCTGGCCACCAAGTACACCAACAACTTCTCCAACACCGCGCGCGACCCCAATGCCGCGGGCAACGGGCGCAAGGCGCTGCAGCGCGCGCTAGAAGCCTCGCTGTCGCGCCTGGGCACCGATTGCATCGACCTGTACTACCTGCACATGTGGGACACCGTCACGCCGGTGGAGGAAGTGCTGCGCTCGATGGACGACCTGGTGCGCGCGGGCAAGATCCGTCACTGGGCGCTGTCCGACGTGCCGGCCTGGTATGCCGCACGGGCCATCACGCTGGCGCAGGCGCATGGCCTGGAGCAGCCCTGCGCGTTGCAGATGGAGTACTCGCTCGTGTCGCGCGGCATCGAGTACGAATTCACCTCGATGTGCCAGGAACTCGGCATCGGCCTCGTTCCCTGGAGTCCGCTGGGTGGCGGCCTCCTGTCGGGCAAGTATCGCCCCCACGTGGGAGCGGCTGACCAGGATGAAGGCCGCATCCGCAACACGGCCCAGGTGGCCACCCCGTCGCTGAACAAGCTCACCCCGCGCAACTGGGACATCGTGGCCGAGCTCGAGGCGGTCGCCCGCGAGATCGGCCGGCCCATGGCCCAGGTGGCCGTGCACTGGGTGGTGCAGCGGCCAAGCGTGAGCTCGGTGATCCTGGGCGCCACGAAACCGCAGCAACTGGCGCAGATCCTGCCCGCACTGGACTTCACGCTGCCGCCCGAACTGGAGCAGCGGCTAGATGCGGTGGGCAAGCTGCCAGCGATCTTCCCGTACGCTTTCATCGACACGATGGTGCCGCGCCTGTACGGCGGCGCGCAGGTGCTGGCCACGCCGCCGCGCTTTGCCCAGCCGCTGCAGCAGCGCGGTGGCTCCTGGCGCTGAGACCCGGCACCCGATCTGCGTCAGCGGCTTGCCGGTGGCTGCAGCGCCTCGGTGGCCGAGGCACACCTGCGGTTGCGAGCCGGGCGCCCGGCTTCGGGCCGCGCCTGGTCGAGAGGGTTGAGCCATGCCGCCTGGCTGCCTCCATGAATGCCGAAGGCGGCCACGCCAAAGGGCAGGAAGACCTCGCGCGAAAGCCGGTGCTTCGCATCGGCCGGCAGTACGGCCGAGGCTCGGGCGCCTCTTTGGATCACCGCGCCGCGGTTACCGTCCCCCAAGCACACGCCTTGCAACCGCGGCGCGCTGGCAAAGGCTTCAGTGGAACAGTAATGACCAACCGTGTTCAATCGTTGGCACGACGGGCATGTGCTGCGCTGACTGCCGCATCATCGGGTCGACGGACGCGTGGAGCGGCGCCGGCCCCAGGACGAGCAATGACAAGGCTTCGAAGCCCAACAGCAGGGCAACGATAGAGACTTTGGTCGTCAGGATACTGCGAAGACGCATGGTGAAGCCTCTCGGGTGATGCCGTGGACGGTGTCCCGCCCGCTGCAGGGCACCTTCCACATCCCGACTTTAGGCACCCTGCCCTCGTGCAGCGATGCTGGTTTACGCTAATTACTGAGCACATATGGCCAGCAGTGTTCAACTTTACATTTCCCTGCCTGCCTGCCTGCCTGCCTGCCTGCCTGCCTGCCTGCCTGCCTGCCTGCCTGCCTGCCTGCCTGCCTGCCTGCCTGCCTGCCTGCCTGCCTGCCTGCCTGCCTGCCTGCCTGCCTGCCTGCCTGCCGGCAGGGGCACGGGCGGATGTGCCTGGGCGCTGTCCCCGTACCGGCGCTCACGCACCGGGCTGCTTCCTCATGGAATCATCAACCCGCCATCGACGGCCAGTGTCTGGCCCGTGATGAAACGCGCCCCCTCGCCCAGCAGGAACACCAGCACCGGAGCGAGGTCGCGGTCCGGGTCGCCCAGGCGGCCTCCCAAGGGGATCATCCGCGCCATCATGGCGTCGTGCGCCTGCAATTGCGCTTGGTCCATCCGGGCGCGGTGAGCGTCGTACATGGGCGTCCACATGCCGGGCGCGATCGCGTTGACGGTGATCGCGTACATGCCCCATTCCTTGGCCACGGTGCGGGTCCAGCCCAGGACCGCCGCCTTGGCCGCAGAGTAATGTGCGCAGCCTGGCAGCCCCATCACGCCGGCCGCGGATGCGAAGTTGAGAATCCGTCCGCCGCGGGCCTTCAGATGCCGGAACACCGCCTGGTTGGTGTGCAACGTGCCCCGGGCATTGACGTCGAACATCAGGTCCCACTCCTCCTCGGACAGGTCCTCGGCCGGAGCCTGCCGCTCCACACCGGCGATGTTGACCAGGCCGTCCAGGCCGCCAAGCCAGGCCACGGCCTCGTCCACCGCCGCATGCACGAGCGCGCGCTCACGCACGTCGCAGTGGAAGTAGCGCGATCGGCCAGGTCCGGCAGCGTGGGCTTCGCGCGCGAGGCGTTCGCCGTCAGCGTCGCTCACGTCCAACGCCGCCACCGAGGCGCCGGCCGCCACCAGCGCCCGCAGCGTGCTGGCGCCGATGCCACGTGCGCTGCCGGTGACGATGAAACGCTTTCCTTCGAGGCTCATCGCAGGGTCTCCGTCCATGGGGTTCAAGATTCGACCAGGTCCAGCGCCTGGCGCAGCAGGCGTTGCGCAGAGGCATGGTGGCGCTTGCCGACGCACGGGTCGCCCAGGCCCGCGCAGCTGCGCGCGTGACTGCACTCCAGCAGGATGCCCAGCTTGTAGCGCGCCAGGACGACGTACCAGTCCAGGTGATCGAGTGGGCGGGGGCTGTGCCTGCCGTAGTGCTCCACCAGCTCGGCCGGCGTCGGGAAACCGCTCCATGGCTGCACATGGATCGTGCCCGCGCCTTGGCCCGCGGCGTCGGGCCAGGTGGCCAGCAGCCAGCCCAGGTCCAGCAGCGGATCACCGATGGTGGTCAGTTCCCAGTCCACGACGGCGGCAAGCTCGGGGCTGTCGCGACGGAACATCACGTTGGAGAGGTGGAAGTCGCCGTGCATCAGCCCGGTCGCACCAGCCGCGGGGCAATGCTGCTGCAACCAGCGGCCGACCTCCGCCACGCCGGTGAGGCCCTCGGGGCCTTCCCAGCCGTCAAGGCCGCGGCAGCCATCGAGCTGACGCTGCCAGCGGCCGACCTGCCGCTGCAGGAATCCCTGCGGGCGGCCCAGGTCCGCCAGGCCCACGGCCGCAGGGTCCACTTCGCCCAGCGCCAACAGCGCATCGACCAGGGCCAACCCCATGCGGCGGCGCCACGCAGGATCCTTGGCATGCCTACCAGGCAAAGGTGTGCCGGACGGGTTGAAGCCGTCTATGGCCTGCATGAGGTAGAACGGCGCGCCCAGCACACCGTCATCGCTGCAAGCGGCCAGCAACCGCGCATGCGGCACTGCCGTGGCTGCCAGCGCCCCCAGCACCCGTGCCTCGCGCAGCAGCGCTGCACCTACCTCGGCGCGCGCTGGCAGCTGTGGACGGCGCAGCACACAGCAAAAACCGTCCTCATGCCGCAGGTGCACCAGCAGGTTCTGCGTGCCACCGGACAGTATGCGGGCCTGCTCAATGGGGCCGTGGTCCAGCCCCCGGGCCTGCATCCAGCCTTGCAGCCGCAGCACATCCACGGCCTCGGGGGAGACGCCAGCCAGTGCACTCATGCCGGCACGTCCCCATCCATGCCGAGCACGGCCCGGGCCTGTGCCGCTGCCGTGGGCTTGTGATAGGCCGGGAAAAGCGCAGCGCTGGCCTGGTGGCGGCGCAGCTCCTGGCGTGCCACCGTGATCTTGTGCACCTCCGTTGGCCCGTCGGCCAGGCCCATCTGGAAGGCACGCAGCACCATGCCGGCAAAGGGCATCTCGGTCGAGACGCCGATCGAGCCATGCAGGTGCAGCGCGCGCGCGGCGATGTCGTGCAGCACGCGCGGCATGGCTGCCTTCACGGCGGCGATGTCCTGGCGCACGCGCCGGTAATCCTTGTAGTGGTCGATGCGCCAGGCGGTGCGCAACACCAGCAGTCGGAACTGCTCCAGCTCGATCCAGGAGTCGGCAATCCGCTCCTGCACCATCTGCTTGTCGGCCAGCAGGGATCCCTGAGTACGGCGTGACAGCGCACGTTCGCACATCGCGTCCAGCGCTTTCTGCGCCAGGCCGATCGTGCGCATCGCATGGTGCACGCGGCCACCGCCCAGGCGAACCTGTGCGACCTCGAACGCCTTGCCCGGCTGGCCCAGGATGTGGTCAACCGGCACGCGCACGTGGTCGAAGTCAAGGTAGCCGTGCGTGGCCTCGGGCTCGTCGCCGATGCCCACGTCGCGCACGATCGAGAGCCCGGGCGTGCCGGCCGGCACGATGAACATCGACTGGCCCGCGGTGACGGGGGCCTGGGCATCCGTCACGGCCACGACCAGGAAGAAGGCTGCGAAGCGCGCGTTGGACGCGAACCACTTGCGCCCGGTGATGACCCATTCGTCGCCTTCGCGCACGGCACAAGTGGTGAACACCGCGGGGTCGGCTCCGCCCTGGGGCTCCGTCATGGCAAAGCAGGACACGATCCGGTTGTCCAGCAGCGGCTGCAGCCAGCGGCGCTTCTGCTGCGGCGTGCCATAGTGCGCCAGGATCTCGCTGTTGCCCGAGTCCGGGGCCTGGCATCCGAAAACGATGGGTCCGAAGGACGAGCGCCCCAGGATCTCATTCATCAGCGCCAGCTTGACCTGACCGTAGCCGGCGCCGCCGAGCTCGGGCCCCAGATGGCAGGCCCACAGGCCGCGCGCCTTGACTTGCGCCTGCAGCGGCCGCACGTGCTGCTCGAAGCGCGGATCGTGGATGTTCCAAGGGCTGCCCAGCACGGCATCCAGTGGCTCCACGCGCTCGCGCACGAACTGCGCGATCCAGTCCAACTCGCGCTGGAACTCGGGATCGGTCTCGAAATCCCAGGCCATATCATGGTCTCCTTCGTATCAGGCGAGCAACATGCCGCCGTCCACCAGCAGCGTCTGCCCCAGCATGTAGTCCGACATCGGCGATGCCAGGAAGAGCGCCACGTGAGCCATGTCGCGAGGCTGGCCCAGGCGGCCGAGCGGGATGCGTTTGAGCGCGGACTCCAGGCGCTGGGGGTTCTGCGTGGTCACGCGCGTGAGCTTGCTCTCCACCAGCCCCGGCGCGATGCCGTTGACGCGAATGCCGTCGCGCGCCCAAGCCTCAGCCAGCGTGCGTGTCAGGCCGAAGGCACCCGTCTTGGATGCGTTGTAGGCGGGTGTACCGCGCGTGGAATGGAAGGCCGCGGCGGAGCTGACGATGATCATGCGTCCGCCTGCAGCCTTGAGCGCGCCATGGCAGCGGTCGGCGCAGGCCATGAGGCTGATCAGGTTGACGTCCACCACCTTGCTGAACACCTCGGCCTTGAATTCCTGCTGCTGGTAGCGCACGGTGCCCTGGACCTGGACGAGCACGTCGAGCCGATCAAAAGGCAGCGGGACAGCTTCCACACGGCGCCAATCGGACACGTCCACCTGCGTGTAGTGCAGCCCCGTCAAGTCGCAACCCGGCTCGTCGGCGTAGTCGGCCGCGTTCGCACGCGTACCCCATGCGTGCACGGTGGCGCCGTACTGGCGGAAGGCCTGGGCGATACCGTTGCCTATGCCGCTGGATCCGCCAATCACGAGCACGGTTTGGCCGCTGAAGTCCAGAAGGTTCATGTCGTCGCTTTCGCAGTAGGAGCCATCGCCGTGGCGGGTCGGCACAGCGTGATGCCGGCCTCCACCAGGGCGTCAATGGCGGCCTGGTCCAGTCCCAGCTCGCGCAGTACCGCTTCGCTGTGCTCGCCCAGGGCTGGTGGTGCGATGTGCAGGGACAGCGGCATATCGCCGAAGTCCCACAGCGCGCCGATCTGCCGCATCTGGCCGTATTCGGCGTGGATGTAGCTGGCATGCAGGCCCGCGGCGGCGTGCGCGGGATCGTCCAGGAAGGGTTCGCCCTGGGCCTGCAGGACCGGCGCGGCCGGCACGCGGGCCGCATCGAGGCTGGCCAGGGCCTGGGCCTGCGTCAGCCGGCTGAAATGCGCCTGTGGATCGCTGGCTGTGAGGCACTCGAACGCGGCCACCGCCTGCGGCGAGAAGGCTGCCACGGCCACCCAGGCGTCGGCGCAGCGGTACAGGCGGTGCGTTGGCGCAATGCCGGCCTGGTCCTGGTCGAGGTGGGCAATGGGCGTGATGCTGCCGTCGCTCAGCGCCACGGCCTCGGCCACGGTGGTCAGCATCGCGCCAAGCAGCGAGGCAGCCACAGCCTGTCCCTGGCCAGTACGCGTCTTGCGATACAGGCCCAGCAGCACTGCAAATACCGAGGCCGCCGCGGCAAGGTGATCGCCCACGCCGAAGCGCAGCCACATCGGCGGGTTGCCCTTGCCACCGCCCTCGAGCTCCCAGCCGCAGGCGGCCTGCATGAGTTGGTCGAAGCCGGGCCAGTCGGCACGGGGGCCGTGCGGACCGTAAGAGCTGACGTGAGCACAGACGAGTTCGGGCTTGAGCGCACGCAACTGCTGCGGCGCGATCCCGAGCTTGCGCGCGGCCGGCATCCGGATGTTGTGGTGCACCACATCGGCCTGGCGCACCAGCGCCTGCAACACCGGCTGCGCCTGCGGCGTCCCCAGTCTGAGTGCAAGTGCGCGCTTGCCCCGCTGGGTACCGGCAAAGATGCGCTCCAGGCGCCGCATCGCGTCGCCCGAGGGCGGCTCCACCTTGACCACTTCGGCGCCCAGGTCGGCCAGCAACATGCAGGCGAACGGACCGGCCAGGTACGCACCCAGGTCCAGCACCTTCAGGCCGTGCAGCGGCGGCTGTGCGTGGCAGGCCCGCCCTGCCTCAGGAGCCGATGTCGGCAAGGCAGATGGGGACGGCCACGGGACATCCAGGTCGAACGCCGGGGCGCACACCTGCACCCGGCAAGGCGGCTGCACGTGCACGGCAGGACCGGGCTGCAGCGTGGGGCCCAGGACCGGGTCTTCCACCTCGGCGACGTAGCCATTGGCACGCGCCTGTTCGTCTGCATAGATGGCGCCGAAGGGGGCGGCGATCTGGGCCGCCACATCGTGTTCCCAAAAATGGCGCACCCATTCCTGCGCAGGCCGGGTGGCGATGATGGCCTTGTTGGCCCCGAAGTTGGGCGCAACATGGCTGGGCGGGTACTTGGCGTTTTCCGCGGCCACGGCTTCGGGGCCCATGGCAGCGAGCGCCTGCGCCATCCACGGCGCGGCATCGGGAGAGTAGTGAACGTGGATCCATTGGCCGTCGCTGGCCTGGTGCAGGGGGATGGGTGTCGACTTGGGCAGGCCTTGGGCAAAGACGGAACTGGGCCGTTGCGCGCGGGACCAGTGCATCGTCATCGGCACCAGGGCCGCCTGCGCCAGGCTCGTGTGCGCCGCACCACCCGTGCCGCTGCGGTCGCGAGCGATGAGCCGAGCCATCACGCCCACGGCACCCAGCCAGCTCGCGATCCAGCCGGCAAACGGCATGCGGATGAATACAGGGCCGTCGCGATGCCCGGGCTGCTCGTCCAGCAGGCCCAGCCGTGCCAGCACCAGCGTCTCTGCCACGGGATCGTCGGCCCGCGCGTGGCGCTGCGGCCAGCCGCCGATGGCACAGAACACCAGGCGCGGGTTCAGCGCTGCCAGCGCGGCATCGTCGAGCCCCAGCGCGCGAGCTTGCGAGGGCGTGAGGTCATGTACCAGCACATCGGCCGCGGCCAGGAGAGCATGCAGCCGCTTCAGGCCAGGCGCATCGGCTGGATCGAGCGCCATCGGGTGCTTGCCGCGGTCGAGCACGCGAAACAGCGTCCCGGTGCCTAGCTCGCATGCGCCGGGGCGCGATATCCGCACCACGTCGGCTCCGGCTTCGGCCAGGTAGCGTGTTGCCGCACGGCCCGCGAGGCCCTGGGCCAGATCCACCACCCGCAAACCATCGAGGATGCCCGGCTCCTGACTCATTGCGCCTCGATCCCCGCCTGACGAATGAGGTGTCCCCATGTTTGCATCTCCCAGGCTTGAAAACGCGCGAATTGCGCGGGCGCAAGCGTGAATTCCACGGTTCCCAGCCGCTTGTGGGCCTCTTGCACCGCCGCCGAAGCACCGGCATGCCGAAGCCAGCCTTGCAGCCGCATCACGAGCGCTTCGTCAGCCTGTGCCGGCAGGTAAGCCCCGATCCAGAAGCCGATGTCCATGTCCTTGATACCGGCCTCGGCAAAGGTCGGCAACTCCGGTGCGCTGGGACTGCGCAAGGGGCCGGTGACGGCCAGGGCGCGAAGGCGTCCCGACGCGACATGGGGCCAGGGCGAGAAATCGGTGAACAGCAGATCGACGCGCCCGTTCAGGAGGTCGGACAGGGCTGCTGCACCGCTGAGGTAGGGAATGCCCGTGAGCCGGTTGCCGGCCCCATGCTGCAGCACCTCGGCCGGCAGCCGGCTGGTGATGCTGGTGTACGCGAACGAGTATCGCCGCGGCTGCCTGCGCAGCCGCTGTACCAGATCCTGCACCGAGGCCGACACGACCCTGGCCGGATTGACGTACAGGACCATCGGTCCGCGCGACAGCGGCGTCACGGGCGTGAAATCCCTGGCGGGGTCATAGGGCAGCCGTCGCATGACATGCGGATTCCCCGTCATCGTGACGTTGCCCGTGACCAGCACGGTGTGGCCATCGGGCGTGGCCCGGGACACCGCCGTGGCGGCGAGCGCCGAGCCGGCCCCGGGTCTGTTGTCGACGACCACCGGCACACCCGCCTGCTGGCCGACCTCACGGGCCAACGCGCGCACCAGCCCGTCGGGCGCGGCTCCTGCGGTGAACGGCACGATGAACGTGATCGGCCGCCTCGCTGTCGTGTCAACTGCCGCGCGCACGGCGCCGGGCACGAGTCCCGCACCGGGCAGCAAGGCCGCGCACAGCGCCTTCGATGCGGTGCGACGTCTCACGGCTTGGTGATGCGCGTGCGCAGGACACCAATGCCCTCGACCTCCAGCTCGACCACATCGCCTGGCTTGAGCGTGCGCAGCTGCTCCAGTCCGCAACCGTTGCCCACCGTGCCGGAGCCCAGGAACTCGCCCGGGTACAGCGTCTCGGATCGAGAGACATGGGCGATCACGTCCTCGAAGGTCCAGCGCATCGTGCTGGTGTTGCCACGGCCCCACTCCTGGCCGTTGACGCGCGCCACCATCGTCAATTGGTAGGGATCGGGCAACTCGTCCACCGTGACCAGGCAGGGTCCCATCACGTTGGCGGTGTCGAAGTCCTTGCCCTTGGCCGGACCCAGCATGCCGCCCATCTCGACCGCCTGCGCATCGCGCGCGCTGATGTCGTTGAAGATGGTGTAGCCGAAGATGTGCTCGCGCGCCTTTTCCTTGGGCACGTCCTTGGCACGCTTGCCGATGTAGCAGCCGAACTCGAGCTCGAAGTCCAACGCCTGGCTGTAGGCAGGCCACACCACATCGTCATCGGCGCCGATGGTGGCGAAGCGGTTGCACTTGTAGTAGATCGGCTGGCGGTTGAAGGTGTCGATCACTCGATCGTCGGCGCGCGTGCTCATGGCCTTGAGCGTGGCCTCGGGGTCCTGCGTGCGCATCGCACGCAGCCGTCTTGCGGCGGCAAAGCTCTGTCGCAGGTGCAGTTCGAAGCAGGAGCAGTCGCGCATCTGGATCGGTGGCTGGATGGGCGCGCGCAGGCGTACGTCTTGGCGCGCCAGCACCGCTTCAGCCGGTGCGCGCGCAATCAGATTGCGAGCCGCCTCCCACACCGCCGGACCGGCCTCGATGAGGGCCTGCACGCTGCCGAAGGCCGCCGTATCGCCCCCAAGCGCGATCTGCGCCGCGTGTCCCAGATCGAGCACGGCCTGGCCGGCCTCGATCAACGCACCGCAGCGCTGCACGCCCTGGGCGCGTTCATAGGTCACAAGTCTCATTTCAAACAGTCCTCCTGGACATTGGAATCTTCCGGTGTCCTGGCCACCCCACGTCGCAGCACCACCGGCGCGCCCCCATGCGCGCGCTTGCTCATCCAGTGAGACAACGCGGCATCCATGTAATCGGCATGGCCGGGAAACCAGTTCTCAAGCGCTGCCGCCAGGTCACGTGCGACCTGCACCCGGGCCGGGTCCTGCGCACCGTCGTCCAGCATCGCCCGGACTTCACGCACGGACTTCAGCACCGCTGCATGTTCGTCGGCGTGGCACTGCGCGGCGGGAAAACCGCTGTCGGCCATCCACGCCTCTTCCTGATGGAAATGCTCGATCAGGTGCGTGGCCACTGCATCCAGCCGTGCGAGCACATCGGCGTTGCCGGCGGCCTGCAATGCGGCAACGCAGTCGACGAAGTCGCGGTGCGTCGCATCCATGGCCGGGTAGCCCAACAGGTAGGCCTCGGTCCACTGCATTGGTGCACCCATGCTTCAGACCCGCCCTGCCACGGGAATGCAGGCGCCGGTAACCGCCTGCGCATCGTCGGACAGCAGGAACGCGATCACGGTGGCCAGCGCCTGTGGATGCACCCAGCGCGCGAAATCCGCATCAGGCATGTCCGCACGGTTGGCCGGCGTGTCCAGGATGCTCGGGAGCACCGCGTTGACACGCACGCCACGGTCCTTGAGCTCCTCGGCCAGGGCCTCGGTGAGCCGGGCCACGCCGGCCTTGGACGCCGCATACGCGCCCATGCCCAGGGCAGCCTTGTTGGCCGCCAATGCGCCGACGTTGACGATCGCCGCAGGTGCCGCGGCCAGCAGGTACGGCAGGGCTGCGCGGCTGGCCACGACGGCGCTGCGCAGGTTCATCCCGTACAGCGCATCCCAGGATTCGACACTGCCGCCCTCCAGCGTCTCCCAGCGGAACCCGCCAGCGACGTTGACGAGCGAGTCCAGGCCGCCCAACAGGCTGCAAGCCTGCTCCAGCGCTGCAGCCGCGGCCGCCTGGTCGCCCAGGTCGACGTCGCCCAGCACGCCAGCCATGCCGGGCAGCGAGTGCGCCGGCGCGCGATCGAGCAGCACCACGCGGGCGCCGCGCTCGGCAAGCAGGTCGCCCACCGCACGTCCGAGCGCACCCAGGCCGCCGGTCACCAGCACCCGGCGGGAAGAAAGTGAAGCGGCAGCCGCCGCAGGTGTGGAATCCAAGGGTAACTCCGTATATTTGCACAGATTGATTGAATCTGTTCAGCTATTAGACTTTTCCTCCAACGCGCCGTCAATGCCTGTCACCCCACCCCGTCTTCCGCGAGCCGCCAGGCAACCCCATCAAGGACCCTTCGGGTGCAGCGATAAAAGCTGCCTTGCCGGTGTGCCTGCCCCGGGGCGTGCCAGTTCCGCAGGCACGACGGCGCCGGCATCTCGCGCGCGAAAGGACGCGGGCCGTTCCGAGCCCGCTGCGAGCTGCCGGCATTTCCCTCAACCCCTGGAGGGCCGCCCGTACGGGGCCCGCTTCAGCCACAGGGCCGTCGCCCCGCGCGGGAACGACATGGCCCACCTGCCTGGAATCACCCCATGAGCAACACACGACCGGTCGCAGACCGATCCATTCCGGTCGATGGCGGCGCGAGCGCTGCTGGCCACGAAACGCACTCGGGCAGCAACGGCCTGCGCCTGGACCTCAGCGAGTTCCGCGTGGCCTGGCGCATCGTGATCATTGCCACGCTGGGCATTGCGGCCAATGCTGCGGCGTCGATGCTGTATGCCTTCGGCTCGCTCACTCTGCCCTGGCAGCAGGCTTTCGGATGGGAGCGCAGTGCGATCCAGTCGGCGGTGGGTTTCCTCTTCCTGGGCGCCATCGTGAGCGCGCAGGTGGTGGGCTGGCTGAACCGGCGCTACGGCATGAAACGCGTGACGACCGTGTCGCTGCTGGCGCTGTCGCTGGCCTACGTGGCGATGACACAGATGGGGCCATCCATCAGCAGCCTGTACGTGATGCTGGTGGTGCTGTCGTTGTGCAGCATGGGTACCATGCAGGTCACCTGGACGCACATCGTCAACCTCTGGTACGAACACAACCGCGGGCTGGCCCTGGCGCTGGTGCTTTCGGGCACGGGCCTGGCCGCCATCATCATCCCGGCCGCCGTGAGCGCTGCCACGGCGAAGTGGGGCTGGCAGGCCGGATTGCTGGTGCTGGCAGTGCTGCCGGCCGGCATCGTGCTGCCCCTGGTACGGCTATGGATGGTCGAGCCGGGTGAGGTTGCAGCAACGGCCTCGGCACGCAGCACCCAGGTTTCCCGCCCGGCGCCGGGAGGCGTGCCCTTCAAGGCTGCGCTTCGCAGCCCGCGCTACTGGGCACTGAACATCGCCTTGTCCATGGTGGTGGCCGCCGTCGTTGCCATGGTGACGAGCACCGTGCCGTTGCTGCGCGACAAAGGGCTCGATGCCTCAACCGCCGGACAGGTCTTCGGCAGCTTCGGGCTGTCGCTGATCCTCGGACGCGTGGTCGTCGGCTACCTCGTCGACCGAGTCTGGGCCCCAGGTGTGGCTGCCGTGGCGATGGCGTTGCCGGCGCTGGGATGCTGGCTGCTGGGCCACACCGCCCCCCACGACACCATGATGCTGGCACTGGCCGTGATGCTGATCGGTATCGGCGCCGGCGCGGAGTTCGACATTGCGGCGTTCCTGATGGCACGCTACTTCGGCATGCGCGACTACGGGCCGCTGTTTGGCATCCACCTCGGGATGATCACGTTGGCCTCTACCGTTGCTCCGTTACTTTTTGGGCAGCTCTACAAGAGCACGGGCGACTACGACTCGATGCTGACCATCTGCACCGGCTTGTTTGTCGTCGGTTCGCTGATGCTGCTGCCGCTGGGACGGTATCCGCGTTTCGAGGCGGCCAGGCCCTCCTGAAGCCACAGCGGCGGCAAGCCGCGAGGCGGCTCTGTTGCAACAGCGTTCACACAAGGAAAGTCGTAACCCATGCGGAGCGCAGTTCCTCTGGGAAGCCGGTCAGGCTGCGGCCGGCAAACAGCTGGCCTTCGGCAACTATGCGGGTCGCTGCTCATCGGGCGATCAAGAAACTCCACCGCGCAGCCCACCCGGCTCAGTTCCTCGATCAGCACCATCCAATGCACGTAATTGCGCACCAGACGGTCCGGCTCGGTGACCAGCAAGCAGTTGATCTCGCGCGCCTTGGCAGCATCGCGCAACCGATCCAGCCCGGGCCGTGCCAAGGTCGCACCACGCAGCTCTCATCGCGAAACACATGCGGTGGCTCAAGTTCCCAGCCGTCGGCGGCATGTGCTCGGACGTGGTCGTTTAGAAGTTCGAGCTGCTGCTCGATGGTCTGTCGATCGACCTGATGGCTGGTCGATACGCGCACGTACAGGGCGATCCGAATGCGGGCGATCCTGACTTACCTCCACCGGGGCGCCGGCGACCGGCTCCACCGGTACGCTCGGCTTGACAGTCGCCCACTGCAGAAAGAGTTGGTACGTTCGATCCCAGCGTTGTTGGCCGACGGGAATTGCCACCCCGCTGCGCCGCACGCTCCAGTCCGCTCGTCGCGGCCGCTGGTTGCCGTTCATCGCGTCCTCCGCTGTGCACGACATCGAGCGGGGCAGAGTACGGCGCGGAAAACTCGACTCGTGGCCGCTGGGGACGCGGCCAGCTGAGCTGTAGCCGCTCGCAGCGGATCAGGCAAAACTTGTCACTTGTGATAAGGCCATTGAGCGCACGATCTCCTGGCTGCACCAGATGCGTCGGCTGCGCACGCGCTTTGAGAGGCGTGCTCACATCCACCAGGCCTTTCTGACCCTGGGCTGCGCGCTCATCTGCTGGAACCATTTGCTGCCTTCGTAGAGCAAAAAGTTAAGCTTCTAGTTGTGTGAACGTTGATTGACGCCCACTCCATCATGCAAAAGCATGCTGCTATTGAGATAGGTCTTATCTATCACAGTAGCATCCTCGGGTGACCAAACCTGGCCCGCGTAAAACGCCCGGTACCCCTGCCGGGTTGGACGAGTTGCCCGACGCCGCGGCGCTGGCGGCGCTGCGCGCTTGGCACGAGGGCCTGCCGGCACGCGTCGCCGTCGAGCAGTACCTGCCCCAGGCGTTGGAAGACGGTTCATCAGCGCGCGGCGTACTCGGGGCCACCCGGCGGCGGCTGCAGCGCTTGGCGCGCTCGCGCCACCGGGCAGACCTGGAACAGACCTTCGCCGTGGAGCACCGCGGCGACGCCGCCCACGCCCGCGCCGTGGCCCAGGCCATCGAGACGCTGCGCACCCTGCCCCGGCCGCAGCCGCTCATCGGCGACCGGGTGGACGCTTGGCTGCCCGCGCGCATCGCCGCCGCACTGCAGGCCGCGGGCATCGACACGCTGGCAGCGCTGACGCTGCGTGTGCCGCGCCGACGTCGCTGGTGGACAGCCGTCCCCGGCTTGGGTGCCACCGGCGCACGCCAGGTGGAAGCCTTCTTCGCCGCACGCCCACAGCTAACCGAATGCGCCCGCGCGCTGGTGGCGGTGCCGCCCACGGATGTGCAGCCGTGGGAGCGCATCGCGCTGCCGCAGGACCTCGACGGCTCGCAAGGGCGCTTCCGCGCCCCGCGTGAGAGCTGCGCGCTCGACGCCCGCGATGACTACGCCGCGGTACAGGCCTGGCTGCAGCGCCACGAGTCCGAGGCCACGCGGCGCGCGTACCGCAAGGAGGCCGAGCGGCTGATCCTGTGGGCGGTGCTGGAGCGCGGCAAGGCGCTGTCGTCGCTGGCCTCCGAGGACGCCACCGCCTACCGCGCCTTCCTGCGCCGGCCTGCACCTGTAGCGCGCTGGATCGGGCCGCCACGGCCCCGCCACTCGCCCGAGTGGCGACCGTTCGCCGGGGCGCTGTCGGCGCGCTCTATCAAGTACACGCTCTCGGTGCTGGGCGCCCTGTACCGCTGGCTGGTCGAGCAGCGCTACGTGCTGGCCAACCCCTTCGCCGGGCTCAAGGTGCGCGGCGCGTCATCGACGGCGCCGCTGGACGCCGCGCGCGGCTTCTCGCAAGCCGAGTGGCGGCTGCTGCGGGTCATCGCTGACGGCTTGGAGTGGTCCTACGGCTGGAGCGCGCCAGCGGCGCAGCGGCTGCGCTTCGTGCTGGACTTCGCATATGCATCGGGGTTGCGCGCCAGCGAGTTGGTGGGCGCCACGCTGGGCGCTATCGAGACCGACGCGCGGCAAGGGTCCTGGCTGCACCTGGTGGGCAAGGGCGCCAAGACCGGCAAGGTGGCCCTGCCGCCACTGGCCCTCACGGCGTTGGAGAGCTACTTGGTGCAACGGGGCTTGCCCGTGACGCCCATGCGCTGGGCGTCCGACACGCCGCTGGTGGGCCGACTGACCGATGACGTCGGCGGCATCACGACGGCACGGCTGTGGGCGCTGATGCGGCGCTTCTTCGCCACGGCCGCCGGCCTCCTCAAGGCCGACAACCCCCCGATGGCCGAGAAGCTGCGCCGGGCCAGCCCGCACTGGACAAGGCACACTCATGCCAGCCATGCTCTGGAACGCGGTGTAGAGCTCACCACCGTGCGCGATAACCTGCGTCACGCCTCGATTTCCACCACCTCGACCTACCTGCACAGTGACGACACCAAGCGTGCGCGCGAGATGGCGGCGGCCTTCGGTGCTCAGCGGCGCTGAGCCACGCAGGGAGCAGTGTGACTGAAACAAATCCCGCTCGGCTGCCTCCAGCGCGTGCCTGAAGGGCCCCGGTGGCTTGCAGCTGTGCGGCCGCAGTGATGGGCAGTTCCAATACGCCACAATGCCGCAGCAGTGCGCCGCACGTCCGACCCTCACGCCCATGCTTGCTGCCTCAACCCCCGTTTCTCTCACCGAGCAGGAGCTCGACCAGCTCCAGGACGCCCTGCAAGCCGGCCCTGCGGCCATGAAGCTCGAAGCGATGGACGGGTACTTCACGGCGCTGATCTGCGGGCCGGTGTTCGTGCCGCCGACCGAGGCCGTGCAGCAGGTGCTGGGCGACCAGTTCACCTTCGACAACGACGAGCAGGCCGGCGAGATCATCGGTCTGATGATGCGGCACTGGAACTGGATCGCCGCGGAACTGCAGCGCACCCTGACCCAGCCGGATGTGTACCTGCCGGTGCTGCTGGAGGACGACGCGGGCGTGGCGCACGGCAACGATTGGGCGCACGGCTTCATGCGCGGCATGCAGGCACGCCCGGGCAGCTGGAACGAGCTGATTGCCAGCGACAAGGACGGCGGCTGCGTGGTGCCGATGATGATGCTCGTTCACGAGCACGACCCAGATCCCGGGATGCGGCCGCCGCCCATCGATGCGCAGAAGCGCCGGGAGGTGATCGCTACCATGATCGCCGGCGCGACCCAGTGCTACCGCCACTTCGAGTCGGCCCGGCGCGCGGGTGCCGCCGGGCCCGCGCCACTGCGCCGGCATGTTCCCAAGATCGGTCGCAACGAGCCCTGCCCCTGCGGCAGCGGGCGCAAGTACAAGCACTGCTGCGCCCAGACGCTGCACTGAAGACACAGGACAACACCCGTGAGCCAGGATGACTTCCCGCTGGACGCCAACGGCCCGGCCTATACCACACCGCAGCAGCGCCATGGCGTGCCGCTGGTCTACGTCGGCGAGAAGCTGGGCCACGCGATCGAGGAACTCCATCACTTCGCCCGCCATCATCCACAGCAGCGGCAGGCGCTGGTCGCGTCGATGCACTACCTGCTCGTGGCGCACCTGGGCCTGCACAACATGCTGGCCAAGGCCAATGACCGATCACTGGCGCTGAGGCTGCTCGAAGGCAGCGAGGCCGAGCTGCGCAGCTGGCTGGCGCTGATCGAGCGCGAGGGCGACGTCGCCGGTCTGGCGGGCCTGGACGCGCCCTGAGCCGGGGCCGAGCCTCAAAGCCAGCCACCGCCCTCGCGTCTGACAAGCGCGTCCTGCCTTGCCGAGTTCTCAGCGCCTACGAGGCCTGCTCAGGCAGCGCTGGGGGCCGATGCGCCAGCAGCGCAGCCGGCTCGGCGCAGGCGTCCCGGACGCAGCCGCGCAACCAGCGGTGGGCCGCATCGGCATCCAGCCGCGGATGCCACAGCAGCGACACCGTGATCTCCGGTACCGGTACCGGTACCGGCAGCGGGAAGCACAGCATGCCCGTGCGCAGTCCGGCAGTGTGGCGCTCGGGGACGCTGGCGATGAGGTTCGACGCGCGCGCCAGTGCCAGCGCCGCGGAGAATCCGCCCACGACCGCCGCGACGTCGCGCTGCAGGCCCGCGGTGGCCAACGCTTCCTCCACCGGCCCCTGTGCCAGGGCACGCCGCGCGACGAGCACATGCTTGCCCTGCGCGTAGCGTGCGGGCGTGACCTCGCCCTCGCCCAGCGGGTGGCCGGCGCGCACGACACCGACGAAGCGGTCCCGCAGCAGCGCCTGCGTCCGCACTTCCGGGCCCATGGTGCTGCTGACCACGCCGGTTTCCAGGTCCACCGTGCCGTCGCGCAGCAGCGTGCTGTCCTTGTCGAGCTTGGGCATGAAGCGCAGCCGCACGCCGGGCGCCTCGACGCCGACGCGCCGGATCAGCTCCGGTCCGAAGGTTTCCACGAAGCCGTCACTGGTACGCAGTGTGAAGGTTCGCTCCAGCCTGGCGAGATCCGGCGCCGTGGCGGGGCGCAGCGCCGCCACGGCGTCCTGCACGATGCAGTGCACCTGCTCGCGCAGCTCCAGCGCCCGCGGTGACGGCACCAAGCCCCGCCCAGCGCGCACCAGCAGCGGATCGCCCGTGGTTTCCCGCAGCCGTGCCAGGGCCCGGCTCATCGCCGAAGGACTCAGGCGCAGCCGCCGGGCCGCGCCCGCCACGCTGCCTTCGGCCAGCAGGACGTCGAGCACGACGAGCAGGTTCAGATCGGGGTGTGACATGGCGGTCGCACCAGCGTAAGGGGTGCTGACATGGCGTCAGACGCACGAATGAAGTGCAGATGATGCGCCTTCCGCCGTGACCGGCCCCTCCCTATCGTGATCGTGACGGCTGCAGATTGGCAGCCCTTGATCAGGAGAAGGCTCATGTCGGGAACCTCGGCACGTCACCAGGCCCCGGCCGCGGCGGGCGTCATTGCGCCGGCCGGCCGGGCGCCGTGGGCGCTGGCGCTGTGCGCGCTGCTGCCCGCGCTGGGCACCAGCATCGCCAACGTGGCGCTGCCGACCTTCACCGAGGCCTTCGGTGCCTCGTTCCAGCAGGTGCAGTGGGTGGTGCTGGCCTACCTGCTGGCCAACACCACGCTGGTGGTCGGCGCCGGGCGGCTGGGCGACTTGGTCGGGCGCCGCCGGCTGCTGCTGGCCGGCCTGCTGGTCTTCACGGCCGCCTCGGCGCTGTGTGGCGCGGCACCGTCGCTCGGCTTGCTGATCGCTGCCCGGACCGCCCAGGGCGTGGGAGCGGCCGTGCTGATGGCGCTGTCGGTGGCGATGGTGGGCGAGGTCGTGCCCAAGGCACAGGCCGGGCGGGCCATGGGGCTGCTGGGCACGGCTTCGGCCGTCGGCACGGCCCTGGGCCCGACGCTGGGCGGACTGCTCATCGCCGGCCTGGGATGGCCGGCTGTCTTCTTGGTCAACGTGCCGCTGGGCCTGCTGGCCTTGGGACTGGCATGGCGCCACCTGCCCCGCGACCGCCGCGCCCCAGACGCGGCCCGGGCCGACTTCGACGGGCTGGGCACCGTGCTGCTGGCCCTGACGCTGGCGGCCTACGCACTGGCGATGACCCCGGGCCGCGGCCGCTTCGGAATGCCCAACCTGGCGCTGCTGCTGGTGGCCCTGGCGGGCCTGGCGCTGTTCCTGCGGGTGCAGGCACGCTCGGCGGCGCCGCTGATCCGGCTGGCGCGGCTGCGCGACCCCGTGCTGGGCGCGGGCCTGGCGATGAGCGTGCTCGTCTCGACAGTGATGATGGCGACGCTGGTGGTGGGGCCCTTTCACCTCGGGCGCGCGCTGGGCCTGCAGACCCTGCACGTCGGCCTGGCCCTGTCGGCCGGTCCGTTGGTCGCGGCGCTGGCTGGCGTGCCCGCCGGGCGCCTGGTGGACCGCTTCGGTGCGCGGCGCATGACCGTCGCCGCACTCGCCGGGATGGCCACAGGCTGCCTGGCGCTGTGGCTGGCGCCCACCGCCTGGGGCGTTGCCGGCTTCGTGCTGCCCATGGCCCTCGTCACGGGCCACTACGCGCTGTTCCAGGCGGGCAACAACACCGCGGTCATGGCGGACGTGGCCGCAGACCATCGCGGCGTGGTGTCCGGGCTGCTGAACCTCTCGCGCAATCTTGGACTCGTCACCGGGGCGGCCGTCATGGGCAGCGTGTTCGCCTGGGCCGTTGGAGGCTCGGACTTCGCTGCGGCCTCGCCCGAGTCGGTCGCCGGCGGCATGCGCACGACGTTCGCGGTGGCGGCGGGACTCATCGGCGTCGCGCTGGGCGTCGCGGCGCTCAGCAGGGGCGGCCTGCGGCTGGGGCAGCATTGGAAGACGTAGGTCATGTGCAACGCAGCCAGGCTCCTGAACGTTTTTGGCTTGCTGCCCGGCACCGCCTGAGAACTCTGTGATGGTCTCGTGCCCGGGTGGCGGGCCCCGGGAGCCGCACGATGGACGCAGGCGCGCGTGTTGCCGCAACCCCATGCATGAATCGTGAATCGGGTCGGTCAGCATGGGCCTGTCGGTAGAACTGGACGCCGCCGGCAACGAGGCCCGGCCTTGCGCCGTCCACTTCGGCTCCCGGCGCGTGGCGGTCAACGAGGTTTGCGACCGCTGGCATGGCCGGGATCGCACCTGGTGGAAGGTCGCTACCGACGAGGGCTTCTACATCCTGGTGTGCGAGGACTCGACCGGCCAGTGGGACCTGGCCGCCGTCGTGGGCAAGACGCCCCGGGACGATGCCTGGCCTGCGCCGCCGCGCGGTCCCTCACACTGAAAACTTGATGCCGGCGCTGCAGGCGCCGCCACATCGGCCGGCGCGGCGCAGGAATGCCGGTGGTACCCGGGCCGTCAGCCACACCCCGTTCTCGGCCTGGTGGAACACGAAGCCCTGCGCATGCATGCGCGCGGCGTCCACCACGAGCACCACGGGCAGCCCGTAGCGGATGCCGACAGCGCGGGCCGTCTGCTCGTCGGCCGACAGGTGCACGTGGTGCCGCGAGCCGGGCTTGAGGCCTTCCCGATCTATCGCCGCAACGAAGCGCGAAGCCGTGCCGTGCCGTGGAACAGTACCTCGGGCGGCTGCCGCGGCTCGAACTGGCGCTGCACGCTACGCGTCGAGTGGCCCTGGACCGCACGGATGCACTGGCCGTCACCGGAAAGCTCGAAGCGCCTCTTGTTGTTGGTGGCCACGACCTGCTCGATGAGCGCGCGGGAAAGCTGCTTCCCCTGCCGCGCCGCGCCGCGCCGGCAATGAGCTCGTTCACGTTACTCCAGCCGTCGGTGTCAAGCGCCACGCCGATGGCCTCGGGCTGGTGGCGCAACACGAAGCTCAGGAACTTGCTGGCCTCGACAAGCCTGCCGCTCACGCAGGACCCCGGTCCGAATTGGCGCTCAGCCGTTACCAGCGAGACCTTGTCCGCGCTCACGCAGTACCTGCCGCATCAAGCTGACACCACCTTGCGTGCAAGCTTGGCAAGCTCGGGCTCAAGGCCCAAGCGGCTGGCCCGCGTCCAAGCAGCGTTGGTCATACCGCCGCGGGTCGAGCCAACGCCCGCCACGCGACTCGCAATCGGCACGCTCGGCCTGCTCGCTGCTGCGAAAAGCTAAAAGAACCCCCATGGAAAGTAGCAGCAGTGCGGCCAGCACCACTGTCATCCAGGTGCCTGGGCTTCGTTGAACATTCATCATGTGAAGACGCCGACGAGCTCATGGCTGCCGGTTCAGTTGGCACCGGGCAGCATTAGCGGCAGTGGCCGACAGGCCCGCACCGGGCGGCGCTGCGCATCCAGCTCTACCCAGCCCAGCACCCCGGTGGGCTGTCCGGTTTCCTCCAACTTGATCGTGAGAACCAAGCCATCGTTCTCACCCAACTCATCCCCTTCCTCGGACCGGTAACGCTGCAAGGAAATCTCTGCCGTGACAAGTGCCGTGTCCGCCCCGGCCAAGTCATGTGCCTGTGCCAAGAGCATGTCTTCGACTTCGTGCAGCGGTACCTCCGGGGAGCAGTCCAGGACGGCACGCTCGACGCCTTGCACAAGATCGTCGTGCCGCCAGGCAGTCCAGCGCCGCTGAAAGCCGGCCAGCTGCACCTGAGGGCCCATGTGGCGTGCGGCTAGGCGCGCGTAGAGGTCCAGCAGCAGACGGCTGGGACGCAGAGGCAAACCGTGAGTCATGAACAGGCCAGGAAGAACTGGAAGAGAAAACTTCGCGGGATCGGCCACACACGCAACCGTTCCAGCGGGGTACTGTATAAATATACAGCATCTAGATCACTGACACGGCACTGCTTCGACAAACCGGAGCGTCTGCCTTCGCAGGCCAACTCCCTGCTGGGTCTGCACGCATGACTGATGGTTGGATTTTTGGAAGTCGATCCAACCGTTGCCTCCTGCAAGAGCAGTCGGCACGTTGGAATCGGACAGGCAGTAGGTCGCTGGCCTGTCCTCTTGACGAGAAGGCCTCTTTCCTGGCGTAAGTATCGGTTGATTCGGTTTAGCCAGTCTCTCTTGAGCGCTACAATGGGCGCACTCAGGAGATACACCATGGCTGCTGTCCCGGCTGTCGCAAAGTCCGTCCAACGCCCAGCGCGTACCGGCACGGCCAAGGCGGGCAAACAGCGCCCACTGGCCGATGTGTCCATGCACCTTCACCGGGAGTTCGCTCTGACACCGGCCTTGGCGGAAGCGGCCGAGAAGCTGCAGCAGGCTCGGCGGGAGATAACGCAGCACAAGACCGCGGCCGCACCGGTCGAGCCCAGTGTGGTCATGGACGTCCTGGCGCTGATGGAGAGCGCCAGCAGCCTGCTCAAGGCGTTGCCCCTGGACGGCGTGATGCCTGACTTGCGCAGCCGCAGCGGCGCGCGCAGCACCTACTACCGCCAGCGCAAGCAGATGCTGGACCGGTTCCGGCAAGTGGTCGCCGATGTTGAGCAGGCGCAAAGCCGGCTTGAACCGGCCCGCGTCGAAGAGCAGTCGGCCGAGCAGACGACGGCCTTCATGGAGAAGATACGCTGCGAAGCCGAAGAAAGCCTGCGCCGGATGATCGGCAGCGGCGAACTTGTCAGGGGCGACGTGCTCGCCGAGCGGCTGGGCATGAGCATGCAGGCGGTGAGCAAGGCCCTCGCTGCGCGGCGCATGTTCTGCGTCGAACACAAGGGCGTGCGTTACTTCCCTGCCTGGCTGGCGGACCCACGCCACGATCGCAAGCAGATTGAGAAGGTGTCGAAAGCACTGGGCGACATGCCGGGAAGCGCCAAGCTGGCGTTCTTCACTGTTCCCCGCGGCTCGTTGGCCGACCAGACGCCGCTGGAGGCTCTCGCAGCGGGCAAGCTGGCCCTGGTGCTCAACGCGGCGCAGGCCTTTGCCCAGACATGAGCGACAAGAAAAAGAGCCCGCTCCCAGACATCTGCCCACGTCCCCCGAACGATTTTCACAAGCTCAATCTCAGAATCAAACAGGTTCTGCCCTCGAAGCTCTACCGTAGCGGCCCCCGTGACAGCGGCGAACCTTTCTTTGGTCGGACTGCGGCCAACCGCTTCGACGCCCCGGACAAGGCCTATGGCACCTGCTACCTGGGATTGGATCTTCACACAGCCCTTGCCGAGACGCTGCTGCACGACCTGCGGCCCGTCGGCGGCCGGTTCCTCGTGGCCGCAGCACAATTTGCTTCGCGCTGGATCGTTCGCTTCGAGAATGTCGATGATCAAAGGCTCAAGCTGGCGGACCTGACCGGAATCGGGCTGCTGCGCGCCGGCGGCCATGCCGCACTGTCCGGCGTCGTGCCCTATGACGTGCCGCAGCAGTGGAGCCACCAGGTCCATACGCACCCTGCGGGCTTCGACGGCATCCATTACTTTTCGCGCAAGCTCAATGATCGTCCGGCTGTCGTGCTCTTCGACAAGTCCTCCACCCGAGCCAAGTTGGGGCCGCCGATCTACACCGCCTTGCCCAGCGTGAAGGGCATCGACCGGATCTGCCGGGACCTGGGCATAGAGTTCTTCGTTTGAGGTAGACCGAACTGCCGCACTGTCATGAGCGATGGGGTCTGTGAGAAAAAGGGCGGCAGACGAAGCTGTGCAGGACGGGAATTGGAGGCTGGATGTACCTTGGAGGACAGGGCCCACCTCGGCGAATCGCCCTGAAAACTGGTTCAGTTGGCGCTTCTCATGCCAGTGGTGGACACCGCGAGAGCGTTGCGTGCGCAATTTTATACGTTCCTCTCGCGCCTGGGCTTGCCGGTGACCCGTTGCAGTAAGGGCAGGCAGCCTGCCTTGTCGCCTGTGCGTTTCACCACGCCGCTGCTAAGCGGAAGTCAGGTCTTTGCCGCTGGCGTTGCTGATCGCTTCCACCAAAACCGCTGCAGGGTCGGACAGACGCCAACTCCACTCGTGCCTGGCTTGGGCATGTTGGATAGCTCCAGTGATCTCATTCGAAGCTTTTCCAAGATGCGGGCCAAGCGGCGTTCCAGGTGAAAAGCGCGCTGTGCCGGCAGCGGCAAGCCTCTACAAATGCCACCGGGAAGGCACTTCATCCGCCGGTTCCCCCGGCCGGACAAGCTCCATGCCCTCGATGTTTGATATCCAGTTGGTCCAGCAGTTCATGGATAAATCCCAATATCAACCGCCTAATCTGGCTCGGCGGCTATGAGCGTAGCGATCCGCATCACCAGAAGCGCATTCCGCTCCAGCGAAACTTGCGAAACACGACGACCCTTTCCACAGCGCACAACCCGAGCACGCTGTGGAAAGAATCATGAAGGATTCTTTCCCGGCCTACCCAGCGTATTACGCCTGGCTGACCGTGAGTGTGGCGTCGGACGAACCGATGATCAGTCGGAACCGTCTGCCACTGAGCTGCGGGTAATCCGTCCAGCAGATCTCCTCCAGCACACATTGGAGCAAGGCCACCGGGTCAGGACAGCGAAGCTTGCGCATGAATCGCGCGAGCAGGTCCTCATCGACCCCGCAAGCCAGTTCATCGACATGGTCTTGCGCAGTCCTGTAGTCGCTGACCTGCATCACGACCTGGCCGTCGCGGCAGCCGCGCGGATAGAGGATCGCGCCGTCCCAGAACATCGCCTTGTCCCGGATCACCACCTTGTCGCCGCCGTGGACGATCTCGATGTGGTCGCAGGCACGCACCGGCGCTTGCGCGTAGGTGCCACGGAAGTTGGCCTCCGCGGTGACGTCCACGGCCGTCACGGTCACGGCTTCCCGTGTCAGGTCGCGCAAGCCGTGCTGGACCCAATGGTTTGGACCGAGCATGCCGAGATCGACCAGCACCAGCGACGCGGCCTGGGCGTACATCAGCGTGGCCACATTCGGGCCTTCCAGGCCAGGTTCGTACGCGGCCAACCGCACTACGCCGGCGTCGATATCCGAGCGATGCAGATGCGACTCCCCGACCAGGCGGTAGTCGCATTCCTCCCGCATCGGTACGCCCGGATAGGCCGACACCAGCGAGTAAGCGCGGCGCGGCAATACGTCCACGTCGTCGAAGACCTCGAGCAGGTCCTTGCAGCGCGCGGCCTCGTAGTAGCGATTCACGAAGTCCTGCGGGGCCATCACGGCCTTGTGCTGCAGCAGCGTCAGCCTCCACGTCCGCTTGATCCTGCGGTCGATGCGCTCGCAGGCCTCCAGCGGGTCGATGAGCTCCGTACGGTCTGGCAGACGAGCGGCAAAGCGCTGCAGGTCAAGGTGAATGACGTCAACCTCACCCTGCGACAGGTAGCCAGCGAGCGCGGCGTCGGCCACGAGCAGCCCCTGCAGGTAGACGGCCACCAGGTCGGAAGGTCTACCGGTTTCGACGCCGGCGAGATGCACCATGCCGATAGGCGTTTTCACGAAGGGCCGCGCATCGAGCGCATGGGAACGCTCGCACGGCTCGCCGTTGAAGTACACCGGGATCGGGAAGCTTCGCACCATGCGGCCGATGATGACGCGAAGGTGCGGCAGTTCGACGCCATCGAGCTGTACGACCGTCTTGCGACGGTCCGTCTCAGGTACCGGAACGACTTCCAGCTCGGCTTGTGCCAGCGCATCGGCGCACTCGAACGCCAGCGTCATCCCGCGGGACGTCACGGACACCGACTTGGCGGCGTACAGGCATTTTGAGAACCCTATGCCGAAAGCTCCTTCGCTGTTGGCCAGCTGCTCGTCCCAGCCACTTTCGTGAAGACTCAGCAGCTTCTGGAAGTCGTCGATGCCACAACCATCATCGGTGAAGCGCAACCGCTGAATCACGTCCAGGTACTCGACGTGTACAGCCGATGCGCCGGACCGGCGGGCGTTTTGAAGCAGCTCCGACAGCACCGTATAGCGGTTGCCGAAGGCGTAACGACCGTTGCGCAACGCGCCTTGCTCATTCACTTGAACATGCACTTTCATGATCAGCTCCATTGGGAAAGCAGGACGCGGCGCCGCCGAGGCGGATGCGCGACCCGCTTCGGGTTGAGGTGGGTGGCGTCACCGCGGTATGAAGCCGCGGGTAGCCGGTATCGAACCAAGACCCTGCGGGCTTGCTCGGCCGCATGCTTGCGGTGCACGACAGCTGCAGTCGCAGCCGCGTACGTCGGTCAAGCCGGTATCAGCTGTGTCAATGGAGCGCGCTCGTGAAGAGCGCGCCACTGACCATCGCCTTGCCGATCGCGTGCTTGTGCAAACCGTGAGCTGGCGCGCGAAGCAGCGGATGCACTGCCGTCCCGCTCTCCGACTCGCGCTGGATTTCGTACCCGTTCTGGCAAAGCCCCACGCGGTACGCGATCCTTTCTGCCCCAAGCACGACGAACTCACGGCCGCGCTCTGCGGTCAGGAGTTCGTACTCCTTGACGTAGTAGCCCAGCATTTCCCGCGACAGGACCTGACGCAGAGTGGACTCAACAGCCGTGTTCATGGCATCTCTCCTATTCGTCGATGACCGTACAACGCAGTTCGCGCGCCGGTCCGGTTTCTGATTGACCTTGGACGATCGTCACGGGCTCCGCCGAGGCGCGCACGAGACGGCGTACCGCCTCGTGTCGCTCTTCGATTGGCACTTGGCACAGCAAGCACAGATGCTGCGGCGCACGCCGGACGGCGTGGCCCTGCAACCCGGCCGTGGCGTGCGAAGCAGCATGTGAGACCGGATCACCATTCGTGTCACGGTCCAACGCACCCGCTAAGCCGAACAGCACAATCAGCATGGCCAGCGCGAGCCGCGAGGGAATCGCGGGAAGTTGCATGGTCAGCTCCCGCCTACGGACAATCCGAACCAAACAGGTCCCCTTGAGGACCCTGCTCTCGTGCTCGGATCTGCTCGTTGATCCACTGGGGATTGCGCTGCAGTTCCCGGCACACCATGTCGGGCTGGGCCCGAACCAGATCGCGCACCCACTGGGGGTACCGTTCCAGCGTCGCTGCAATCCAGCGCCGCGAGTGCCAGCGCAGCCATGCACGGATGTCGTCGGCATCCACCAGGCCGACGTAGGGCGCCGGCGACAGTGGGCTTGTGCCGACGACCCGAAGGCACTGCGCGAAGCTGAAAGGCTCGGCATCGTGCTCGGACTTCGCGAGGGCCCAGGCCAACGTGTCGAGCTTCTCCTCCAGCGGCGTTTCAGGGTCTGCCAAGCGAGGCAGTTCCTGTAGCAGCCGCCAGTGCAGGTACACGACGTCCTGCTCGGACCATTCGACAGTGCGTCCGCCGAGGTCGCCAAGCATCTCAGCTACAGCCTGCTGCGCGCTGGGCGGCAGGTCTTCGAAGGTCAGCTTGAGCTCTTCCTGACCAAGCAGTGCACCGGGAACAGGTACGGAAGTTGGGTCGCGCGCGGATGACGCACACGCCCGGTGATGAACGGACATTGCTGTCTCCCAAACGGGCGAAGCAATGCGCTGCAGGGGAACTCCTGCGAGGCACATTGCCCCGCAGGGTTGATGACGTCGGCATCGATGCCGACCGCTTGCGCTGGTTTGAACTGGCGGCGTGAGCCGCTTGATCGGTCTACCAGCTACCGATCAGAAAGCTTTTCGGCGCGCGACCCCGCTCAGGGCGTGGCGTCGCGCCTCGAAAAGCCAAGCTGTCAGCTCGGCTGGTAAGAACGTTTCCGCTGGGAGCGGGTGTGCGCCGACCACTGGGGCGGCGCCTTGGGTGGCTTGCCTGATGCTTGAGTGCAGGGCCAGCTGCTGCACATGCCGCCAAAGTAAATCCGACCACGGCCGCTGTCAACGCTAGCCCGCAACGAGGGGTCTGCGGGGGGTTGGGGCCTGATCTTCGGAAAAAACGGCGGGATTTTTCCTGGAAACGATCCGGATGCTTCGTGATGATTGGCCAGCTCCCTCACGCAAGTGATGCGCACAAATGGACAACTTCAGACAGCTACCGGCGATGGTCCGGACCGACCATGGCGAAGCCAACAGGCGCATCCTGGCCAAGGAAACGCCAGCGGATTTCCGCCGGGTGGAAGCCGCGGCCATCACGCGCCGGACCTCGCTGCACAGCGCGGAGGGCAAGCGGTTGTTCGTGCGCTTCTTCTACGTGCTGCAGTCCAGGGTGTACTACATCTCCACGATTGGCCGGACGCGTAAGAGTCATCAGGAAATCGAAACCCTGGAACTACAGATCAAGCAGGCCATCGCCAATGCCAGCAAGTTGATCGACAAGCTCATGGACGGCATGGAGCAGCGCCTGAAGGAATCCAGCATCGACGCTGTTGCCTCGTTCACGACGACCCCTATGGAAGAGGACGTTGCAATCGTCTCGGCCATCGGCAGGCGCTACTTCGAACTCATTCACAAGCTTGACCAGTTGATGCCGTTGCTGCAGACGCTGGAGATCGAGGAGTTGGTGACCGAGACCGAGCTTGACAGGATGCGGGCCAAGGCCAAGCGCATCACCGGGCGCCCTGCCTCCCTGGCAAGGCTGCTGGCGGACCGGTTGCGCATGGAGATGCGCGATCCAGGGCCCACGGCCATGCCCGCTGCTGTTGCCACTGGCTTGGATGAGGCAGCGCCGGCCGGGTCGGACGCGGGAATCAGTGCAAGCAGCGACGCCCTTGCCTTGATGCAGACCGCAGCGACGGCGACACCGGTGCTCGATGTCGGGCGGTCGGAGTCGTCGCTGCCCGAGCTGGCGAGTCGCGCGGCGGAGAGTTCGGCTGTTGCAACGATGGCAAACGGAACGGACCGCTCGGTCTGAGCGCGTCCTGGCTGTACCGCGCCTCCCGGCCATCCGCGGCGTCAGGCGCAGGCGGCTTACCTTACGGGGCCGACACTGCGGAATTCACGGAAAGCCGCTCGCTGAGATAGCGGACAAAGACAGGACCGACCATGCGTCCGGTGGGACCGTTGCGTTCCCAATCCGTCTTGTAGCTGCGATGCAAGCCAGGCAGAACCGCACTGGCGAAGGCCTGCCGATACGCCAGCTTGACCTCCTCGCTGCACTGCGCGTACAGGCTGATCGCCTCGGCGTTGCGCCTCTCCCGGGTCTCCAAGTCGGCGACGGACATCGAGGTGAACGGGACGGGCGCGGGCGGTGGGGACGTCGTTGGCATGGGCTGGGTCTCGACCACTGTCGGTTGGCTTGCCATCGACAAGGGCAGTGACCGCCTGTCGAGTACTTCCTCCAGCCAGCGATGCGGCGATGCGACGAGCTCGGCCGCCGCGTTTTTCATGCGGGCTTCAAGCAAGTCCAAGCCACTGCTGAAGGCCGCATCGCCATGGAGCTCGATGAGGCGTTCTGACCATCTGACGCCTATGCCCAGCGCAGCTGCCCGGTCATAGAGCATCAGGTCGACCGGCTCGATGTTCGGTACCTGGACTTCGCGCTGCGCGCTGGTATTGGGGCGTACCTTGAACTGGATCTCGCTGATCGCCCGCCCCTCCTTGTGGGTGACAAGTTCGATCTCGATCTCCGACTGGCTGTTGATCTCGCTGATGGCGCGCTTGAGAACATCGCGATGGAACGTCTTGTACTCGCCGCCCTCCTTCATCGTGCCGGGCTGCAGGCTCAGGGCATCACGCCACCACCGCCAGTGGTGCCTGGTCGTGAGCATCGAGTTCTTGTAGCGCGAGCAGATCTCGTAGAGCGCGAGTGCCGAGATCGATCGCAACCGCGCGTTGGTCACCAGCGAAATGGTGGCGTAGGGCATCGGCTCCAGGATGTCGCGCTTGAAGATGCTGCTGTACTCCCACCAGATGACGTTCTGGCCAGCAACCACGCCGACCTCGACACCGCCGATCAGCTGTGACGACGACCAGCCGACACCGCCCCGCCCGACCGGCGACTCCCATTGGATCAGGCAAGTCTGCATCTCGCGAACGATCTGTTTCAGGGCCGCATTGTCGTTCCCGCCGTAGTCGATGATCTTGGCCAGCTTCGACAATGGCGCTGAATAGCGTGGCCTCTCCAGCCCCTGGCGCTGTGCGACGTAAAGCATCGCGTTGTACATCTTGCGCGCGATCAGGGTGAGCGAGACGGATGAGGCACGCAGCACCAGCATGCGTTCGGACTTGCGCAGCTGCTGCGGCTCACCGCTTTCGCTGCTGATCTTTTTGGGGGCGGGGGGCATCGGTGAGTCTCCTCTGGACAGTATCTCACCTCAACCTCAGGATCGCTTCCAAGGAAATGTCGGTGACCTGTGACCAACCGTGCGCCAGCCGTGGTTCCGTCCTCACTTGAGATTCCTGCGTAACCGCGCCGTCTATCGGCATGTCTGGTACGGCCACGCTGTCTGCAGGCGATACGCCACGACGACGCTACGTGAAGGGGTCGTCGCACACCTGCCGACAGCACAGACGCGTTCCGCTGTGCGGGATGCTTCTGCAGAAGAAGAACTGCAAGCAGCGCCCGGCCTCGGCCAGACGCCCGGCCCCCGTCTTCGTCTGATCAGCATGACGCAGGCCCTCGTCATGCAGCAACGCTTTCGGCGCAAGTGCGTGCGCATGGCCAGCAGGAGCGTCGATGCAAGTGCTATCGCAGCGTTGCCGGCAAAGCGGATGCAGCTGGTTCCTCACGTTCAGTGGTTATGAGCGTGCTGGCGCAGGCGGCCAAAGGTGAGACGTTTCCGGACCCTGGTCGACCGCAGCCCTTGATTCCGCAAACTTCCCCAGGACAAAGGAGCGGGAACCGCAATGGTTCGAAAGGTGAGACGTTTCCGGTGGCTCTACGTTGCTGCGACGTTGCGATGCTCCTGTCCCGTGGTTTCGGTGCGTTTCCAACCGCGTCGAGCGGCGAAAAACGGTGAGGCCGGAGAAGCCGTGCTCATGAAGGAGGCGCTCAGGAGCACTAAAGGTGAGATGTTTCCTGGGGTCGGTGCCAACCCAAGCGGAAAGCACGATGCAGCATCACTGCGATGGAGGTGGGCGCTGACTCTTCTCTGCGCCAGCCCCAGGATTCAACTCACCCAAACCCCCGTAAGGCACTCACCAATCCTCAGCTATCAACACACCGCAGCCCGTTTTCAACTCACCGGCTTTCCGGTTTCAACTCACTCAAAATGGTGTAAGTCGCTGATTTAAAAGAAGTTTTTGGCCCCTGTATTGGTATTGGTAGTTGAGTTGTATTTTTGTATCCACGTAGTTGGCGCCATACCACTAGTCCGTGATTTATGATCGAATCCGTCGAATTTCACGGACTCCGTCCCCAAGCGAGCATCCATAGTGAGCACACGTACCCTTCCCTATCCCAAGGTCCCTCTCAGCCGGATTTCCCAGGCTGCTGAGGTTGCAGCTACCACACTGGAAACGGTACGCGGTGCGATCTTTGCGCCGGACAGGGTGAAGACGCCTCCCACCCTGTCCACTGGGAAGCTGGCAGCGTTGTGCGGCATCTCCAATGACCAAGTGCTTTACCGGGTGTCGCGAGGTGACCTTCCCAAGGGTGAAGTGGCCCGGGGCAACAACCGCCGCTTCTTCACTGTGGAGGAGGCTTCGACCTGGGCTCGCGCGTACCGATCCGACAAGTTGCGCCCCCAGGGATGCAGGGCCGTGACAATCGCGGTTGGCAACTTCAAGGGCGGAGTCAGCAAGACGACGACGTCGATGACCTTGGCACAGGGCCTGGCACTGCGTGGCCACAAGGTGCTGGCCATCGACTTGGACCCACAGGGAAGTCTCACGACGCTGTTTGGCTTCGGGCATGAGATCAGCACACTGCCAATGGACGACACGCTGGTGCCGCTGTTCGCAGGCGAGAAGGACAGCGCGGCTTACGCCGTGAGAAAGACCTACTGGCCCAACATCGACCTTATCCCGAGCAATCCCAATCTTTACAACGCCGAGTTCCTGCTGCCTGCCCGTCAGATGCGCGAGGGCACCGAAGGACTTGTTTTCTACATGGTTCTTGATGCCGGCCTGGAGGAGTTGCGCGATCAGTACGACGTGATCCTGATCGACACGAGCCCGTCGCTTAGCTTCACGGTGATGAACGCGTTCAACGCGGCTGACGGACTGCTGATTCCCTTGCCGCCCAACAATCTCGACTTCGCGTCCTCAGCCCAGTTCTTCGGTTTGTTCTCCGAGCTCGCCCAGAACGCTGCCTACAACGGCGGACGGTCGGAGTTCGATTTCGTCCATGTGCTGCTCTCCAAGGTCAAGGCAGGCGACGACAACGCGACCACCGTGGCGACGTGGATCGCCAAGGCCTACGGCGAGTTCGTGCTTCCGGTGGAAATCCCCGACTCCAAGGCGGCCGGCACGACATCGCTGTCGTTTGGCACCGTGTTCGACGTGACAACCTACGAGGGGTCCAGGGCAACGTTCGCTCGCGCGGTGGATGCGGCAAACCGCGTGGTCGACATGCTGGAGTCGTCGATCGGAAAGGCTTGGGCCAATCAGACCGCTCAGCGCGCCCTGTTCGGCGTTGAAGCCAGGGAGGCCGCACTGTGAGCAAGATGAAGGACCGGATCGCGCAGGCAACTGCGGCGGTCGAGAAGATCCAGCCAACAGCCTCGGCGGCAGCCGTGCCACGTCCTGCAGAGACGGTGCCTGGGGCCACGTCGACTGCGCCGCTGACCTCGCAGCCTCGTACGGCACCGGGAACCTTGCTGGCCATGATGGGGGTCCAGAAGGACACCGAACGCGAACTGGCAAGCCTGCGAAAGCAGCTTGAGAAGTGGGTCGGTGCTCAGCCGACCTTGCCGCTGGATCCCGCCAGCATTACGCCCGGCCCTTTTCCCAACCGTGACGCCGAAAGTTTCGAAGGCAATGAATGGGAAGAGTTCAAGGCCGCCATCGAGAAGACGCGCGGCAACGTGCAGCCTATCCTGGTCAGGGCCAATGCCGGGCAGGAAGGCGTGTACGAGATGGTGTTCGGTAGGCGCCGTACCCGTGCTTGTGCAGAACTCGGGTTGAAGGTGCTGGCCGCGGTGGTCACTGACATGACCGACATGGCCCTGTGGGAGGCCATGGAGTATGAGAACGCCGGGCGTGCCAATCCTTCGCCGTACGAGCAGGGACGCAGCTACAAGCTTGCGCTGGACGCGGGCCTGTTCACGTCGCCCACGGCCCTAGCTAACAGGATCGGCAAGGACAAGGGGCTGGTGCGTCGCTATCTGCTCCTTGCGTCACTGCCGGCTGAAGTGCTCGAGGCTTTCCCGAGCAAGCGCAGCATTCAGAAAGGCTGGGCAGAGAAGCTTGCCGACGCAGTCCAGAAGGATCCGGACGGAGTCTCCCAGCGTGCCCAGAAAGCAAGGGAAGAGAAGGGCCGGCTGGGTGCACGGGAAGTTTTCGAGATTCTGACGGTGTCGGCCAATGCGCGGCCGCAGCGCATAGAGATCGCGGGCAGCCATGGGCGCCCGGTTGCCACGCTCGAATGTGCGGACCGTTGGCTCTCCGTCAAGTTATCCAAGGAGATGAGGCTGACGCCGCGCTTGGTCGAGGCAATCCAGGCGTTGCTAGAGAAAGAGCGCGACAAGCTGCACAAGCAATAGTGCACCGCAGAACTGCTACGCAACCCGGGCTCCCTTCGAGGAGCCCTTTTCATTTGCCCTGTGGTGGATGCATGCTTTGCATCTGCCCATTCTGCTGTGGTGGCCCGGGGCCACCAAATAGCAGCGGCTCGCCGATTCCGCTGCAGCCTTAAGAAGACGGAGGTTCGTTGGTCGAGGGACTGGTCTTTTGCAGACTCCGTGGTGTACATGGTTCAGCGCTTGGCCGTGTCAGAAGCCGGACTCAAGCTACAACGTAAGCAGAGCAGCAGGATCGACGTTCGTGCACTTCCGAGGCTCGCCGCGTACCACATTGCATCGGAGTGACCCGACCGCCGGCGGTGCGGTAGCCGCTGAGAATGCCGCTCGCGCCGTAAGAGACCATGGACCGGCCATCAACCGGCCAAGCGGCGCCACCCAGCAACTCTGTCGCGTGCTGATGCTTCACCAAGGATGCCCCTTGATGAAACGGCCGCGGGTACATCGATCGGCATGGCGGTTGAACCTTCCATGCCTCTTGCAAATTTGCTATCTGACGCACCACTGCAGCGCCCCGATGCATGTGTTGCAGCGGCATCCTTCAGGCCGGCACACCATGACTAGGCGGCTATGGCCACTCCCGTTTGCCAAGCCGCTGCTGTGCTCCCCAGTGACCATCGCTGCAGCAGCGCTGTCGGTGGCCTGAGGCCACCGGGGGCAGGGCCCAAATCTGATACGCCGGCGAAACGAAGGGGGTCAGTTGGTCGACGTGCGTCGGCGCGGGAGGTTGAGGCGGCACCGCGACGTCGCCAAGCCCGGATGGGCCAGCGCCCGCCAAAGAGCTTTTCTCTCAAGAATGGACGCAGCAGGGCGTGCCTACTGCATCGGCGGCCAAGATATCGGCGCCGCTTACAAGGAATCCCTTCTTGGCGGCTTGAATGGACAGCGGGCCGCGTGCATTCCGAGGAGTTTCCGTGGTTGCGGCGCGATTTGCGGACCCCTCGGTGGCCCCGGGCCACCAGTCAGGTTCCGGCAGGACTTCATGCCGGTATAGTGCCGACCAACGCAAGCGGCACAGCCGCTGGAAAGAGGTTGTGCGGACAAAGGTCTCCGAGAAGTCAGCCTCACGAGAGCTCTCGCTCCAACGGTGTCTGGGAGCCGTCGAGGAGCCCCATGGCAGGAAGGCCAATGGGGCCTGGCCCGACAGGTACGGTTGCTTGCAACGCCGCACCGCCCGCCCCTGTCTCCAGACGATTGGTCCAGGTTGACTGCCAGCCGATAAATAGTCGCCCGTGCTCCTGTAGCGCTAAATAGGATTGCTGCAGGCCTCGGGCGGATGGTCGGTATACAGAACTCGTGGCGTGCGGATCGGCGAAGTGCCAATCCTGGGCGACCCGGTGGCCTGGGGCCACCAAGTCTGCAAGATGAATCAACTGACCCGGTGATATAGCTGCGGCCTGGCGTGCGCTGCCCTGTCAACTTGCGCGAACGACGAGCGTGATCGCCGTTTGCTTACGCTGCAGCCCGTTCCCGAATAGGTACCGGGTTGCCCATGCTGGCTTGCCTTACGCTCGGTCCTGTTGCATGCCTGTCGGCGCAGGGCGGGTCCGGCACAGCCAACTCGGCGACGTCGACAGCCGGGTCGTGCCAAGAGGACAGCAACTGCCGTGTCGGCGCGGATGCTGCGGACCGGTGCTGGGGCGGCACGGCATTTACCCTGTCTCGCGACGAGACGCACGCGGTGGCCCCGGGCCACCGTTTGCATGCTTGGCAAGCGTATGCCGGGATCCGGTGCTAGTGCCGCAACAAGGCGCGTGTCTTCGGGTGTGGGCCTGGCTGCACACGAAGTGATTGCTGTCCTACTGCGCTGCCGACGGCAGGCATCTTTTTCGCCGCGAGTCCAATTGCGGCAACTCTGCTGCGCCGCCACGAATCCTCGTGCAACGCATCGCGGCCCCAGGCCACCAAATGGCCACCTCGGACAGGAAGGCGGCGGTGGCACGATCACCGAACCGGGTCGGAGATGTCCATGAACGGGCATTGCTCGCAGGAAGCGACTTTCGCGGTTGAGTACTGGTGTCTGGCTACTCACCGCATCGGATCCGCGGCAATGTGACAGAGGAAGGTCACAGAACATGTCGACTGCCGGCGAGCACCCCCACCACCGGCGGCGAAGTTCGTTTTCATTCAGTCCTGCGTTTGATAGTCCTGCGGCAGGTCTGCAGATCCAGCGTCTTCGGCCATCGGGAATAGGGTGTCGAGGGCATTAAACCGCGTGTGCCTTGTACTGCGACGGCCCAGTGGCTTTGAATCACCGGGCCGCTTCGATCCTCGTGCGGTGCGTGCATTCTTTGGCAAACCTCTTCCACCAATGCGTTGTGCGCCTGCCCACCAGTGGCAAGGCGTGCTGGGCTTGGTGCTCGTAGCTGGCGGTGTCGCCTCGTGAATTCCCTACACGAAGCCGGCGCATCGGCCATACGTCGGTCGCAGCCCTTTTCCCCATCAAACCCAGCAAGCCTTCTGCTCAGCGTCTGCTGCGTTGGAAAGACACTGTGCCAAGCGGCGTGGTCCCGTTTCCTTTCTTGCCCGAAAGCGGTGGCCTGAGGCCACTTTTCCGCGAGACGCGAGCAGCCTGCGCCTTTTCACTGCAAACGCTTGGCCAGCCTTTTTCTCTTAAAAGAAACAATTGCGCTGACTGGAGGCCCCGTCAAACGGCGGTGGCCTGGGGCCACCCTCAACTTCACATGACCATGTGAACTGCTGGGACCGACCACACGAGGTCCTGTCCAGCGATGATTTTTCATTGCAGCTTGGAACGATGGGGCGGTGGCCCGGGGCCACCGCCTCCTTTCGCAGGCTCGCGTGTGCTCTCGTACAAAACCCCTCAAATCCACCACAGTGCAGGCTGCCTGCTGGACGTTCAGCCATAAAGCTTGGCCAGCCACATGCGTCCGGGCGGAGTACTGATGGCGCGGAGGCACGTGCAGCGGCGCACGGCGCTCACGCGGTGAGGGCACAGCGCTTTCCGGGAGACCACTTCGTCCTCAGCCATGATGAGAAGGGGATTGTCATCTTGGCAGACCCGTCACGGCGTTCTGCCCAAGGCAGTCCAGTACGGCCCGAACCTGCTCCAGGAAGTCGACACTCAATCCGTGATTGCGTGGAGGCATGGAAGCCTCCGTGTGATCCCTGGCAACCGTCGGGCCGCTTCATCGACATCGCTGCTAAAGCGCACAGTGCACCCGGCGTGGTGGCCCCGGGCCACCGTGCCACAGGTGGGCGCGCAACTGCGCTGCGCAATAGCCATGCGCCGACACCTTTGCACCACACCGAGTGTAGAAGTTCGAGCAACGCATTCACAAGCGATTGCATCTCCTGCTGCGCCTCGTCCCGCACTCGATGTTCCTCTGCCTGATTGCCAAGCCGTGTCGATCAAGAAACCAACCGGTGTGCCTGTTCCGCTACGTGCAGGTTTGGAGCTGTCCAGAACTGACTTCTCTTGGCGGTACGTTGCCGTTGAACTGCGTTGCCAAGCTGATAGCTGATATGAATTTCATGCGGCGTAGCGATCCCACGCGCGAAAACTCCGCACCCCGCCTGTTGCCTTCTGGCACCAGCGCGCCACGCGGCAGGGCACCGTTGACCCTGCCCACCTCCTTAGTCGCGGGGCACGCGCCCGCGCCATGACAGGAACGGCCCGCGGCGTAAAGCGTTCTTGGGGAAAGAAGTGCAGTCCGCGCCGGGCGGCTGGTGCGGCGTATCGGCCACCGGAAGCGCCACCTGCCACTACGCTTTGCAGCAGCGAGTAGCGTCACGGCGCAGCCTGGACCCTTTCAATCTAGCGCGGTGTGGTGGCCCAAGGCCACCACACCGTGTGATTCAAGCGTGCCAAGCGGTGTAGGGCAGGCTGCCTTGCTTGACGCCATGGCAGTCCGGAAATGCGCATAGCCAAGTTTGAAAGCGCTGGGCACGCACCGGTCAACAAGAGTACGGGTTTCCCGTAGAGCCTCAACTTCGTTCCGTGAACGGGCGCTTGGTCGTTGCGCCGCTGAACTCAGTTCCCTTGCTTCGTGCACGAAGGCGGCGTCCGGCCGTGTCGGTCCCGATGCCATTCCCACCGCGCAAACAGTCCGTGAGGGGACCCATTCACGGTGGCTGTAACCCCCAGCAGACTTGTTCCCGCGGTACCGATACAGGCCGAGCAGCTCGCACGCACCGTGCAGCTGGCACAAGCCTGGGCGCGCGAGCGCATGCATCCCGACGCCGACTCCGGGAGCGATGCGCGCACCTGAGCGCGGCACTTGCGAGCACCTGCTGCAGCCCGTCGAAGTTCCCATTGAGAGCCCGGTGCGCCTGTCGCGGCACCCGGCCACTGAGCCATGGTGGGGCAGGGTGGCTGCTCGGCGCTTTGATGATTCGCAGCAGCGGTTCGGTGTCTGCTATGCCGCCGATCAGGTCGCCACGGCTTTTGTCGAAACCGTGATCCACGAGTCGTCGGCTTGGCGCCACGGTTCCTGGCTGGTGGCCACGGCGGAGCTGGCTGGCCGGTGGATAGTGCCGCTGCAGCGGCCTGCACGGCCGCAACTGCTGATGGCTGATCTGACTGGCACGGCTTTTAAGGCCCTGGGCCTCAACAACGACCTGTGCAGCGGTAGTGACTACACGCTGTCGCAGCATTGGGCGCGTGCCATCCACCACGGCTCGATGGCACGTTGCTGGAGCGGCTGCGCGGTGACTTTCAGGTGATCGCTCTGTGAGTAGCAGCAGATTCCTGGGTCTGTGAGTCTCGGGCTGGGCGCCTTGGTCATGAGTCGCTCACCTTCCTAAGTGCTTGTCGGGCTTCAGATCAGCAGCCATCCGCCGCAGCCAAGTCAACTTGCGACAGCTTTTATTTATAGGAGATTATGGGCAATTATCTGGGTTAACGTTGATTGAAACGGCTGCGTGTGGGGCCGTCATGTGTTGATTGCCCGAGTCGTTGTTTTCCATCGCCGCTCGTGAGATGACGCCCGATCACTCACCGCGCCAAGGGGCACACTCAGGGCGCTTGAGACCGCGACGGCCTTTGTCTCCTGTTCCATGGCCTCCACGCTTGAAGTCGTCCTGCTGTATCTCGTTGCCGCCGTGCTCGGCGTGGTGCTTTGCCGCTCCATGAAGCTGCCGCCCATGCTGGGCTACCTCGTCGTGGGCGTGCTCATCGGCCCCAACGCGCTGGCGCTGGCCAAGGACAGCGCGGGCGTGAAGTACCTGGCCGAGTTCGGCGTGGTGTTCCTGATGTTCGCCATCGGCCTGGAGTTAAACCTGTCCAAATTGCGCAGCATGCGCGCGATGGTGTTCGGGCTGGGGTTGTCACAGGTGGCGTTGACGATGATCGGCGCGGTGCTGGGCAATTTCCTGCTCACCTTAGCCTTCTCCTTCACAGCGCGCCCCTGGAAGCTGTCGTGGCAGGGCGCGGTGGCATTGGGTGGGGCGATCGCCATGTCCAGCACCGCCATCGTCGTGAAGCTCATGGCCGAGCGGCTGGAGTTGCAGAGCGAGCATGGGCGCCGCGTGCTGAGCGTGCTGCTGTTCCAGGATCTGGCTGTGGTGCCGCTGCTGGTGTTGATCCCGGCGCTGGGCGACAGCGGCGGCAACCTGTGGCAGGCCCTGGGCCTGGCGCTGCTCAAAGCCGCAGCGCTGCTAGCGCTGCTGCTGTCCGGCGGACAGAAGCTCATGCGCTGGTGGCTCACGCTGGTGGCGCGGCGCAAGAGCGAGGAGCTGTTCGTCCTGAACCTGCTGCTGGTGACGCTGGGCCTGGCCTGGCTCACCGAGCACGCCGGGCTGTCGCTGGCGCTGGGCGCCTTCGTGGCGGGCATGCTCATCGCCGAAACGCCCTTCAAGCACCAAGTGGAGAGCGACATCCGCCCCTTCCACGATGTGCTGCTGGGCCTGTTCTTCATCACTGTCGGCATGAGGCTCGACGGCCGCCCGATGCTCACGCAGTGGCCGCTGGTGCTGCTGCTGAGCACGCTACCGCTGCTGGCCAAGTTCGTGTTGGTGGCGGGCTTGGCGCGGCTGTTCCATGCCACCCCGGGCGTGGCGCTGCGCACGGGCCTGTACCTGGCACATGCGGGCGAGTTCGGCTTCGTGCTGGTGGCGCTCATTAGCGAGCACGGGCTCATCGATCCCAAATGGGTCAGCCCCGTGCTGGCGAGCATGGTGCTGTCGATGCTGGCCACGCCCTTCGTCATCATGCATGCCGACCGCATCGTGATGCGGCTCTGGGCCACAGAATGGATGCTGCAGTCGGTGCAGCTCACCACCATCGCCAAGAAATCCATGCGCAACGAGGCGCACGTGATCATCTGCGGCTACGGAGACAGTGGCCAGCGTTTGGCGAGGATGCTGGAGGCAGAGAAGATCCCATACATGGCGCTGGACCTGGATCCCGACCGCGTGCGCCAGGCCGCCGCCGCCGGCCAGAGCGTGGTCTTCGGCAACGCGGCGCGGCTACGCACTCTCATGGCTGCGGGCCTGACGCGGGCCAGCGCCGTGGTGCTGAGCTATCACAACACCGCGTCGACGCTCAAAGTGCTCAGCCTCGTACGCGAGCACGCGCCGCAGGTGCCAGTGGTCGTGCACACCACCGACGACAGCGACCTGGAGACGCTGCGTGCCGCAGGCGCCACTGAAGTGGTACCCGAGGCGCTGGAAGGCTCGCTAATGCTGGCCAGCCATGTGTTTGCGCTGGTGGGTGTACCGGCGCGTCGAGTCATCCGGCTCACGCGCGCCGCGCGCGATGCTCGCTACGTTTTGCTGCGCGGTTACTTCCATGGTGCCGACGACGATCCAATGATGGAAGAACGCCAGCACGTCCAGCTTTTTAGCGTGAGCTTGCCGGCCGCTGCGACCAGCCTGGGGCACAACTTGGGCGAACTGGCGTTGCATGCGTTGGGCGTACGGACTCTGTCCATCCGCCGCGCTTCTGGTCAAATCGTGCAGGCCAACGATGCCATCGTGCTGCGCTCGGGCGATACATTGGTGCTCTTGGGCAAGCCTGAATCCTTGGCACGGGCAAAGACCAAGCTGCTGCGCGGCTGAACGTTGCGAAGGCATCTTGGACCGTCGTGTAGGCCGTTGGGCCGGTCCGAGGCCCATGCAGGCGCATCGCCTCGCGCGAGAGCAGGTGCGCCAGCACGGCGTCGCCGGCCAGCACGTCGCAGCGGTTGGGCTCATCTATTTCCAATGCCAGGCGCGCGTCGCCCAGTACCAGCTCGACGCGCGCCGCGCCTTGGCAGAGGCATCGCAGTCGTTGACGGCCCACGCTGGCTGAGCGGCAACGATGAGCCTCGCCATCGCGAGGCTGCGGGCAGGGGACGAACAGTGCACGGATTGCAGTCCAGGCTCTCGTTCAATGTGAAGGATGTGCCCAGAACATCAGAAAACGGTTGAGGAATCTCAACGGCGTGCCGGCGTGCCTGCAGAGCTGCTCAGTGAACGGACTGCGTGACGGCCACCAGGCGAAGGCCCTCTCCGCGGCTGAGAAAGTACTCGCCCTGCGGGCTGATGACCACGGCACGGCCCGCAGGGGCGTCCGTGTAATAGCGCCAACCGTGGGCAGGCTCACCCGGGCCCGTGCTGGTGGGCACCGCCTGCATGCCGAGTTTTGCAGCTGCAGTCGGGTGCATCGGCCTGTCACGCTCGTGATCACGCCGGTGCCCGTTGTGCCGATCTGTATCCCGGCTGACCCAGCCCGTGTTCATCGCTGTCAGCGCGCGCCCGGTTGGCTGTAGGGCCTGCGGCATTGCAGGCTCGTTAAGCAAACCTAGGCCGGCGTACGCAAGGGACGCGGTACTCGCGGCGGCGGCGATCGCCAGCATCCCGATCGCTGAGAGCAAAGATGTCGAGTTCATGAGGATCTCCTTTGCAGCATTGCCCAGTCGACATCGACTGTGCTTGCAGTCTGCAAGGCGAGGGGTGTACAGACGCTGAAGAGCGTGTTCACCCGGCGTTCATCCGCCCAGCGCAGCCACTGACCCGCCCTCGGAGTCATGGAATCTCGCCGGCGTGCGTTGCACGACTGCACTTGTCGCGTTAGTCGTTGCGCACGCTCTTCTTCTGCCTTCGGCTAGAAATCGGTCTCAGTTGAGAGCGTTCTTGCGCTGAGCCTCCACGGCCGCGGCCGCACTGCCGGTGCGCGCGGATCAAGGCGTCGAGCGCGGCAAGGCTTTTGTCTAGATCCGCCGGGCTCGGCCGCAACTGACCGGCCCTGACCTTATCGCCGACATCGACCTACACCCCGTGCACTGGCCCGGCCGTGGTCGGCCCGAACAGGTAGGACCGCCGTGCTTCAACGTGCCCGCCTTGCCCTGGCCGTGGCGTAGCAGGTAATCGATGAAGCGCTCGCTGCCACTGCCCAGCGCCTGGCGATCGAGTTCACGTACCAGGCGCTCGATGCGCTGACTCAGCGCCGGAGATCATGCGAAGCGCGAAGTTCGGATTGCGCTCAATCTCCTCGAACATCGCGCCTCCTTGGGCAGGTGCAACAGCAGCGCATCGCTGGCCGTCTGAGCGTCGACGATGGGCGGGCGCTCAAGAAACATCACCGGCTCGCTAAAACTCCGCCTCGACCCAACGATGCCCGCGAGCCGGCGTGGTGGCGTTCAGCTTGATCTCGCCGTAGACGACGTACATGCCGGTGGCCGGATCGACCTTGCGGACAAGCGTCTCGCCGCGCTTGAGCGCACGCCGCGTGGTGGCCGCCGCCAATCGTGCCAGCGTGGCGGCGTCTGGAGTCTTGAACAGCGGCACGCCGGCGAGGAACGCGTCGGGCGCGATCTCTCGGCGCGCCATGTTGTTCAGGCCACCATCTCGATCAACGCCGTGTCGCGCCCGGCGCCTGCGCCGCAAGGGTGTCGCACAGCCGCTCGCTCAACCCGGCGGGCCGCGGTACCGCCTGGGCCGGTGCGACAGCTCGACGCGTCGTCCGGTGTCCAGCCGCGTGAAGCGGATCTCGCCGCTCATCGCCACACCGAAGCGCAGCAGGCCCTGGCGCGCGAAGCGGCCGGCCAGGTCCTTGAAGCCGCCCTCGTTGGCCGCGCCGGTCACCAAGCCCGCCACGCCGACACCCTGGCCCAATTCGACGCGGATCTCGCCACGCCGCGGCGTTTCGCCCGCATACAGCCACGCCAGCGCCGCACGCGTCATCAGCCAGGCACCGGCCACCGTCGGGCACCAGTGGTCGGCGAGCTTGACCGCATCGACTTACCGGTACTCGATCAGCCCGCCCTAGGCTACGCCGAGCGTCTCGGCCAACGGATCGGCGACCACGGTCGCCGGCACCGCATCAAAGAAGGCGGGCGTCTTCATGCTCGCCCTTCTCGCGCCGGAGCAGGTGATCGCTGGCCCAGCCGTTGCCGCACCACCTGGCCCACCTGTTGGCGGCGGTCAGGAAGCGCGTGTATTCGGTGGTGAGGTCGCGCTTTTCGGCGGTGTCGACGCGCTTTTCGGCGGCGAGCTGCGCGCCGGCCGGGCATTAGCTACACGCGGCGCAGGGGTGGCGGCAAGGGGCTGCCGCGGCCTTGGACGGCGTGCGGCTGAGGCGGGCGTGCTGGTGAAGGCGGGGGCTATGTCGGAGCCACGGAGTCGCGCAGCGCGCTGAGCCGGGCATTGACCGCGCTGAGTTCAGCGAGGTGGCTCTCTTGCCGGGCGGTTAGCTGCAGCCGCTCAACGTCGCCAGCGGTGAGCATGTGGCCCTCAAGCGCCTGCTCGATGGCCAGCAACTCGTGCTCCAGCTGAGTGCGGTAAGCGTACAGGTGCGCGTGATCGGCCGAGTCCATGCACGGTAGTCTTGCAGCTGGTGTAAAGCTGAACAGACCGGGCCTTCCCCGGCGAAGTCCAGTTCGCTTCCCAGGGACCCCGGGAGAGGTACCAGGGCTTCAGGCCATGAGCAGGAGCTGCACAGCCGTTGTCAGAACGGCTCGTCCGAGTCCAAGGGCAGCGAGCGCTGCTGCGTCACACGGTCGTCGCGCAGCGCGCGCTGGATCTCGGGCCCGTACGCGGCCCAGAGGTAGTCGCGCAGCAAGTCCACGGCCTCGAAGACCGCCAACGCCTGCTCGGGCGTCCAGTGCGTGGGCAGCTCGATGCCGTTTGCCGTCTCGGGTCTGGGAGTGGAGTTCATGCACGGGCCTTCGCGGTTGAGCGTGCGCGCGTGGCGGAGGTGCGAGCAGCCGCACGTTGCGCAGCCCGCTCCTCGGCTTCCTTCTGGCGGTAGGACTCACCCTTGATGCGCACCACCTCTACCCGGTGCATCAGGCGGTCCACCAACGAGACCACGCAGGCGGCGCTCGGGAAGACCTGCCCCCAGTCTGCGAACTGTTTGTTCGTCGTCACCACCGTGCTCTTGTTCAGGTAGCGCCGGCTCACGAGCTCGAACAGCAGGTCGGCGTGGCGGTCGGAGTAGGACAGGTAGCCGACCTCATCGATCAATAGGACGTCAGGCACGGCGTAGCGTTGTAGCCGCCGGCGCAGCGCCGAGTCGCTGTCCAGGGCGGCGAGTTCGCTGAGCATCTGGCCGGCGGTGGTGAAGAGCACCGTGTGGCCGGCCAGCACGGCCTGGTAGCCGAGGTTGGCTGCGCACATGGACTTGCCCACCCCGTTGGGGCCGACCAGCACGACGTTGGTGGCGTCCTCCAGGAACTGCAGCCCCATGAGCTCCTCGATGGCAGCGCGGTCGATCTCCTTGGGCCAGCTCCAGTCGAAGTCGGCCAGCGGCTTGAACTGCCCCAGATGCGCGTCGCGCAGTCGCCGCTCCAGGCTGCGGTCAGCCCGCTCGGCAAGTTCCCACTGCAGCCACTGGTGCACGCGGCGCTGCGAGTCGGGGTCTGTCGTGATCTCGCCCCAGTGAGCAAGTAGCCCATGCAGGCGCAGCGCCTTGGCTTGCTCGCGCAGCTCCGCCAGCGTGAAGGTGGCGTCAGTCCTCAGCTTCGTCTTGGGCAGGGTGTTCGGGACGGCGGCCATGGCGGTCATAGATCTCCAGCGAGTGAGGACGCACCGGCGCATCGCGGCGCGCGACGTGCTCGGGCAGGATCAGCGGGATGGGTGGCGGCAGCCCGGCGGCCTCGCGGGCGCGCTCCAGGGCCAGGCTCACGGCGTTGTGATGCGGCACGCCGCGGCCGATGGCGTCGAGGATGGCGTCCTGCAGCGGCTGCGCGCCGTAGCGCTGCAGCAGCCGCAGCAAGGCGGCGGTGATGGCGCCGAGGTTGTGGCCGCGCGCGGCGGCCATCTGCAGCAGCTGGGCGCTGGCCGGCGCGGCCTGGGCCAGCTGGTCGTAACCGCGGTTCTGCCGAGCCTGACGCTTGTGCGCGACCAGATCCTGCACATGCGCCGGGTCCTCGATCTGCTGGCCGCGGTCCCAGCAACGCGCGTGGCAGGCCAGCTCGGCAGGGCCGTCGAAGATGCGTACGCGCTGCTCGTCAGCCAGTACCGCCAGGGTGCGCTGCACGTGGGTGTGGGGCACCGAGTAGTCGTTGAGGTCGAAGCGCACGTAGGGCGTCTTGCCGACTGCGACGGCCACCCGCTCGCCCAACACCCAGTCGTACGATGGCAGCGGCAGCAGATGGGATCGCTCGGCCTCGAACGCGGCGCCAACCGTCATGCGCTGATCCTCGGGCCAGGGCCGCTCGCACGCGGCGCCATCGCACCAGCGCCGGGCCTGGTCGTTGAGGTCGGCCAGATCGGTGAAGCTGCGGGCGGCGAAGAAGTTCGTGCGGATGTAGTTGATGGCTCTCTCCACGCGGCCCTTCTCGTTGCCCCGCGCCACGGCCACGGGCCGGGGCTCGAAGCGGTAGTGCGATGCCAGGCGCAGCAACGTGGGGTTGAACCGGATGGCATCGCTTACACGCTCCAGCACGGCGCTCTTGAGGTTGTCGTACAGAAGGATGCGTGCACAACCACAATGGGCCGCGAAGGCCTCGACGTGGCCACGCAGGAAGCTGTCCATGCGTGCGTCCATGAAGAAGCGCAGGTAAATACGGCGCGAGTAGCTCAGCACCATCACGAAGGCCATGAGCGGGCGCCGCGCCCGGCCGACCTCGATGTGGCCCATGTGGGCCCAGTCCACCTGGGCCTGCTCACCGGGCAGCGTGCGAAGCCGCAGGTAGGCCTGTGCCGCGGGACGCGGCCGCATCCCGGCCACCAGTTCCCGGAAGTGACGCTGGCAGCCCGCGTAGCCGCGCTCGCACACCATCACGTACAGCCGGCTGGCCGTGAGCGTCGGGTACTTGGCCAGCGTCTCGCCGATGAAGGCACGGTACGGGTCGACGCGGCTTGGGCGCGGCACCGGCGTGTACGCGTGTGGCGTGAGGCCTTCGGCGGCGAGCACTCGCCGCACGGTGCTGTGGTGCACGCCCAGTTGGTACGCGATAGTGCCCACCGGCCAGAGCTCGGCGTGGTGCAGCCGCAGGATCTCGGCGCCCAGGTCAGGGGAGATGGTCACGACCGTGCCTCCTGCGCAGGAAGTCCTGGCGCACATGGGGTAACAGCGGTCGCCGGCATTGCTGGCACTGCCACGGCAGCGGTATGCCGGGCGCAGGCGTCAATGCCTTGGGGGCTGGGATGACGGTGGTGCGGGCACATGCGGCCAGTGGAGCCGCCGCTGCCGGTGTGGGGCAACCCTGGTGCGTCACGATGTTGGCGCCGACACCCTCGGCCGCGGTGTCGGCACGTGCGGCCTGGCGCGCACGCCAACGCCGCGAGCGCGCGGCGTGCGCCAGGCGGCCACGGCGGCTTTGCTGGTAGCGCTGGGCAGCCTCACGGCGGCGCTCACGCCGTGCTGCGCTGGAGCATTCGCGCCCGCAATAGTGCTGGCCGCGATCGCAGTGGCTGCACAGCAGCACCTGCGCGCGGCAGCGGCTGCACAGGAACAAGCGGGGAGATCGCTCCACTGCGGCACGGCACCTCGGCATTCGCAGCCGAAGTGCTGGACGCCCTGACGTGCTCGGTGCAACACTGGTGCTGCACTCACCGTCGTGACGACCGTGGTGTGGGACACGGCGCGGCATGCCTCTGCCACGAAGTTGGCCGCTGCCGTGTCCGCCTGATGCCTTCGGCGGGAATTGCCGTTGTAGCTCCCTCGCATGCTGCTCGCCGCGCTGCCTACAGCGTTCTCGGCGCCGTCACCCCCTGCCTGAACGACGCGACTTCGCCCGGCAGGCCGCCCTGCAGGGCGGCCTGCCGGGCGGGCTCCCTCATGCAACCGCTGCAGGAGCCTTGCTGCTCAAAAAGCGCGACCTCACCACCGGAATTGCGCGCTTCCTAACCTCCGTTCACACCACCAGCACCGCGGCCGGGTACATCACCTCTTCTTCGGTGCGTGCATGTTCGACCAGGGCTTCGGCAAACGCGACGATCTCGCTGCGGCCGGCGCGCGCGGCGACGTCACGCAGCCTGTTCAACGCTGCGACGATGCTCTGGTGTTCGGCCAGCATCTGCGGCAGCTCCGCCTCGAGCTGCTCGGTGAGCGGCAGCACCTCGGCCATCTCGGCGTTCCATTCGCCGCGCGCCAGCGCTGCGAGCAGGCCCAGCGGCGGCAGCGCGATCTGGTCTTCCTTGACGAAGTGCGGGTGCGTCAGGCGCGCCAGCGTCTTGGCCGCTTCGCCGATCTCGCCACCGGCCTGCGTGGCCTGGCGCAGCCGCTCATGCAGGGCTTCATGTTCGTGTTGCAGGGGCTGGGGAGTGGTGAACTTCATGACCGTCTCCTCGGGATTTCAGTAAGCGTTGCGGATGGGCTCGAAGCCGGGGTGGTCGAAATGGCTGCCGTACTGATTAAGGCTTTCCGCCACCTTGACCAAGCCCAGCGCCGGCCGGGTCTTGGCGTCCTTGCCGGCCATCGCGTCGGTGCCTGCGCCGATATCGGCAATCACCAGGTGCAGCATCGCGTCGGCGTTTGGTTCGAGCTTGCAGTTGGCGACGATGCCGCCGACCTCGGTCTGCACCTGCGTTGCCAGCTCGCGGTATTGCGCCGGCGTGAGCTTGCCAGCGTGAGCGGCGCGGAGTTGCGGTTCGACGAGGCCGCGGATGCGCTCCATGCCGGCACGCAAAGGCTCGTCGGTAGCCCACTTGCGGCCCTGGTTCAGCGTGAGCTTGTGCGGTGTGGCAGCACTGTGGTCGTGCGTGGCGGTCTGTGCCAGCGCCGGGGCGCTGAGGGCTGCGGCCATCGCGGCGGTCGCAACGGCGGTGACCAACACGGTCCAGTTCGGGGTCTTCACGTGCATCTCCTTCTGGTCTGCGGTTGGCGTCCATCGCCTTCCTGCTGGTTCAGATGAGGACGAAAGGCCAGGCGTTCGGCTGATGTTTCGATTCCTTGGGAAATATCAAGAACAGGGCAGGGGCGGCGCGCCGACCGGCGTCCAGGACTCCAGAGGCTGCATGCCGTGATCCGTACCAAGCCGGGGCGACCAACCGCAGCCTCCGGCTCGGTCCACGCGGCCCAGGCGCATGCGCTCACAGTTCCATCGGCACGAAGTCGGTCTTGCCGATGTTGCACTCCGGGCAGCGCCAGCTCTCGGGCACATCGGCCCAGGGCGTGCCGGCGGGGATGCCGTGCTCGGGCAAGCCGGCGGCTTCGTCATACACCAGCCCGCAAGCCGGGCACACGTAAGTCTTCATGGTCACTCCTTTGGATGACGGCCGGGGTGGAGAAGTCAGTCACCGCCGTCGTGCGACTGCTCGGAATGGCTCGTCGAGCCGGGCAGCAGCCCGTTGGGCGAGAGCTGCCATTGCCATGCGCCAAAGCCCAGCACGCCCAGCAACAGCAGCGCGGCGAGCCAGCGGCGGTCTTTGCCTACCAGGTCGGGCCCCATGCCGGGAATTCGACCGGTGAGCATGGGCTGCGCCTGGTTCTGGCGTCGTAGCAGGCTGGAGAGCGCTATCAACGCCAAGTGCACGGTCACGATGGCCAGGAAAGCGTTGGCGAAGAATTCGTGCACTTCCTCCAGCCACTCGCCGCCCCAGTCACTGTAGGTGGCATAGCCACTGAGGGTCAGCGGCACGACGGTGAGCAGCAACAGGACCACGGCAGCGGCCATCAGCAGGTTCTGCCCCTGGCGCCAATTGATGCGCGTGGCCGTACCGTCGTTCCTCAGCGAGCGCAGCCAAGCCGGCGCGCCGGCGAGCTTGCGCCACGGCAGCGACAGCCGCGCATGGCGTGGCCCGACGAGCCCGTACACGATGCGAAAGCCCAGCAGGGCGGCCATCGTGTAGCCCAGGGCCACGTGCAGCGCACGCCAGTGCTCGGAATCTCCCGTCAGCCAACCACCGGCGAAGCTCAGTGCGAAGAGCCAGTGGAACATCCGAGTCGGTGCATCCGTGACGCGCCGGCCGCGCGCGGCCTGGGCAGGTACGGGACGGCCAGCGGCGGCCATCGTTTCGGCTTGGATCATGGTGTCTCCTTGGGGAACTCAGTCCTGCCAGGCGCGGCGGTGGCGCTCGTCCAGCCCAGCGGGAAAGCGCAGACCGCGCTCGTCAAAGTTGCCGCGCTCGGCCCCGCTGTGGCAGGCCGCACAGTTGGCGGCGCTCTTGACGCTGGCGTGCTTCCATACCGCGGCGTCGATCCCGCGGTGCTCACGCCTGAACCAGTTCGACTGCGTGATGCGGTCCTGGAGCGGCTCCTCGGCAACGCGCTTGTAGGTGCCAGCGTGGGTTTCCAGCCAGACAGCCAGCTGCTGGACTGTCTTCTCGTCCGGCGATGCGTCCGTGCCGTAGTGCTTGTCAAGGCCCGACATCAGACGCTTCCACGAGGGCGCCGGCAGCATGCCGGGCGGGTAGGCGGTGTGGCAGGAGCCGCATTCCTGTGTGTAGGCCTTGGGCGTGTTTGCTGGCAGCAGCTGGCGCTCGTCGGCCTGGGCCGGGAGCGCCGCCGCCAGGGCCAGCAGCAGCGAAGCGGCCCAGGGCAGCGATGCATGTGACGGCAAGGGGCGGAATGGCGCGTTCATCGACGTTCTCCTCGGTAATGGGGCGAGCTTCAGCGCATGAGGCTGAGCAGGTACGCCAGCACGTCGGCTTTCTCGGTGGGCGTGCATTCGCGCTGAGCAACGTCCTTGCAGTTGCGCCGGAACCACTTGTCCACCTTTGCGGTGTCTGTGAAGGCCTGCGGATTGAAGGCGGGTGCCAGCGCCTCAATGGACTTGCCGGTGCTGGCATGCTTGCCGGCGCTCGTGGGCGGGTTGCCATGGCACGACGCGCAGGACCACTCACCGCCATGGCGGCTGGTGAAGAAGACGCGGCCGCGCTCGGCCTGGCCCGCAGTGCCGGCCTGGGCGTTGAAGCGTTCGAGTTGATGAGCCGCCGTGGTGTCGCCAGCCCGGACCGGGGCGGCCACTGCGGCAAGGCCGGTTGCCAGCACGGCCGCCGCCAGCCAGTAAGGGCAGCGATCTTTGATCCAGGTCAGCTTGGCGTTCATTGCGGGCTCCTCGCGACGGTGCCGTTGCAGGCGTTGGAGGCATTCTTCGCAACGAGGACTGAACGTTTTCTGAACCGGCTGTTCATCTGTGGTTCAGCCAGGACGCTGAAGACTGGACGCATGACTTACCCGCTCCGTCTGCTCCCGGCCACCGTCCCCGGCACGGTGCGGCCGGCGCGTATCAGCCGGCGTGCCGTCTGGCTGCTCGCGGCTTGCGCGCTGGGGGCGGCCTCGCCGGTGCGTGCAGGCGAGGGGGACCACGAGCGTGCCCGGGACGCCGTGCAGTCGGGTCAAGCGCTGGCGCTGCCGGTGCTGCTGGAGCGGCTGCAGCGCACCCACCCGGGCCAGGTGCTGGAGCTTGAGCTCGAGCGCGACGACGGACGTTGGGTCTACGAGGTGAAGCTCCTGCAGCCCGGCGGCCAGGTGGTGAAGCTGGCGGTCGATGCCGCAACGGCCGAGGTGTTGAAGCAGCGCCCCAAGGGCCCGTCGCCGATGCAGGGACCGGCCCGGTGAGGGTCTGCCAAACACCGAGGAGCCGCGATGAGACTGCTGCTGGTTGAGGACGAACCTACCTTGCGGGCACAGTTGCGCACCGGCCTGCAGCAAGCCGGCTATGCCGTGGATGAGGCCGACAACGGCCGCGACGCCGAGCATCTGGGCCACACCGAGCCATTCGACGCGGTTGTGCTGGATCTCGGTTTGCCGATCGTCGATGGGTTGACGGTGTTGCAGCGCTGGCGCGCCGCTGGGCGAGCCATGCCGGTGCTCATCCTCACCGCGCGGGACAGCTGGCACGAGAAAGTGGCGGGCATCGACGCCGGTGCGGACGATTACCTCGCCAAGCCGTTCCACATGGAGGAGTTGCTCGCGCGCGTGCGGGCCCTCATTCGGCGTGCCCAGGGGCTGGCGTCGCCGCTGCTGCAGTGTGGCGTCTTGAGCCTGGACACCCGCAGCGGCCGCGTGAGCATCAGCGGCCACCCGGTGAGCTTGACCTCGCACGAGTACCGGCTGCTGTCCTACCTGATGCACAGGCCCGGCCAGGTCGTGTCGCGCACGGAGCTCACCGAGCACCTGTACGCCCAGGACTTCGAGCGGGACTCCAACACGGTCGAGGTCTTCATCGCCCGGCTGCGCCGCAAGCTGCCTGCCGACACCATCGAGACGGTGCGAGGCCTGGGTTACCGGCTCGTGCCCGGAGCATGAGAATGCGCATGGCGGTGCCGTTGCCGCGGTCGCTGCGCTGGCGGCTGCTGGCGGCCACGTTCGTGGGCACGGCCGTGGCCGTTTTGCTTGCGGGCTGGCTGCTGTCCGGATTGTTCCGCGAACACGTCACCCAACAGTTCGTGGCGACGCTGGCCACCGAGCTCGACCAAGTGACGGCGCGGTTCGAGGTGGACGCCAACGGACAGCCCCTGCTCGATCCGGCGCGGCTGAGCGATCCGCGCTGGACCCGGCCGTATTCCGGCCTGTACTGGCAGATCGACGAGATGGCGGGCACAGTGCCCCGACGCGGCGTGCTGCGCTCACGCTCGCTGTGGGACGCCGAGCTGCAGGCGCCCGCGGATGCGCTGGCCGATGGCGAGGTGCACGTGCACGAGGTCGCCGGACCTGGTGGCGCTGAGCTGCTCCTGGTGGAGCGCACGGTGCGCATGGCTGCGGGCCGCACCACGGTCTGGCGCCTGCTGGTGGCAGCCGATCGCCGTGACACGGCCGCGGCGGTTGCCCATTTCAACCGCCTTCTAGCAGCCTCGCTGGCGGTGCTGTTGGGGCTGCTGATGGCGGGGGCTGTGACGCAGGTGGTCGTGGGTTTGGCGCCGCTCAGCGCGCTGCGGCGTGGACTCAACGCCGTGCGCGAGGGCCGACGGCAACTCCTGGAGGGCGAGTTTCCCCAAGAAGTCCAGCCGCTGGTCGATGACTTCAACGGCGTGCTGCAACGAAACACCGAAATCGTGGTTCGCGCGCGGACACAGGCGGGAAACCTTGCACACGCTATCAAGACGTCGTTGGCCGTGATGGCGCAGGGTGCGATTTCGGCACAGCAGCATCCCGAAACGCTGGTCGCGTTGCCTGCATTCGTGACCGACCAGGTCGAAGTGGTGCGTCGCCACGTCAACTGGCATCTGGCCCGCTCGCGCGCCGCGGCGGCGCAAGGCATGCCGGGCGTACGCGCCGAGGTAGGCCCCGTCGTGCAAGCGCTCGTGCGGGTGATGTCGCGCGTGCATGCCGAGCGCGGGCTGCAATTCGACATCGCCGTCGTGGAGCCCGGACTGGCCTTCGCCGGGGAGGAGCAGGACCTGCAGGAGATGCTGGGCAACCTGATCGACAACGCCTGCAAGTGGGCGCGCAGCTCGGTGCATATCGCGGCGTCCCGGGTACCCGAGGCAGGGACACCCCAGCTTCGCCTGGTCGTCGAGGACGACGGGCCGGGCATCGCGGCCGAGGAACGCAAGCACGCCCTGTCGCGCGGCGTGCGCCTGGACGAGGCCGCACCTGGCAGTGGCCTGGGGCTGGCCATCGTGCACGAGCTCGCCGAGCTCTACGGCGGCAACGTGATGCTGGGCAGCGGACGGCTCGGCGGGCTGAAGGCCGAACTGCTGCTGCCCCGCACTCGCTCGGCAATGCTCTCCACAACAGCGCCCAGTCTCCTGGCCGGTGACGTCGCGGCCACCGTCTACCATGCCGAGCCCTGAGCCACAGCAAGCTTGATCTGGCCGCGCTGCCGCTGTAGGAGCGGGCGGCCTTCCTTACACGGCGGGGATGAAGTCGTGCACCGGCCTTGCCTTGGTGAAAAAGGTCATGCAGCCGGCGCCAGCTTTCGCCCCTGAGCAAATCCACGATGGTGGGGCAGTTGGGGCCCTGGTCGCTGGAGTCGATGATGAAGGCAAAACCCACGTCGCCACGGCGCCGGTTGAAGCGCACGCTGTTGAGGTACTTGGTGGGCAGCGCTACGTTCTGCGGGAACAGGATGGTCTGCACCACCTGGTCGCTCGCGGGACCCACGCGCACGAGCGCGGGGCCGCCGTAGCTCGTGAGCCTGACCGGGCAACGCGCGAATTGACCAATATCAAGGCGCCGTATCGGCGTGGGCACGAACATGTGGCCATGTCTACCGTTGCCGTTCAACCGATGGACCCACGATCCGTGCTTACCGAAGACCTGCTGCGCCAGTTCGATACGCCGGGCCCCCGGTACACCTCCTATCCGACGGCCGACCGCTTCTCAGCAGACTTCGGTCCTTTTGAAGCGGTGCAATCAATCCTGAGCCTTGGCGCGAGCAGCGCCACGGCGCCGCTGTCGCTGTACGTGCACATCCCCTTTTGCGAGTCGCTGTGCTACTACTGCGCGTGCAACAAGATCATCACCAAGCACCATGAGCGTGCCACCGAGTACCTCGACGCCCTGGAAAAGGAACTCGCCCTGGTCGTGCACTCACTGGGCCCGGGACGCCCGGTGTCGCAGCTTCACTTCGGGGGCGGATCGCCAACGTTCCTGTCGGACGCCGAGCTTGGCAGATTGATGAAGGCGCTGGGCGAGCGCTTCGTGTTCACTGCGGATTCGGAAGTTTCCATCGAGGTCGACCCGCGCACGGTGTCGCCAGAGCGGCTGGAGCACCTGCGCGCCCTAGGCTTCAACCGGCTCAGCTTCGGCGTGCAGGACTTCGACCCCGACGTCCAGCAGGCCGTGCACCGCGTGCAGTCGTTCGAGAGCGTCCGTGAGCTGATGCACAGCGCGCGGGCGCTGGGCTTTGTCTCGATCAACGCGGACCTCATCTACGGGCTCCCCAGACAAACGCCACAGAGCTTTGCTCGCACGCTGGAGCAGATCGGTGAACTGCGGCCCGACCGCATTGCGCTGTATGCCTATGCTCACCTGCCCGAGCGCTTCAAGCCCCAGCGACGCATTGACGGCGCAGACCTTCCCAGCCCGTCGCAGCGCGTGGTCATGCTGGGCGAGGCGATCAGCGGCTTCCTGGCACGTGGCTACGACTACATCGGCATGGACCACTTCGCATTGCCTGATGATGCGCTGGCTGTGGCCAAGCGCGAGGGCCGGCTGCACCGCAACTTCCAGGGCTACAGCACGCAGCCCGACTGCGACCTTGTCGCGCTCGGCGTCTCGGCCATCGGGCGGATCGGAGCGACGTACTACCAGAATGCGAAGACGCTGCCGCAGTACTACGAAAGCTTGGCGCGCAACGAGTTGCCGGTGGTGCGCGGCTACGCCCTTGACAGTGACGACCTGCTGCGGCGCGATGTGATCATGTCCCTGATGTGCCAGGGACGTCTGGAGTTCGACGCCATCGAGCGCGCCCACGGCATCCACGTGCGCGACTACTTCGCAGCTGAACTGGCATCGATGCAAGCGCTTTCTCAGTCTGGTTTGGTCAAGATTGGCGAAGGCGATATCCAGGTCACGCCTTCGGGCTGGTTCCTTGTTAGGGCCATTGCCATGGTGTTCGACCGGCATTTACAAGCAGCCAAGGAGCGTGGCCGGTTTTCCCGGGTCATTTGAGTTCCGTGCAGACTCCACACGGTGGCGTGTGTTGCACGGCTTGACCGTTTGGTGGCTATCGTTGACCGGTGGTGTGTAACAGGGTTGCTTTTCAAACCGTTGAGTAGAGAACCACAGACGATGACCCACTCGCCGTGCGCCTGCGCCAGGTCAATTACCTCCTGAACTCCTTCCGCCGCCAACCACTCCCGCCGCGCGTCAGCGGCGGACACAGCGGTCCAGAGCTGGCCTAACGGGCACTGCCGCAGTTCGATCTCACCGCCGTGCTCACATCGCTACTTCTGCTTCAAGATCCAAGCCACGAGTTGACGGGCCTCGGCATCGCTGACAGCTTGTGGTGGCATGGGCACTGGGCCCCAGACGCCAGAACCACCCTTCATGATCTTGGTGACCAGCGTATCGGGCGCGTCCTTCTGCCCAGCGTATTTCTTGGCCACCTCCTTGTACGCCGGCCCGACGACCTTCTTGTCGACCGAGTGGCACGCCAAGCAGTTCTTCTGCTGGGCAAGCTTGGCGCCCGGGTCGTCGGCTTGTGCCAGTACGCTGCCAGCCGTGACCAACAGTGCCGCCGCGAAAATTGTCCGTATGCTCATCGTCTCGTCCTATCGTGTAGGCGCCAAGCGGGCGCCGCACAGCGGGGCGAAGGACATGCCCGGCCATGCGTTCCTGCCCCCGCCTGGCAATCTTGACAGCCGCCGTGCGGCTCGTGAGGCCACGCTGCCTGGATGGCCGCCACTGCCACGGTGGCAGCCCGTGGCCGGCTCAAGTCCGCATCCGGCGCTCAATCTGCAACGCCAGCCGGCCCAGTCGCCGCACGACTCGGCCGAGCGCTGTTTCGGCCGCGGTGAACAAATGGCCTTCGCTGCTTCGCATGATCGCCTCCAGCGTCTCACTCAGCGTTTCCAGGGGTTCCTGTGCCCAGACCAGCAGCGAGACAACCGACGCCCCATGCATCGCGTTCTCAAGGAGCGCAGCCTCCTCGACATAGGGGCGCAGCGGTGTCGTGGAGAGTTCATCTTCTAGCAGCCGGGCGCTTTCCTCGTCGCCCTGGGTTCGTAACGCCGCCGCCACGGCACGATGGCGCCTGGCGATCCCAGACTCTTGCTGCGCCAGCAGTGATTCCAGAGCTTCCTGCGTCGTGACGGTCGGCGGGGGAGGCAGCAGCTGGCGCCGCTCGCGATGCCAGGCCTTTCGCCGCCAGCGTCGCATCAGCGATGCATGGCGTAACTCCTCGAGCGCCAGGCGCTCGGCCTGAGCTGCAACGGCGGGATCGGACGCCTGGGCGGCGAGGTAGCTGTACAGCGCGAAGGCCCGTTGTTCGTTGTCCGCGGCGATGGCATACGCGCGATACGGTGAAAGCAGTGCGCTGCCGGCAACGTCGCCCCAGGCGCTGGCCATCTCCGGTGGCAACCACCAGCTGAAATCCGCGGTGTCCGGCACCGGCTGGCCCAGCGCGCCAGCCCAGTGCTCGACGGCGTCGACGTGGGCCCGCTCCTCGTCGCGCATGGCGCGAAATGCTTCGGCTGTCGCAGCGTCGCCACGGCGCTGCATGAGCTCTGCGAGCGCGTCATAGCGCTGCACGGACTCGCGTTCGATGGCGTTGGCTACGCCGATGAGCACCGACAGGCTCACCTCGCCAATGTGGGGCTGGTGGTCGAGCAGGGGCTTGCGCATGGGGGCCCTTTCCTTTGAAGCATCCGGCCGCTGCAGCAGGCACAGCGCAAGGGATGATTGCACAACGGTTCCCGTGTTACGTGCAGACGGTATCCGCTGTCATGGGCACGCTAATTGCCGCCATTTGACGCTCGATGGAGCCTCCGTAACTGGCGAGGTGGTATTGACCATTCAAATCCGACTGCCGCTGCTGGCCCTGGTCATTGCGACGCTCCTGGTGTGGTGGTGCCCGGTACACGCTGCGACCGAGCCGGCCGGGCTGGACACCTTCCTGCCCAAGGTCGCTGCGTCGGACATCGTGCCCGGTGCGGACCGGTTCGGGCCAGTACGCGAGTCGCCACGGGTGGCCCCCGCGTACCGGGGCAACCAGCTGCTCGGCTATGTCTACCTGAACTCGGAGTACGTCGACGCCAACGGCTACTCCGGCAAGCCGATCCACATCCTGGTCGGCCTGGATACCGAAGGCACGATTGTCGGCGTCAAGCTGGTGGCGCACAGCGAGCCCATCGTGCTGATCGGCATTCCCGAACGCAAGGTCGTCACGTACCTGCAGTCATTCGTCGGCTACAACCCGCTCAAGGCCGCCGCAACCAATCAAGGTCCGCCCCACCCTGACATCGTTAGCGGAGCCACGGTGACCGTGCTCGTGATGGGGGAAACCGTTGTGCGATCGGCCGTGCGGGTGGCCCGGGCACTGAGCACGCAGAGCGCCCCCACGAGTGCCGCCCTGCCGCAACAGCGCACCGTCGACAGCCAGGCGGGGGCCGTGGTCGACTGGAACACGCTGCTCAACGAAGGCGCCGTGCGCCATCTGCATCTGACAGTCGGGCAGGTCAACAAGGCTTTCGTTGAGTCAGGTAACAAGGTGGCTGCCGAGCGACCGGAGCCGGGCCCTGAACAGGCCGACTTCATCGATCTCTACGCCGCGCTTGTGTCGCAGCCGGCCATCGGCCGCAGCCTGCTCGGTGATGAGGAGTACGCGAGCGTATCCGGCATGCTGGCGCCGGGGCAGCAGGCAATCCTCGTAGCCGGTGACGGCCTCTATTCGTTCAAGGGCTCGGGTTATGTTCGCGGCGGCATCTTCGACCGCATCGAGCTGATCCAGGGGGCAGAGACGATCCGTTTCCGGGACCGGCTGCACCGCCGCGTTGGCGCGCTGCGGGCGGCGGGCGCACCCGAGCTCAAGGAGATCGGCGTCTTCCTGATCCCGGCCGGCACCGAGTTCGATCCCGCGGGACCGTGGCGCCTTCAGTTGCTCGTGCAACGCTCTACCGGTGCACTGGAGAAGGCGTTCGTGTCGTTCATGCTGCCCTATGAGCTGCCCCGGCGCTACACCAAGGTGGTCGCCGCTGCAGCCACTGCAGGGGCGGGCTCGGCAGTGGCTGCAAGCGAGCCGCGCGCCGCCGCGCCGGCCGCCGCAGCGGATGTGGACGTCCACGGCGCGGCCGCCGGCCAGGACGGTCCGCCGCTGTGGAAGCGCCTGTGGACCAGCAAGGCAGCCTCTGTGGCCGTGCTGGCCGTGATGCTGGCCGTGCTGACGCTCATCTTCTTCTTCCAGGACGCGCTGGTGAAGCGCGAGAAGCTCTACGACCGCGTCCGCCTGATCTATTTGGCCGTGACACTGGTCTGGCTCGGATGGATGGTGCAGGCTCAGCTCTCGGTGGTAAACGTGCTGACTTTCACCACCGCACTGCGCACCGGTTTCCAGTGGTCGTCGTTCCTGATCGATCCGCTGGTGTTCATCCTTTGGTGCTCGGTCGCGGCAGCACTGCTGTTCTGGGGCCGCGGGCCGTTCTGCGGCTGGCTTTGCCCGTTCGGCGCGCTGCAGGAGCTGTCCAACCGCGCGGCCCGGGCTTTGAAGGTGCCGCAGCTCAAAATCCCGTGGCGCGTGCACGAGCGGCTGTGGCCGCTCAAGTACATCATTTTCCTCGGCCTCTTCGGCGTATCGCTCGGCTCGCTTGCGGTTGCGGAGATGTTCGCCGAAGTTGAACCGTTCAAGACGGCGATCATCCTGCGCTTCATGCGTGAGTGGTGGTTCGTAGCCTTTGCGGTCGCGCTGCTGGTCGCGGGGCTGTTCGTCGAGCGATTCTTCTGCCGCTATCTCTGCCCGCTGGGTGCGGCGCTCGCAATCCCCGGTCGTATCCGCATGTTCGACTGGCTCAAGCGTTACCGCGAGTGCGGCAATCCGTGCATGCGCTGCTTCAAGGAGTGCCCGGTCGAGGCCATCCATCCGGAAGGGCACATCAATCCGAATGAGTGCATTTCCTGCCTGCATTGCCAGGTGCTGTACCACCACGAGCACAAGTGTCCCGTGCTCATCCAGCGCCGCCTCAAGCGCGAGCGGCGCTCTGCAATGGCGCCGCCCCTGGCGGCCGAGTCGGGCGCCGCGCCGAGCGTCATTCCGATCGCCCCTGCGGGCACCGGCCAACCTGGCACCTGAACGTGCATTCCAACCATCGAAGGAGCCCGTCATGAGCAACGATTCTCACCAAGGCAAACCCGTGGACCCTCGGCGTCGCGCCGTCCTGGGCGGTGGTGCAAAGGCTGTTGCGCTGGCGGCGGGGGCCTCCAGCGGACTGCTGGCTGGCTGCGGCCCCAAGGCCGGCGAGCCCGCGGTAGCCGGTGCCGCGTCCGCGCCTTCGGCTCCCGGCTCGCAGGCCTCGCACGCCGCCTCCCCGAACGCCGCGACCACCAACGCGGCGCTGGCCAAGACGCATGTCGGCCCCGGCGAGCTCGACGAGTACTACGTGTTCTTCTCCAGCGGCCAGAGTGGCGAGCTGCGCATCATGGGGCTGCCCTCGATGCGCGAGCTCATGCGCGTGCCGGTGTTCAACCGCTGCAGCGCCACCGGCTGGGGACAGACCAATGAAAGCCTCAAGGTCCTTACCGAAGGCCTGCAGCCCGAGACGCGCAAGTTCCTGCAGACGCGCGGCGGCACCTACACCAACGGCGACCTGCACCACCCGCACATGTCGTTCACCGACGGCACCTACGACGGCCGCTACATCTTCGTCAACGACAAGGCAAACACACGCGTGGCCCGTATCCGCTGCGACGTGATGAAGTGCGACAAGATCATTGAGCTGCCCAACCAGCACACGGTGCACGGCTTGCGGGTGCAAAAGTTTCCCAAGACCGGTTATGTTTTCTGCAACGGCGAGGACCGCACGCCGATTCCCAACGACGGTAGCGTTCTGGACGAGCCAAAGAAGTACCAGTGCGTGTTCACTGCCGTTGACGGTGAAACTATGAAGGTCGCCTGGCAGGTGCTGGTCAGCGGCAACCTGGATAACGTTGATGGCGACTACCAGGGCAAGTACTGCTTCTCCACCTGCTACAACTCCGAGGAAGGGGTGACGCTGGCCGAGAGCACGGCCGCCGAGCAGGACTGGGTGGTGGTGTTCAACCTCAAGCGCATCGAGGAGGCGGTAGCCAAGGGCGACTTCAAGAAGATCGGGGGCGTGCCGGTGCTCGACGGCCGCAAGGGCTCGCGCTTCACGCGCTACATTCCCGTGCCCAAGAGCCCGCACGGCATCAACACCGCGCCCGACGGTATCCATGTCGTGGCCAACGGCAAGCTCTCGCCCACCGTCACGGTCTTCGACGTACGCAAGTTCGACGACCTGTTCGACGACAAGATCCAGCCGCGCGACACGGTGGTCGCCGAACCGGAACTCGGGCTCGGACCGCTGCATACCGCGTTCGACGGGCGGGGCAATGCCTACACGACGCTGTTCATCGACAGCCAGATCTGCAAGTGGTCGATCGAGAAGGCGATCGCCAAGTACAAGGGCGACAAGGTGGACCCCATCGTCCAGAAACTCGACGTGCACTACCAACCGGGGCACAACCACACCTCCATGGGGCAGACCAAGGAGGCCGACGGCAAGTGGCTGATTTCGCTCAACAAGTTCTCGAAGGACCGCTTCCTCAACGTCGGTCCGCTCAAGCCCGAGTGCGACCAGCTCGTCGACATCTCGGGCGACAAGATGGTCTTGGTACACGATTCGCCCAGTTTTGCCGAGCCGCACGATGCCACGATCATCCATCGTTCCAAGGTGAACCCGATCAGCTTGTGGAAGCGCGACGACCCCATGTGGGAGGACGCGCGACAGCAAGCTAAAGCAGACAACGTCGAGTTGGAGACCGCTTCGCAAATCATACGCCAGGGCAATAAGGTGCGGGTCTACATGTTCTCGGTGGCGCCAACCTACAGCATGACCGACTTCACCGTGAAGCAAGGCGATGAGGTCACAATCTACGTGACCAACCGAGACATGGTGGAGGACCTCACGCACGGCTTCACTATCGTCAACTACGGCATTGCGATGGAGGTGCCGCCGCAGGCCACCGTGTCCGTCACCTTCAAGGCCGATCGGGCGGGCGTCTTCTGGTACTACTGCCAGTGGTTCTGCCATGCGATGCACATGGAGATGAAGGGACGCATGTTGGTCCAACCGCGTCGTACCTAAAGGTGTTGCCCATGCCGTGGCGGTTTGCCGTCGCTGGAGTCGCGGCCGTGTTGGCGGCGTCCGGCGCTTCGGGCGCCGAGCGCCTGGTCACGCCCGGCCAGGCGCTGCAGCCGTTGCTGGACAAGGCAGCGGCCGGCGAGGTCCTGCGCCTGGCGCCGGGGCAGCACGCGGGGCCAGTGCACATCGATCGGTCGGTATCGCTGGTCGGCGACGTGGGTGCCGTGCTCAAAGGCAATGGCCGAGGCAGCGTCATCGTTGTCACCGCGCCCGACGTGCGCATCGAGGGCGTGGAGATCAGGGGCTCGGGCCGCACGGTGCCTGACATGGACGCGGCCATCCTGCTGCAGCAAAGCGCGCTTCGGGCTCGCATCCGCTCGAACCGGCTCGTGGACAACCTCTTCGGCGTCTACGTGCATGGCGCGGCCGCATCGCTGGTTGAGAACAACGAGATCATCGGCCGCAGCGACCTGCGCCTGTCGGATTCCGGAGACGGCGTGTCGATTTGGAATGCGCCGGGCACGCAGGTCGTGGGCAACACAATCAGCCACGGCCGCGACGGCATCTTCGTCATCACCAGCCGCCAGAACGTCTTTGAGCGCAACACATTCACCAGCCTGCGCTTTGCGATCCACTACATGTACACGCACGACAGCCGCATCGTCGGGAACCGCTCGCGCGGCAACCACATGGCCTGGGCGCTGATGTTCTCAGACGGCCTGGAGATCCGCGACAACGTCTCCGACGATGACGACACCCACGGTCTGATGCTCAATTTCACCAACGCTTCGCAGGTCGTGGGCAACGTCGTGCGGCACGGCCACGAGAAGTGCGTGTTCATCTACAACGCCCACCGCAACGTGCTGCGCGACAACTGGTTCGAACGCTGCCCGATCGGCATCCACTTCACCGCCGGCTCCGAGGGCAACACCGTGAGCGGCAACGCGTTCATCGGCAACGGCGTGCAGGTGAAGTACGTCGGCACGCGGTTCATCGACTGGGCCTACCAGGGGCGCGGCAACTACTGGAGCGACAACCCCGCCTTCGATCTCGACGGCAACGGCATCGCCGACCGGCCTTACCGGCCCAACGACGTGATGGACCAGGTACTGTGGACGCTGCCGGCGGCCAAGGCCTTGAGCACCAGCCCGGCCGTGCAGATGGTGCGCTGGGCACAAGCACGCTTTCCGGCCCTCTATCCCGGCGGCGTGATCGACTCCGCGCCGCTGATGCATCCGGCGCGCACGCCGGCGTCGGACGCGCGATGACGGTGGTGGCCGAGTGGAGTGCGGTCACCAAGCGCTACGGCGCCGTGACGGCGCTCGACCGCGTGTCGCTGCCGCTGATGGCGGGCGAGGCCACGGCGCTCGTCGGGCACAACGGCGCAGGCAAGACGACGTTGATCAAGCTGCTGCTGGGTCTGATCCGGCCGGACGAGGGCTCGGTGCGGGTGGGCGGCACGGACCCGGCCGGCCTCAGCGCGGTCCAAGTACGGCGCACGATCGGCTTCCTGCCTGAGAGCGTCGCATTCCATGGCGCAATGACGGGCCGTGAGCTGATGGCTTTCTATGCTCGGCTCAAGGGCGCGCCGATCCGGCGCAACGCCGAGCTGTTGGAGCGGGTGGGTATTGCCCATGCGGCACACCGGCGGCTGGCGACATATTCCAAGGGCATGCGCCAACGCCTGGGCATCGCGCAGGCGCTGATCGGCGAGCCGCGCCTGCTGCTGTTCGACGAGCCGACCAGCGGCCTGGACCCCGCATCGCGGCGCGATGTCTACGAGATGGTGGACCGGTTGCGCCGCAGCGGTGCAACGGTGCTGATCTCCACCCATGCACTGGACGAAGTACAGCAGCGCGTCGATCGCGCGGCGATCATGCACGGTGGCCGGCTGCTGGCTGCCGGCACGCTGTCCGAGCTGCGCCACGGCGTCACGGCCGAAGTCCGCATTCGGCTGCAGGTGCGCACCTGCTCCACCGCCGCCGTGCTCGCGCGGCTGCCGCCACAGGCACGCTGCACCGAGCGCAGCAGCACGGAGCTCACGCTTCTCGTGGCTCCGCAGGCGAAGATGGCGACGCTGCGCGCCATCGCGCAGGCCGGCGAGGTGGAAGATTTGGACGTCACGGCGCCGGGGCTGCAGGAGCTGTACAACCATCTCGTCGGCCCGGCGCAAGAGGAGGGCGAAGCCCCATGAGCGTGTTCACGGTCGCGGCGCAGGAGGTCCGGATCGGCCTGCGCAACCGCTGGGTGCTGGCCACGACGGTGCTGATGGCCGCATTGGCGCTGTCGCTGGCGTTGCTTGGAAGCGCACCGACCGGTGTGGTGAAGGCCGATCCGCTGGCGGTGGTGGTCGTCAGCCTGGCCAGCTTGACGATCTTCCTCGTGCCACTGATAGCGCTGCTCCTATCCTTCGACAGCATCGTCGGCGAGCACGAGCGCGGCACGCTGATGCTGCTGCTGGCCTACCCGGTGGCACGCTGGCAGGTCGTGGTTGGCAAGGGAGTGGGGCAGGTTGTGATCCTCGGTGTCGCGACCGTGCTCGGCTACGGCTCGGCAGCCGCCGCGCTGTGGCTGCGCGGTGGCGTCGGTGCACAGGCCCTGCAGGCCTTCGGGGGCATGATGCTGACTTCGGTGATGCTGGGGGCCTCCTTCGTGGCGCTGGGAGTCCTGGCCAGCACGCTGGTGCGCGAGCGCGCGACCGCTGCGGGTCTGGCGGTCGGCGCGTGGCTGTTCTTCGTGTTGCTCTACGACACGGCGTTGCTGGGGGTGCTGGTTGCTGACCAGGGGCGCGTGCTGGGCAAGCCCGAGCTTGATGCGCTGCTGCTGCTCAATCCCACCGACGTCTACCGCCTGTTCAACATGACCGCCAGCGAGACCGTGTCGGTCTACAGCGGCATGGCGGGCCCCGGTGATCCGGCGGCGCTGCCGGCAACGGTATTCCTGGCCGTGCTGGCAGCTTGGATCCTCGTGCCGCTGGTGCTGGCCATCGCAGTGTTTCGTAGGAGACCGCTATGAGCATGGTGTGCCGGCGCGAATTCGTACGGGTAGCTGCGGCGTTAATCGCTTCTGTCACGCTGGTCGCGGGCTGCAGCCGATCCGCCTCACCACCGCCACCACCGCCGGCCGAGGTGCATGCCGAGGCCATCGGGCACTACTGCGGCATGCTGCTTGTCGACCATGAAGGGCCCAAAGGACAGGTCCATCTGGGCAGCCGCAAGGACCCGCTGTGGTTCTCGTCCGTGCGCGACACCCTAGCATTCCTGCGGCTGCCCGAGGAGCCGCGCGACATCGCCGCTGTCTACGTCAACGACATGGCCCGCGCCAACCATTGGGACCAACCGGAAGCGGGCGCCTGGGTGGACCCCCGAAAGGCCTGGTTCGTGATCGACAGCGATATGCGTGGCGGCATGGGCGCACCGGAGGCGGTGCCGTTCTCCGATTCGGCGCTGGCCGAAACCTTCACGGCGTCCCACGGCGGCCGCGTGGTCCGGCTCGGCGACATCCCTGACGCCTATGTGCTCGGACCTGTTGACCTTCACGGCCATGGTGCCAGCCATCCATCGCAGTGAGGCCTGATATGTCCAGCCGTCGCCGCTTCATCTCCATCGCCGCGACTTGCGCCGCCCTGGCGCCTTGGCACGCCGTGCGCGCAGCGGCCGCACCACTGCCCTGCGTCTGGCGCGGAACCGCCATGGGGGCCTTGGCATCGATCACGCTGGTCCACCCCGATCGGGCCAGGGCACAGGCGCAATTGGAGGACTGCGTGCGCGAGCTGCAGCGGCTGGAGGACATTTTCAGTCTCTACCGCGCCGACTCGGCGCTGTCGCGGCTGAATGCGCAGGGCGAGTTGCCCGGGCCGCCTCACGAGCTTGTCGAGTTGTTGGCCTTCAGCCTATCGCTGTCACAGCGCAGTGCCGGAGCCTTCGATCCGACGATACAGCCGCTGTATCGGCTGTATGCAGACCACTTTGCTTCGCCGGGTGGCGCGCCGGGCGGGCCCTGCCCGGAAGCAATCGAGCGGGTGCTGCGCCGGGTGGATTTCAGAGCGGTTGAGTTGCGCCCCGACTTTGTGCGCCTGCGCAGGCCCGGCATGGCGCTCACGCTCAATGGCGTGGCTCAGGGCTATGTGACCGACCGCGTGGCCGACCTGCTGCGGGCCGCAGGTTTCAACGATGTGCTGGTCGATCTCGGCGAGGCGCGTGCGCTCGGCCACCGAGACGACGGTCAGGCCTGGCGCGCGGGTATCGTCGATCCACGCGAACTCACCCGCACTATCCTTGAACTGCCGCTGGGCGAGGACCGCGGTGCGTTGCCGGCACTGGCAACGTCCGCCGGCTACGGCACCTTGTTCGGTACCGACCCGCGCGTCCACCACCTGCTGGATCCCCGCACGGGCCGCAGCGCCAACCATTACTTGTCGGTTTCCGTGGCCGCCTCACGGGCGACGCTGGCGGATGGGCTTTCAACGGCGCTGTCCATCGGACCGCCAGCGCAGGCCACGGCGTTGCTGCAGGCCTACCCGCCGACGAGGGTCTACCTGGTCGAGCCCGATGGCCGGATGAGGATCCTCGATGCCTCGCAGTCACCAACGTAGGATTGATGTTGCTTCTTAGGCCCGCTCGAGCGGCGCACCGCGGGTTCGCACAACGGTGGTTTCACCGGGGATACTCAGCTGGCGTCGCTCTGCATCCGAGTGCGCTTCGCCAGCCGAGGTTTTGCGGTGCCGGCCACCGTCCGTGACAAGGAGTTGAGGATGACCGAGCACATGCCGGACGACCTGTCGGCAGCTGGCCGGGACCTGCGGGCTTACACCGACGAACTGCGTCCCCGGCACGGTGTGGTGCGCAACGTCCACGGCGAATGGGTGCTGTTGCGCCATGAGCTGGTGGTGCAGGCCGCGCTGGATCCCGACCGCTTCTCCAGCGCGGTGTCGCGCCACCTTCATGTCCCGAACGGCCTCGACGCGGCCGAACACGCGGCGTATCGTCAGGCCCTGGATCGCTTCCTCACTCCGGGGGCGCTGGCTCCTTTCGAGGAGGATTTTCGCCGCGTCGCGACGGACTTGGTCGCGTCGCTGCCGCGGGGTACCGGCGTCGACGCGGTGTCCGGGCTCGGGACGCGCTTCGCGGTGCGAGCGCAAAGCACATGGCTGAGCTGGCCGGCCGCGCTCGAGGAGCGTCTCGTCGCCTGGGTGGCCGAGAACCACGCGGCAACGCGCTCGGGGGACCGCGCGTGGACCCAGCGGGTGGCGCAGGACTTCGACGCCCTGATCCGGTCGGTGCTCGAACCACGCCGCGCAGGCGTGTCGCCGGGAGGCGCGCGCGACGTCACCACCGAGCTGATACACACCAAGGTGAACGGCCAGCCACTCAGCGAGGCGGAGATCGTTTCGGTCCTGCGCAACTGGACCGGCGGCGACCTGGGCTCGATCGCACTGTGCGTCGGCGTGCTCGTGCACCACTTGGCCTCACAGCCGCGGCTGCAAGAGCGGCTGCGCGCCGGCGTTGCCGACACTGAGTTGGACGCCGTTCTCGACGAGATCCTGCGCATCGACGACCCGTTCGTGTCCAGCCGCCGCATCACAACGTGCCCGCTCACGATCGGGGACGTGGCACTGCCCGCAGCAGCCCATGTGAAGCTGAACTGGACCTCCGCGAACCGCGACGAAGCGGTCTTTGGAGATTTGAATGCACTGAAGCCACTGGCCAACGCTGACCGCAACCTGGTGTATGGGATCGGCCTACACGCCTGCCCGGGGCGTCTGCTCGCGACGCTTGAAATGCGCATCCTTGTGCGCGAACTGCTCGCCGCGACGACGTCGATCGCGCTTGATCCACAGCAGCCGGCCGAGCGCGCGGTCTCGCCCGTCGGCGGCTGGGCCAGGGTGCCCGTCGTGCTGAGGTGACATCGGATATCGGATCAAGACCGCCCGACCATTTGGGCCGCGTGTAACCGGTTCAACACCAACAGGAGCGCTGGACATGAGCATCTGGGACGCCATTGGCGGCGTGGTGGATGACGCCGTGGAGGTGGTCGAAGACGTAGGCGAGGGCTTGGCGGATGCCGCTGCCTCGCTGTTCGAGGGCGCCGCCCCGCTGGCAGGCATCCTGGCCATCGGGCCCGCGCTGTTCATCGCCGGGCCGACCTATGTCGTACCCGCCTTCCTGGCCGGCGCTGGCACTGCTGCGGCGCTGATCCGGCACCGACGCATGGAGCAGATCGAGCGGGACCTGGCGCTAAGGGTGTATGGCGATACCTTGCCACTGGACCGTATCGTGCTGACCAACCTCAGCGGGCTGGGCAGCGCCGCCTTCACGATGCCAACGATCGGCGGCGACATCCTGGTCAACCTCGGCACCGAGGCCTACGACAACCCGGCCACGCATGTCGAACCGCCATATCCCGTGCCCGGCAAGCTGTTCGTCCACGAGCTGTGCCATGTCTGGCAGATCGCCCATGACAAGTACCAGCCGCGCCTGTGCCACCGGCTTACGGCGGGCGTGGTGGAGGGCAGCGCTTACTACTTCCCGCCGGCCGACATGCGCCAGCCCTGGCCGGCGCTCAACCTGGAGCAGGAGGCCACCGTGGTGGACGAGTGGTTCGCGCCGGGCGGGCGGGGGCCGGCCTGGGGTCAGCACGAGGATCCTGGCCATCCCTGGTGGCCCTATGTGCGCGACGTGATCCGTCGTGCTGACCATCCCGAGAGCGTCAACGGCATCCCGGTCTTCGGTGCCATCGTCGTCAAATGGCGCCGGCTGGGCGGGCAGGACGGCTTTCTGGTAGCGCCGCTGGCGGCCGAGGCGCCCACGGGCGACGGCACCGGGCGGCTGCAGCGTTTCGCCGGCGGGTTCATCGCCTGGCATCCCGACACGGGCGCGTTCTCAGTGCACGGCGCCATCGCCCAGCGCTGGCTGGCGCTGGGGGCCGAGCGCTACGGCTATCCCGTCACCGACGAGCTCGCAACTCCCGACGGTCTCGGGCGCTTCAACCATTTCCGCGCGCTGCAGTTCGACGGAACACCGCAGGCCTCCATCTATTGGACCGCTGCCACCGGCGCCGTCGAGGTTTACGGCGCCATCTGCGCCCACTGGGCACGCCTGGGCTGGGAGCGCAGCGCGCTGGGCTACCCGGTGGAGCCGGAGATGGCGGACGGTACGGGCCGCGCGCAGCGCTTCGAGCGCGGCGTGATCGCTTGCGCCGAGGACGGGCGCACCAGCGTGCGCGAACCCCAGCCGTTCATTGGCACCTTCCCCGTCGGCCCGGTGCCCACGCCGCTGACGCTCTACACCGTCGCTGCCGACGGCGAACTCATGTGGCTGGCGCACCGCGCCGCACGGGCGGGCGAGGCGGCCGCATGGATGGGGCCGCGTACCTGCGGCTCGGGCTGGGTACAGTTCCGCCAGGTCGTGCCCGCGGGCGGCGCGGCCCTCTTCGCGGTGGCGCAGGACGGCGTCCTCAAGTGGTACCGCCATGACGGTTTCAACGACGGCAGCTTTGTCTGGCAGGGGCCTCAGGACGTGGGCAGCGGCTGGGAGCGCTTCAGCCATGTCTTTGCTGGCGGCGACGGCGTGCTCTACGGCATCGAGCCCGATGGCACGTTGCGCTGGTACCGCCATGGTGCGTTCCTGGAGGGCGGTGCCGGCGCCTGGAGCGGCGGCCATGCGGTGGGCTCGGGCTGGACGCAGTTCGCGCGCGTGTTCTGCGCCGGCCAGGGCGTGATCTATGGCGTGCTGCCCGATGGCACGCTGCGCTGGTACCGTCATCTGGGCTTTGCGGACGGCGGCCTGGGGTGGCAGGGCCACGCCGACGTGGGCAGCGGCTGGGCTGACTTCGCGCAGATTTGCTCCCCGGGCGAAGGCGTGGTGCTGGCCCTGACGCAGGACGGCCGGCTGCTGCGCTACGAGCACCGTGGTTGGCTGGAGGGTGGCCTGGTCGAGACCTGGCTGGGCCCTCGCGAGATCGCCAGCGGCATCCGCAACGCCAACCGGATGTTCGCCCTCATGCCGGCAAGCGCTGCAGCCGTGCCGCCCGTGCGCTGAGCAGGCCGTCACCAAGGGCTGGTGCCCGGGCAAAGCCGCCATCGGTACCCTCACCAGCCCCAGTGCCTCCGACAAACGGGTTACCGCGACACTTGGTGCCACGGACAGCCTCACCAGGTTGGCCTCTTCATGCTGGTGAGGCGCACACTCGTCAATGCCGGCGTGGCCTTCGTCACTGGCCGGCGGTGCAAAGGCCGGGCATGCTTGCAGGTCCCACCTTCGTGCAAAGGACCGGCCATGTTTGAGCAACAAGACCGCCCCTGTCTGCGTGGTCTTCGGCCTTGCAGTGTCCAGTGGCGCCGCTGCACCGCAGCCGTCACGGTGGCCCTGCTCGCGGGCTGTGGCGGCGGGGCGCTGGAGTCTGCCGTCGTCGGTTTTCTGGGCACCGGGGGCGGACAGTTCTTCCAGGACGATCCTCTGGTGGCGGGCTTTCAGCCGGTGGACTGTGGGGGCCAACCCTGCGCCTTGACGCTGGCAGTGGACGCGCCCCCCGACCCCAACACTGGTGTGCCCGCTCCGGTGCTCTTCGGTACCAGCTACGCCGTCACGGCCAGCGGTGGGCTTCCCAACTGCAGCAACGCCTCTGGCCGGGTCGAAGGACGCCGGGTGACGATCGGCAGCTGCTTCAGTGGGCAGTACGCGTCCGTCAACGAGCTGGTTTCCGACGACGGCAAGCTGCACCTGTTCAACGACTTCTTCCCCGACATGACCACGGGCGTATGGGTGGACGTCAACAACTCCAGCCGCCGCTACAAGTTCACCGCCTTCGCCAACGCCACGGCGACGGGTTGCGAGATTACGAGCTCCGGGAGTCGAGCCGCGACGATGGCGGTGGTGGTGTCCAATTACGGCACCGTGGCTTTCGATCCGGGCACTGCCCTGAAACCCGCTACCCGCATCGACAGCCTGGCGGTCCAGGGCGGCGACCGTTGGACAGGCGACTTCGTCGGCGCTTCCGGCATGCGGCTGAGCAACGGGGCGGTCAGCATCGATCTCGAACGCCGCAACGAAACGGCCAACTGCTCCTGAGCGCATCCTGCGACGTGCTGTGGCTCAGGAGATCTCGCGCTCCAGCGCCGCCAGCAGCCGCGTGGCGCGCTCGGAGAGCTGGTCCAGCGCCGCGCCCGCCTCGGCCAGGATGGCGCTGCGCCGCGCATCGGCCGTGGCAAGCCTCTCGGCGTCAGGCGGCGCCACCAGCGCCGCATGCACCAGTTCGTGGATCTCGTTGAGTCGGTACATCTCGCTGCGGTACACCTGCTCGATGCGGCCCACCAGATCACGCGTGTCCTCGCACAGCCCGCGGTAGGAAGCCCAGGCGGCCGTGATGCGGTCGCGGTGCAGCGCCAGGCGCGGGATGAAGACGTCGGCGACACGGTTGTATGCCGCCACCGACTCGCGCACATGGTCGAAGGCGGCCTGGTTCGTGATGAGCACCGCGATGCTGTTGCCCAGCGAGGCGCGCCACTGAAAGGCGGCCTGCTTCCAGGCTGTCAGCTCGGCGGCGAAGGCATCAAGCATGCCGCGGCGCCCGAGCCCGCGCAGGCTCTCGATGATGCGGCTGGCCAGCGCGAAGAGCTGCGCAGACAGCGCTTGCGCCAGCCGTGCATCGTCGTCTTCATCCCAGCCCGGCAGGTACAGCCGCTCGGCCAGGTCCAGCTCGTGCAGCCGTGCGCGAACGTCCTGCAGCAGCACCGGAATGACGAACGTGCGCTGCAGGTCGGCCTCGCGCCGCAGCCCCAGCGCGATCTCGCGCCGCACCCACTCGCTGTCCAGGGCGCGCTCGTCAAGGAAGGCGATGAAGAAATCGCACTTCTGCGCGATCGCTTCCTCGATGTGGCGGGGGAAGACCGAGCCCGGCGGCATCTCGTCCTGGTCCAGCCACCAGCTCACGTGCGGCGGCAAGCCCTTGGCAATGCGGCGCACGCGCGGCTTGCTGCAACTCTGGTGGCTGAGGAACAGGTGCATGGGTGCCCATGATGGGCTGCGCTGCAGGCGCGCACAACACGCCCGAGCACTGGGCTTGGCCCCAGACAGCACGTTGCGGCTGCTCTGCCTCGGGCTAGGCACGGATTGTTGGCATGGTGCGGCACACAGGATCTGGAACTGCGCCATCGTAGAAACTCGGCAGGGTCCACCAACGCGTGCTTGCGCCCGTTCCCAATATCAAAACTGCCCTCGGAGTACTGACCTTATTTGGCATAAGAAACACGCTGGCCATCATCTTTGACAGCGTTAGTGAGTTCGGACCCACTGGCGCTTAGAGCACTGATTGGCCTACCCGCGGCCGGACCGGCCTCGCCGGGCCGCCAATAACACCAGCCCCAAGCCGGCGCACAGCAGCGCGCCCGCAGACGGCTCTGGCACGGGCGCGGCCAAGTACTGGCGCAACTGGCCGTTCAGGTACCCGATGCCGATGATCTGACCACGGTCGTTCAGGGCTTGCGCCTCAGACAGTTGCCAGCGCTGCGAGTCCTGTGGGCGCAGCAGGCTGTCCAGGTCGTGCAGTTGGCTGTCGCGGTACAGGAAGGCACGCCTGTCAGGCGCGGTGCCGTCAGGTGTTTCGAACGTTCGCTGCCCCACCACCCAGCCGTGTTCGTTGATGTCCGATCCACCACCGCCGTCGAAGCGCTGGTCGCTGTCCAGCGGCAGCCGCGTGTAGTGCCCGTCCTGATAAATAAATTCGGTCATGCCCGAGCCCGGACCGTAAGTCATGTGCCGCACCAACATCTGACCGGCGTTGTTGATGTCCTGGCCGTAGTAATAGTCGTTCGGGCTGTCGCCACCGCCGATAGGCACGGGCAAGACGTCGCTGTGGCCATCGCGCCAGACGAAAACCCGTGAGCCGCGGCCATTCAGGTCCGCCGTGCCAATGACCGTGCCATGGTCATTGATGGCGTTGGCATCAGCAGCGCGGGCGTTGGGGATGGTGATGAGGCGGCTGCCCGCGGCGTCGTTGATGATGGGTAGCCATTCCCCGATAGCACCTCCGTCGCTGTCCACCTGCATGACTCGGCCAATGACCTGGCCCGCCTCGTTCATTGCATTCACGGACCCCAGCCCGGTGCCGGCCGGTGCGGTGATGTGCCTGGTCGCCACCCCGTTGCGGTAGACCACGTCGCGGTAGCCCCCGCCGCCCCTGTTGTCCAGTGTCCAGGCCAGGATATCGCCGCGCTCGTTGATTGCCGTAGCGCGTCCGTCGGACGCAAACCCATCGACGGGCAGAAGGCTCAGCCGCCCCTGCTCGATCATGAACAGCGGCGACGCGCCACTCCCACCGCCCACGACGATACCGGCGTTGTTGATGTCTTCAAGGCGGCTGTCGTACAGGTTCAGGCCAGCCGTGGCTATCAGCCTGCCCAGGTCCTGCACCCGGTAGCGCGGCACCTCTCCTGCTGAGGCGGCGACTGCCCCTGCTGCCGTGGCAGCACCCAAAGCCCACATGAGCACATGGTGACCAAGATAAGGCATGGCAGTTCTCCTGTAACAGCGCCTGCCAAGCTAGCGTCACCGGATTGGCAAGGATGTATCCGCGGCGGCGAATTCGTTTCCATGTCCACAAGGGGACAGCGCGGCCGCTACGAAAACTGCGAGCTGGTCTACCGCTACGGCCCTGCGCTGCGCGACGACCCACGCCACACAGGATTCAGCTGGAACGGGTTCGAGAGCGAGACCTACACGGATTGAAAAAGCCGCAGTCCCGGCAGCTGTTGGCGCCGCCGTCAGAATAAGCCATCGTGCCGACGGGATATTGCTGCCAACACGGATTGCGAAGTTGCCTGTCCGATCAACAACTTGCACTCTAACCTTTGACTTAGCAATTCGTTGGTAAGTTCACAGAATGCGGCTCAATTCGGTACCGGCGCCAACAGGTATTGCGCAGCAGAGTGAACGAAAGGGCCGACGACCACGGCCCATTCAACCAGCAGGAGCCACAGTGACCGAAGCAGAAGTCTCAGCATTACGCAAAGCCATAGCCCTACTCAACGAAGCTCGGAAAGAGCGTGAGTTAGGGAACACGGACTCGATGGGGTTTGAAGCAGAAGCGCTAGAGCTACTTGCCGCACTGCTTAGGGCACAAGGATTGGACAAGGGCTGACCCTCCCCGGGGCCCCACCCATTTTTCCTAGGGCAGCAGATCAGCATACGCGCCCACCGTTGACAGAGCACCCACCCAGAGGACAAGCCTGTAGATGGCCCTACGGGTCCGTGTTCTGCCAACCGCTCCCCGACAACATGCCCTTCCGTGAACTGCTGGCGGGGGTAATGGAATGGACGCATGCACTCGAACTGGCATCAGCGTGCCCGAGGTGGAAGGGCAGGGGACGGCATTTCTGCCGCCCCCTCCCCGAGGAATCGGACATTCAATGCCGCGCCAGCTGCCCGTCGAGATCCTGCAAGAACTCGTGAATGTCGATCGGCTTGGTCCAATAGTCGTTGAAGCCAGCCGTGCGGGCATGCTCCACGATGTCTGGCATGGCGTTGGCTGACAGCGCAATGCAGCGCAGGGACTGCGTTCGCGGGTTCTGTCGCAGCGCCTGGAGTACTTCCAAGCCGCTGATGTCGGGCAAGTTCATGTCGATCAGCACCAAGTCCGGCCGCAGGCGCTCAGCGCACGCCACGCCGCTCCTGCCGTCCTCGGCTACATGCAGCGCGCATCGCGGTCGGTGCGCCGCCAGCAGGTGCTGCATCAGCAGCGCGTTGACAGGGTCATCCTCAACGTAGAGAACAACGGATTCGTGCACGGGTGGCATGGCTCTGGCTTTCGTATCCCGAAGGGCATCAGTCTCGGCAATGCCGCCATGGCGGCAGTCGGATATCGCGTTCATTGCAGGTGGGCACGGTTGCCACGCACAGGCCACTGCCTCCGAGGCAGGGCTGCTGTCCCAGTTGCCAGGGCACACGACCGCTTGGCATTCAGCCGCGCTGTGGGTGGCGCAAGCTACGTGCCCAGTGTTTCACAAGGGCTGGCTGCAAATGCCTTGTCCTGAGGGGCCCGGGGTGCTCCTTTGTCACGAATGCAGGCGCAATTTGACGTTTCTCAAACTGGGCTGTCCTGTGTATCTTTCGATACCGGCGATAACCACGGTGAGAGCGCCTGTTCCAGCTGCGCCAGGGTCTTGGCGTACTCACCCAATGCATCATGCACTGGCGCGGCTTGCGCGTATGGCCTCTTTCACATGGCTGCCAGCGGCAGCCAAGCGCTTCATGCCCAGCGACACTGCAGCTCCGCGCACGCTGTGCAGCGTGTTCAGCGCCGCCTGCGCGTCCTGACTGTTCAGCGCCGCGGTGATCTCCTCGGGTGCGGCCTGTGCCTGCTCCATGAACTGCGCGCACAGCTGCACGTACCGCTCGAAGTTGCCCTGCAGCGCCGTGCGCACCAGGGTAGGGTCAATGCCTTCCATCGGTGGCCAGGGCGCCGGCGCGGCAGGTGTCTGGGCAGCAGTGGCAAGCGCTGCCGGGGCGGCCGCCTGACCGCTGGCACGCCCATGGCGCGACAGCACCGCCAGCAACTGCTTGATGTCCACCGACTTGCCCAGGAATGCTGGCCATGGCCAGCATCGCACTGCTTTGGAACCGGCGCTCGCGCTGGCTCAGCAGCCGCTGCTCGGCGCGCGCCTCGGCCACAAGGCCGCGGCTCTGGTCCTGCAGCTGCTTGCCACCGCCGCAGCCGACGAACTCGCGTGCCGCCTTGAAGCCCTGGCTCATGCGCAGGTCCGCGATGTGGTCCACCTGGGTCAGGCGGCGGTTGATCAATGTCGCCAAGGTGGCGTAGCGCTGCAGTTGTGCCGGTTCCTCGGCCAGCAGCCGCTTGAGGTGCTCCGTCTCCAGCAGGTTGGAGCGCGCGGCGTACCGGTACGGCTCTATGAGATCACTGTCACACGAGGCGCGGCACGAGAGGCGCGCGCTGCTGGAGCCAACGACCATCCTGGTGGTGGACGACAACAGTGATGAGGCGCAGTCGCTGGCGCTGCTGCTGCAAGCCGACGGCCACCGGGTGCAGCTGACCCACGACGGCATGCAGGCGCTGGATGTGGCACGCGGCCTGCAGTCCAGCGTGGTCCTGCTCGACATCGGGCTGCCGCGCATGGAGGGCTATTCCGTGGCGCGGGCGCTGCGCCGTGACACCCGGCTTGCCGCGGCCGTGACCGTCGCGCTCAGCCGCTAAGGCCAAGCCGAGGACTGCCAGCGCAGCCGCGACGCCGGCTTCGACGGCTACCTGCTCAAGCCGGTGGAGGTTGGTCGCGGTGTAAATAAACATCGCTGCGGGCAGGTGTTGGAAGGCCGCTTGGCGACGGGCGTTTCGGATTTATCTGCAAGCCTTCCCGGGCAAAGCCTTGTCGGACTGATGATCTTGAACGCGGCGGCGGGCGCGATGGCGGTCCGCCACGCACTTCCGGTTGCAGCGTGTACGTTTACAAGCCCAGGGTGCACCGTCCGCGCTAAAGCTTGCTGCGCGGGCCGGAAGAGGCCGGTACGCAAGGAGGTTGCGTATGTACTTGTCCATTGGTTGCATGGCAACAGCCGCGTTGTCGTCGTTCTTGGGCTCGTGCTTGTCCTGCACAACCTCACGACCATGCTGGCCTATCTTGGCGCCGGGCTTGGACACGGGAGCCAGAACCTGAAACGTGCGTCATGCAATGTGTTGGCCACAGGTTGGCGAGCACGCACGCTTGTTCGGTAGCCAAAAACCGCCACGGCAGCCGGGCTGAGCAGGGCCGACAGCGCGACAAGGCCTTGACAGGGAGCGAGCCTCGGAAATACTGGCCGCTGCCGGCCTTGTGCCCGGTACTACCACTGCACCCAAAAAGACCTTGAAAGGCCAGTCGATGAGCTTCTTCTCCGAGTTCAAAGCCTTCGCCATGAAGGGCAACGTGGTCGACCTGGCGGTCGGCGTGATCATCGGCGCGTCGTTCCAGCGCATCGTCGACTCGATGGTCAAGGACCTGTTCATGCCCGTCGTCGGCCGCGTCGTCGGCGGGCTGGACTTCTCGAACTACTTCGTCCGGCTGGCCGACCCGCCGCCCGGCTACAGCGGCCCCATGACCTACGAGGCGCTGACCAAGGCCGGCGTGCCGCTGTTCGCCTACGGCAGCTTCATCACGGTGGCGCTGAACTTCCTGATCCTGGCCTTCGTGATCTTCCTGATGGTCAAGCAGATCAACCGGCTGCGCCGCGAGGAGCCCTCCCCGCCGCCGGCGGAGACGCCCGACGCCGCACCCGAGGACATCGTGCTGCTGCGCGAAATCCGGGACGCCCTGCAGTCATCGCGAAGCCGCTGAACCGCTGTTGAGGATTACGGTTGCTGTGACCGGACAGAAAGCGGGGAGTTTGACCACGGACGGCGTATGACCGCTGCCGGACGGTGCTGGTGTCCGACGGCGGCGCGCCGCTGGCACCTGAGTCAAAGGTTTGCACGGCAACGACACGAGCGCTTGGAACAAGGGGTATGAGGCTGGAGAGACCTTCCAGATCCCATGCCCCTATGCAAGCGGCACCCCGGAAGAAGCGCACTGGCTGGATGGCTGGCTCGCAGGATCGGCCAGGACACTGGGCTTGCCGCATGGCCGATCCACGTGTGGTGCACCGGCTTGACGTCCGCCGTAGCCGAGGGTGCCCGGTGAACAGCGCCCCGGCACACCAACACCGGATGGAGTCGGCCGCGCAGGATTTGGGGCACTGAAGCCCCACTTGCAGCCGCTGGCGCACCAGGGCATCGTTGGCGCGCTGCTGACACACCGCCCCGAGCACCGCAACGACGAGACCCACGCCCAGCAGCATCAGCGGCCACCACAGCGGCACGCCGGACGTGTCTTGCCGGGGTTTCATAGGGACAGGCAACGGCTCTCGGTATCGCAAGTCGGGAAGTGGGTGTCGTCGCAAACGAGCCACCTTGCAACTGCCATGCCCTCAAGGCGGTAAGGCCGGCGTTCTTGCCCGGCACAGGCGACGGCGTTTAGCGCCGGGAACCGGGCCTTGAACCCACACCGACAGCGCCCGGTTACGACTTTTCACCGGAGTGGGTCACCCGAGCATTCAAAGGCGAGGGCGAACTGACGAAGAGTGGTCAAGAAAGGCCGAAGAAACGGAATTGGACCGGCACAGGCTTCGAACTGCTTCGCCATGCCCTGTCTTTGACTGGTAGCGGACACTGGCCTGGCTGAAATCACCAGCGCAGTCGAGCTGACCAGGCCTAGCCTTTGACTGGAAATCAAGCCCGGACACGTCTGAACAGGGAATGCTGCATTGCCACAAAGCAACGACAAGATATGGAGGGAGGGCTTCGAGGCTGCTCGAAGGCGGGAACATCGGCTTCCCTACCCGGAGGGTTCGCCTGAAGCCAGGGCATGGTTGCAAGGATGGGCGCAGGGCTTGCCCGCGCCCGAAAGCTTGACCAGCGAATCCGAGGAACCGCAGGAGTCACCTGTGATCCGCTGGAGATGGCTGCTCAAGAAGATTTTTGGTGCCTGAAACCCCTGTACTGACGGTCTGACCAACGGAGGCAAATGGCACCGTGCGCTGATCCGAAGAATCGGTGCCATGGTTTCCATGGCTAACAACTCTATCCGCGCTCTGTAGCCAACCGCTGCACCAGTTGCTGGCTTCCGGAGACGCTTGTGCATATAAGCACTACCCAGCGGAATTCTTGCCGGCCTTGAATGCCTTTTACCAGCATGTTGCCTGGAGCAGCAGGCCCGCAAGAAACTGGGGTGGACGGACTCCGCGTGCATGTATGGAGCCGACGCCTTTTGCAAGTCCTACGAGGTGATCAGATTGGTCTGCACGCATGTATCCGGCTTGCTTGATGGGCAGATCTGAGTGCATGCCCGCAGCCTCGATGAGATCCGCGCATCCCGTCCTCAGCAAAAAGACGGCTCGATTGCTCAGCCGTCGGCTGTTACAGGTTCTCGGGATGCTGGTCTGACCGGTTTGTCATCACGTTGGTAGAGCTTCGCAAACCTGCGTTGGGTGTGGTCCTCCTTGATCCAGTTGCTGTAGGGGTTCCTTGTTACGTGGTGGACTGCCGAGCTTGTTCAGGCCGCACCAGGACGCACGTAGTCGCGATCGCTGCTGAGCAGTGACTGGATCACCCGTGCGTTTTTGTTGGCCAACGCGACTGCGGCACGGCTGAAGCCACGCCGCCCAATGAGCTCTCGCAGCCACTTGCTCTGCGCGTCGGTCTTGTCCGCGACGAACCTCAGCACCGATCTGGCGCCATGGATCAGCAAAGTGCGCAGATAAACGTCGCCGCGCTTGCTGATGCCCGACAGCCGAGACTTGCCTCCTGACGAGTGCTGCCTTGGCACCAGACCGAGCCAAGCTGCCAGATGCCGGCCGTTCCTGAACTCACTGGCGTCACCGACAGCCGCGACGATAGCAGTGGCGGTCACGGCGCCTACGCCATCGATGGCGCTGATCTTCTGGCACAACGCCGAGCTGCGCATGAAGCCCTTGATCTTCCCGTCGGCCTCGGTGATGCGCTCCTCAATGCTGTGCAGGTGCTCCAGCAAGCTCACCAGCAGGCCACGGCAGAACTGCGTGAACTCGGCGTCGTCGCTGGCAAGCACATCCGGCATGGCGCGGTAAAAGGCTGCCGGTGACTTCGCGATGACGATGCCACGCTCGCCCAGAATTCCGCGCACCTGATTGATGACCGCAGTTGCTTGTTGCACCAGCAACTGCCTTATGCGATGCAGCGCTGTCATGTCTTGCTGCTCGACGGTCTTGACGGGTACGAAGCGCATGGTGGGCCGGCTGGCGGCCTCGACGATGGCCTCTGCGTCGTTGCGATCGTTCTTGTTGGTCTTGACGAACGGGGCCACGTACTGAGGGCTGATCAGCTTGGCTTCGATGCCCATGGCCTGTAGTCGTCGCGCCCAGTAATGCGCCGAGCTGCACGCCTCCATCACAACCAGTCGCGGCTTGAGATTGCGGACGGCTGTGAGCAACCCTTGCCGGCTGACCTTGGAGCGATGCACTACCAGGCCGCTACGACTGGCTCCATGCAATTGGAATACCTGCTTGGCCAGATCGATTCCCAGGACGTCGACTTCCATGATGGGCCTCCGTACCAAAACTCGGACTTGGGGTACAAAGTCTCCCCGAAGGGAGGCGTCGGGTCCATCTCAGTAAGATCGTCGGCTGGGAGGTGCACGACACGGACGATGCCGACCATGCGGCGCACCTGGTGCAACGCACGGCGCTGGCCGAGGGCATCCACGCCCTGACGCAAAAGCCCGTGCTGCACGGCGACAACAGCGCCACGCTCAAGGCCACCACGGTGCTGGCCATGCTGCACTGGCTGGGCGTGAAACCGTCGTACTCGCGCCCGCGCGTCAGCGACGACAACGCCTTCGTGGAAAGCCTGTTCAAGACGGCCAAATACAGGCCGGAGTTCCCTGCCAAGGGCTTCGTTGACTTGGACCACGCCCGCGCCTGGGCTGCTGAATTCGTGGGCTGGTACAACACCCAGCACCATCACAGCGGCATCCGTTACGTCAGCCCCGCCGACCGCCATGCCGGGCGTGACCACGCGATCCTTGCCGCACGCCATGCCGTCTACACCGCTGCCCGTGAGCGCAACCCTGCACGCTGGTCACGTACCACTCGCAACTGGACGCCCATCGGCGCCGTGACCCTCAACCCGGAGCGCGAGGCCGTCGTGGCGGCGCACTCACACGCATCGAATAAACAGCCGCTGGCTGCATAGGTCAGGCGACAGGTACGTTGACGCGCACCGAACGCAAGTGTCGCCGCCGATGCAAAACTGGCTCTTCCTCAATCTTTGTGACGGGGGTCGGGCGACCCACATGATCGAGCCCTTTGGGCTCGAGAACGCAAGCACACCATGGTCGTCATCCCCGGGCTGTCCTCGCTGCTGGAGGCCGTCGGCAAGCACGTCAGCTCCTGGGACGATAGCGGTAGCCGCCTGGTGGTGGACGCCGGCAGCCTTGTTCAGGCGGCAGCCTGTCCCCGCTGCACCTGCAGCAGTACGCGTCTGCACGGCCGTTACCGGCGATGGATAGCTGACTGCCCAACCTTTGGCCAGCCCGTGACGCTCGCCGTCGAGGTGCGGCGGTTCAAGTGCGTCAACCCCGGCTGCCCGCGGCGGACGTTTTCCGAGCGGGTCGAGACGCTGGTGGCCGCCGGCCAACGACGCACGCTGCGGCTGGTTGAGGCAGTGCGCTCGCTGGGCTACGCCCTTGGCGGCGAGGCGGCCGCCCGGCTGGCCGCACGCCTGGGCATGCGCGTCAGCGGGCCGACGGTGCTGCGTGACCTGCGTCGCGCCGGATGTCCGCCGCCGACGGCGGTTCCTGTGGTCATCGGCATCGACGACTGGGCGCTGGCCCGCGGCCACCGCTACGGCACGATCGTCGTCGACTTGGAGAAGCACCGCCCGATCGAACTGCTGGCCGGACGCGACGCAGCCACTGTCGTCGCCTGGCTGAAGGAGCAACCTGCCGTCGAGGTCATCGCCCGCGACCGGGGCGGCGCTTACGCCGATGCAGCGCGTACGGCCGCCCCCGGCGCTCAACAGGTGGCCGACCGCTGGCACCTGCTGGCCAACCTGCGCGATGCCTTTGAACGGGTGCTGCTGCGCTGCCCGGGCAAGTTGAAGGAGGCAGCCCGGCAGGCGAGCGAGACGCTGCAGCTTGAAGCCATCCCGGCCGAGGCGCCCACCGAGCCCGCGGATGTCGTGCCGACCGAGCTACCTCTCAAGGCTTGGCAACGTCAGAGCAACGCACGCCGGGAATGTCGGCTGGCCCGTTACGAAGAGGCGGTACGTCGCCACAGGGCCGGCGAATCGATCAGGGCAATTGGTCAGACTATGAACCTCGACCGTCGCACCGTGCGGAGCTTCGTGCACGCCGATGCGTTCCCCGAGCGGGCGCAGCGTGCTCCCGCTTTGAGCTTGCTCGACGCCCATCGCCAGTACATGGCCACACGCGCCGCTGAAGGCTGCCGCAATGCCATGCAGGTCTGGCGCGAGCTGCGCGCTCGCGGCTTCACCGGCGGGCGCAGCATCGTGCGTGATGCCTTCGCGCAGTTGCGCAGCGCTGCACCTGAGGGCGGCAAGCTGCATTCCGTCGCGGCTGCCGTGCGCACGATCTCTGCGCCGTCTGCACGTCGCGCCTGTGCCTGGCTGCTGGGCTGGCAGGAGGGCCCGCTCACGCAGACCGAGCGCAGCGACCGGGAACGCTTCGTCGAAACTCTCTGCCGCATCGAGCCGACGGTTGCCGCGGCACGTGAGCTGGCGCTCCGGTTGTTCGGCCTCGCGCGCAGTCGCGACCCCGACGGATTCGATCGTTGGCTGTCCCAGGCGCGCACCTGTCCGATGCCAGACCTGCAGCGCTTCGCGGCCGGGCTCGAGGTTGATCTCTCAGCCGTGCGAGCCGCGTTCAGTTCTCCATGGAGCAGCGGGCAGGTTGAGGGGCAGATCAACCGGCTGAAGTACCTCAAGCGGCAGATGTACGGGAGGGCCAAGCTTGACCTGATGAGAATCCGCGTCCTGCACCCGAACTGACCCCCGTCACAGAGATTGAGGAAGAGCCAGGATTACTTCGGCGTTGACACGCAAGACGGCACAGCACGCAACCTCTGTGTTGTGGCGTGAGGCGCCTCGCGCTACAATTGTCGTATGGCCATCAAGAGCTTCCTGCACAAGGGCGTGAAACGGTTCTTCGAGACCGGTAGCACAGCGGGCATCCAGGCGCAGCACGCGCCCCGACTGGGCACCATGCTGACGTTCCTGAACGCAGCCAAAGCCCCCCAGGACATGAACCTGCCCGGCTGGAAGCTGCACTCGCTCAAGGGCTCGCTTGCCGGCCATTGGGCTGTCTCGGTCAGCGGCAACTGGCGGCTGACCTTTACCTTCGACGGCACTGATGCGGTACTGGTCGATTACCAGGACTACCACTGAGGACTGACACCATGGGTCGCATGTTCAACCCCCCTCACCCTGGCCTGACGCTGCGCGATGACGTGCTGCCGGCTCTTGGCCTGACCGTGACCGAGGCCGCTGCTCAGCTTGGCGTGGATCGCACCACGCTGTCGCGAGTGCTCAACGGCCGCGCCGGCATTTCGCCCGAGATGGCCTTGCGCATCGAGGCCTGGCTGGGCAAGGACCGCGGTGGCGATGCCACCGTGTGGCTGGCTGTGCAATCCGCCTATGACCACTGGCAGGCTGAGCAGCATGTCAAGGAGGTGCCGCTGAACGTACGGCCGGCGCCCCGGCCTCAGGGCCCGGTGGCCTGAGCCAGCGTCTGGGTCGCCTGGACTTTGGAACCGTACATCGAAGCGCATGTGAGCCATCTCGGTGTTGCTCATGTCGAGGTTCCTCTTGTGCCGCGTCGCGCTGCTGCAGGAAGTCGGCGGTCAGAGCGTTGATCACGCATCGAGATCTCTGATGCCAGCAGTCGGGGGTGGAAGCCGAGCGAAAGCCGATAGCTATTGGCCATGCTTTATTTGCAAGTGTTCACCCCGGGATGGAGCAGGGCGGTGTCATGAATCCGGCCATGAGCTGCTCGTAGCCCAAGGCCTCCTGCGCAATCCACTGTCCGGCTCGCCAGAGCGCGGCCAGCCGTTGCCCGAGGTCCGGGTCCAACCACCGGCACGCCACGTCGACATCCGCGTCGGCACATTGGGCCTTGTCTCTCGTGCGACCGTGGTCAAGCAACCAGCGGTAGGCCGGCAGCGCCGGCGCGACCAGAGGTCCTGCGGGCAGCGCTGCGCGGTTGAACTCCATGGGGATGCGCAGGCCTCTCGGGTCGAGATCCCGGAGGTACTCGGCGCCGCTGGCCCGGACCTCGCGCAGCACCTGCCCCAGCGCGGCGCCGCTGCAGCGAAACGCCTCGCCGGCGCCGTAGACCACGGCGGCGTAGCGCTTGGCGAGCTGGTTCCACTCCCCGAAACTCCAGAAGCTGTTGTGGTTCTCGACGACCAGCACCGGGCGTCCCGGCGCCGCGGCCGGCCGGTAGGGCAGGGGTGGCGGCACCACGAAGGTGCCTAACGTCTGCAGCGACAGCCGACCGCCGAAGAGGTGGTCGCCGCTGCGCAGTGCGTCCAGCCGCTTCTCGTTGCCGAAGATTTCCAGCGACCGCTCCTTGACCGGCACCCGTACCAGGCTGGTGCGGCGGCGCAGCAGGAAATCGTTGAGGACCTTGGCCGCGGGCAGCTGGGCGGGCTTGAGCTCAGTCCAGAAGCCCAGCTCCGGGACCCAGGGCACTCGAGCGTAGTCCTCGGCCGCCGGGGCGGGCGCCTCGTCGCAGGCCAGCAGAACCCGGGGTTGACGTACTTTTTGTGGAATTTGGTGCGCCGCTGGTGGCTTTTCCCTTTGATGACAAGCACTTGGCGAAGCCGTCAGGTTGCGGGTAGGGGATGACGCGTAACCTGTTGATTTTCTTTGCTTTTTTAGCCCAGGGCGCACCAGATTCCACAAAAAGTACGTCAACCCCGACAAGGGATTCGCGCTGGCCGACATCACTGTGCTGAGCTGGCGCGGGCGCGACAAGTCCCGACTGCTGGCGCAGGAGCGGCTGGCCGACTGGCGGCTTGCGCGCTTCGAAGGCGGCTACGACGAGCAGGGCCGCCCGGTGTGGAGCGACGGTGAGCTGCGCATCGAGACCGTGCGCCGCTTCAAGAGCCAGTCGGCCGACGCCGTGGTGGTCACGGAAGTGGACTTCGAGGAGTTGAACGAGCTGCGCCGCAACCTGCTCTTTGTGGCGCTGACGCGCGCACGCATGCACGTCGAGCTGGGGCTGACGCCCGCGGCGGCCGGTGCGTTGGCGACGCAGCTGCAGGGTAAGGGACCCTAAGGGTTACCTGTCATCATGCCCTTCGAGCCAGGCAATGTCTTGCAGCGACAATTCAGGATACAGGCTGGCGAGTTCCTTCTCGGAAGCCCGCATCGACTGCCCCCATGACGCAGTGAGCTCGGCAATGCCGGCGACCTCACGAACCTCTGGGCGAACCGCAAGGCCGTCCGCATAGGCCTTGCCTTCGGCACGCCCGTTCAGCCACGCCGCTTCTTCCGCTGAAGACCGAGGATAGGGACAGGTGCCGTCCAGTGGGCGGTGAACCGAAGACCGCACACCTGCCCGCCACGCATTCACTTCGCGAGTTGTCATGTTCGTGGGTTGCCTTTCCAACGTGAGATGTCCAGGACAGGGCGCAGTGGCTGATCTTGGTCAGCCGGCGCGTGGTGCATTTCTCCGGTGTCAAAAATCAGGGTGCGCTCTGGCCAGCGCAGCGCGGCAAGCTTGGTGGCCTGCCCCGGCACGCCCGTAGGCTTGCGCTCCAGGAAGCGCGCCCCAACCGAGAAGTCCACGCAGAATACGTTGCCGCGCGGCCCGTGCCACGCCGTGGCATCGATCGGGCCGAACAGGTCCGGACCGGCCTTGATCGCCGAGCCTTGCGGGCGGCGCCAGTAGTGTCCAAAGACGACCGGTACCGTGTCAGTGTATTCCTCCCACCAGCGCACCCGGTCCACGAAACGCCACTTGCCGCCGCTGAAAAATGGCTGCTGCGCCTCGCGCTCGATGCCGGAGGTCAGTGCGCGCAGCGGATTGCCCATCTGCCACAAGGCGTCGCTGCGGGCGCATCCATGCAGCATCGGCATTTCGGCGTTGGGGTCGTGCAGCAAGGCGCCCCAGTGCTGCATCTCCTCGGCGACGAGCCGGCGCAACGCCGCGTCGCTGATGGCCGCGTCGGACACGCGTTCCCAGTGGTCGAACTGCGCCGCAAGCGTCGCCTCGGACGGTGCGTTGCGCAGGTGAGCCACCGCGGGCACGTACCACGCGGCATGGACCACGCGCAGATCCTCGCGCTCGAGCACCAGCGGGAGACTGCCCAGGAAGGAGGCGATCTCGGCGCGGCGAGCGGCGGGCACGCTGACGAAATCACCGAACTTGCGGTCGTGGTGCGATCCTTCGCCCCAGAACCAGTCGTTGCCTTCCCGACGTTCGCCGCGCAGCAAGTTGAGTTCGTGGTTGCCGATGACGGCGTGGCCGCGGCCCTCCTGCACCACGCGCTGCACGAAGTCGACCACGGCCGGACTGTCGGGGCCCCGGTCGCACAGGTCGCCTACGAACACGAGGCGGCGTCCACCGCCATGCCGCCCACGATCGTCGTAGCCCAGGCGGTGCAGCAGAGTGGCCAGCGCGGCGTACTCACCGTGCACGTCGCCAATGATGTCCAAGGGAGCGCCAGGAAGGGTTGCGATCAAGGCCATGTGATACGTCTATTGCTGGATGAAGATTTTGGTGGAGAGCCGATCGTTGAATGGCAACAGCTCAAAGCACGGCGGCCAGGACAAGGCTAATGTTGTCGTCGCTGCAGCGTTGGTTCCTGGCTGCCTGCAGCAAGGTGTTCGCCGTTTGACCAACGTCGTTTGTGCCTGACGTGGCGAGGCACTGCCACAGTTGCGCCTGCGTCAGTGCCGCCGTGAGCCCGTCGGTGCAGCACAGCCACGCATCGCCAGGCCGCAGCGCATGGGTTTCGAAGAAGACGTCGAACCGATCTTCCAGCTCGGAGGCGGTCAACGCGCTGTCGAGGTCGCCATAGAGGCTGGCCGCTTGCGCGGCCTCCTCGGCCGTGATCTCGCCTTCGATGAGCATGCGGCGCGCAACCGTGTGGTCCTCCGATATCTGGCGCAGCTGGCCGTCACGCCAGAGGTACACGCGGGAGTCACCCACGCACAGTAGCTGAACCTGTCCACCCGCAAAGCGCATGGTGGCCAGGGTGGAGGACGTGCCCTCGCAGCGCGTGCCGGCGGCCCGGTCGGTCATGAGGCGCTGGATGGTGCGGGCCGTTGCCGCGCTCAGGCCTTGCGCGGCTTGCACCTGCACCCTCAGCAGTTCCAACACCGTGCGGCTGGCCCGCGAGGCACAGGGCGCGATGGCGGCGCCGTCGGCCACGCCCGCCAGCATCCCGGCGCGCAGCTCGCAGCAAGCCGTGCGCGGGCCGGGATCGCTCCAGACCTCGCCTGCCAGCAACACGGCATCCTGGTTGACGCGCCAGCGCCAACCCGCATCGGTCACGGCGGCGGCGTGCAGCGCAGCGGCTGTGCTCACGCCGCCCCTTTCACCGGCCACCATTGGCCATCGGCATGCGGCTCGACCCGCGGGAACAATTCCGGATAGCGATCCGCACGGAAACTGTGGATGGGCACCACCTTGCCCGGCGCCAGGGCCTGCACGAAGCGCCGCAGGTCCACCGGGCTGGCGTGGCCGGAGGTGTGTAGCGGGACGCGGGCAATGCCGTGCTGGTCCAGCCACTCGCGCACATCGTCGTAGCTGCCTTGCTCCCAGTAGCCCTCCCACTGCGAGTAGATGTAGCGTGCGCCGGCCAGGCACCCCGCATCGGCCAGGTCGCGCTGGTGCAGTGGACGAAACAGCAGCGTGAGCTCGCCAGCGAGGCCGGCCAGCTGTTCCGGGTAGATGCGATGCGCGGCGTGGGCCTGCAGTTGCTCGAACCAGCCTTCCTTCTTGATCTTCACGCGCTGTGAATGCGGGACGAACAGCGCCACGTCCTGCCAGTGCGACTGGGGCAGCCTGGGGTTGGCCGTGGCTTGCAGAATCGCCGCGGCGTAGAGGTCTATCACCAGTCGCCGCTGTGTGCGCCTGCAGGCCCGGAAAACGGACACCACGCGGTCGATGTTCTGCGCCGAGGTGTGCACCAGCGCCATGCCGGGCGTGGCCTTGAACTCCGTGACCAGCTGCGCCTCGATGTCGCTTTCGCTGGGGAACTGCGCGTCGTCGGTCAGCCTGCCCAGCGACGAGCCTTCCAGCAGCAGTGCATCGATGTGCCTGGGGGGCCTGTCCACCATGCGCTCGAAGAGCTGCGCCTTGCGCCCATGCGCACGAAAGTCGCCGCTGTAGAGCAGCCGCTCGCCGCCGGCCTCGATCAACAGCGCGTAGGCGTCGTAGGCCGAGTGGTCTACCAGGTAGGGTGTGACCGTGAAGGGACCGATGTGCAGGGCTTGACCTGACTGGTAGTCCCAGCCCGGTGCGGGCAGCGGCGGCTGGCCGGGCAGGAAAGGCGCTGCGGCTTGCAGGATGCGGCGCGCCGCGGCACCCATGCCCACTGGAATCGCCGGCGGGACATGCGCCAGCAGCCCATAGTGGTCCAGGTGCGGATGGGAGATGAGAATGCCCAGCAACCCGGATTCGCCGCAATCTCCCGGGAGCGCCAAGCCGGCGGGCAGCGCGGCGGGCGTGTTGGCTGGCGCATCGAGCGGCAGCCCCAAGTCCAGCAGCAGCCGGCTGCCCTCGTGCTCGACCTCGACGCAGCTGCCGCCGATCTGTTGGCTTCCGCGGTGTATGCATGCGCGCATGCGTTCGTCCCTCGTGGCGTTCGTTGGCGTGGCGGGGCATGGCGAGCCGCAGCGGCGCGCCGTTCCCCGGGAGTGTGAATTCCCCGGGATCAAAACCCCGGGTAGCGGCTCCAGATGCGACGGCTGTCTTCTGTGTCTTCACAGCCTTCGCCGATGCGCCAGCCCGGGTAGTCGTGCAGGTCCTGCGCCACCTCGGTGACCACCTCGCGCAGCTCCAGCGGGCCGAGCCACTCCGGTGGAATGGCGCCGACGCCCAGCAGCGTGCCCAGCAGGTGGCCGGCAATGGCGCCGGTGGAGTCGGAGTCGCCGTCGTGGTTGACGGCCAGCAACACGCCATGGCGGAAGTCCTGCGCCACCAGGGCGCAATAGACCGCCACGGCCAGTGCCTCCTCGGCGACCCAGCCTTCGCCCAGGCAGAAGACGGCCTTCTCGGCCGGAAGCCTGGAGCGAGCCAGCGAGCGGGCCTCCTGCAGTGCCTGCAACGTTTCCTCGTGCCCGGGATGCTGGCGCAGGCAGGCCAGCGCCGTGTCCAGTGACTCGATGAGCGAGCGCCCATCGGCCAGTTGCTGGACCAGCACGGCCAGCACGCCAGCCGTCAACGATCCGGTGGGGTGGCCGTGGGTGAGCACTGCCAGCTCGTTGCCCAGTTCGAAGGCCTTGCGCGGGTTCTCGCCGCGCTCCTCACTCCAGACGAACAGCCCGGCAGGGGCCACGCGCATCACGCCGCCACAGCCCTTGCTGGTGTTGCGCGCCGGCTCGCCCAGCTGCTTCATGGATTGCAGCGCCATGAGGCAAGTGCGGCCCGGAGCGCGGGCGCTGTGCAACGCGGGCTGCTGCAGCAGCCAGCCGGCGTCGCCGTCGGGGTAGGTGACGTCGACAGTCGTGCAAGACGGTTGCAGCCCTTGCGTACTGAGCCAGCGCAGATAGGCGTGGGAAACCACGGCCGGATAGGACGCCATGCCCTTGAGGCAACCCCTGACCCAGCCGCGCAGCAGGCCCTCGGCCGTGAACAGGGTCATCTGCGTGTCGTCGGTAATGCGGCCGATGCCGCCAAAGGCGGGTTTCAGTGCCGTGATGCCCGCCGGTCCGAAGCGCTTGAGAATCTGCTCACGGCTCTTGAACTCCACCGGGGCTCCCAGCGCGTCGCCCACCGCGCCGCCGAGCAGGCAGCCCTGGAAGCGCGAAACATTGGCAGGCGAGGGCAACGTGCCCGGCCCGGGCGCAGCGTGCGTGTCCAGGCGTTCCATCAGTGCTTGGCTCCCAGCGCAGCGACTAATGTGCGGAACTCCTGCAGCGACAGCATGGCGCAGTCGTGCATGGCGTAGCCGGCAAAGGTGGCTTGGAAAAAGCACAGCTCGAAGGGCATGTCATCGCTGGCAAAAGCCTTGATCTCCTCCAATACCTTGCCCAGCTTGCTGGAGCGCGGGTTGTAGCCGGCCAGGACGAGCACCACCTGCAGCCGCTCGAACGCTTTTTCGTTGACCGTGAAGCTCTCTATGGCCTCGCTGCGATTGAAGCGCAGCAGGCCCAGTTCAGCCAACTGGTTGAACTGCCCGGCGATATTGGCGTGCAGCGCTTGGAGGAAGGCGGCGTCGGACAGCCGCTTGCGCAGGTCTTCCAGGTGAGCTACCAGGCCAGAAGGGCCCTCAAGCGCTGCGGCACCGTACTTCACTTCGACGAGCACCGGCAGCAGCCGGTCGCTGTGCTTGCGGTCGCTGGCAAGCCAACGCACGCCCAGCATGTCAAAGCGCGCATCCCCGTTGGCATGCTCGATGTCGGTGATGAAGTAGGGCGTCTCGCCGGCAGCGCGGGTGCGGTTGTTCTCGCGCGCAATAAGCTGCTGGAACTCGCGCTCGTGTGCGGACTGGATCTTGGGATGCACGTCCATGAGCCGCTTGAGCTCGTGCAACACGTTGACCAGGGCCTGTGCTCCCGCCGAGCTGCTGATGGGCTTCTCCAGCAGCACCTCGCCGCCGTAGGGCTGCAGCCGCTGCGGCAGGAAGCCTTCGCGGTCGTAATCCTTGTTGAAGCGGGCGCGGTAGCCGTGCGCCGCGGGCCGCACGGTCAGCAACTCGCCGCCGCGGTAGTAGATCGAGACGTAGCTGCCGCGCAAACCCAGCAGCAGCGTGTCGTCGGACTTGATCGCCGCCAGCAAAGGTTGCAGACAGCCTTCACGCAGGTCGTTGAAGAACGCGTCGGAGATCGGATGTGTCGGGTTCATGGTCGGGCTCCCTCGTGATGCAAAAGGTCAGCAGCGGTGCTGCGAGGCAGGGTGCTGGAAGCGCCCTGTCATCGCTGTGCGTGCAACCTCGTTGGGCTACACTTATTGTCAATGTGCACATAAGTGTGCACATATAGTTGCATTGAGTCAATATGTCAAAACAGCTTTTTCCGCTGGTGATGGCAGATGTGGCCCTGTTCTGTCTTGATGAAGAGCAGCGGTTGCGTTTGCTGGTGACGCAGCGCGCCCTGGCGCCCGCGCAAGGGAACTGGGCACTGCCGGGCGGACTGCTCAAGCCGAGCCAGGACAGTTCGATGGAAGACACGGCGCGGCGGGTGCTGCGTGAAAAGGTGGGGCTGGACGCCGTGCCACTGGAGCAGGTGCGCGTATTTTCCGGAGATCGCCGTGACGAGCGTGGTTGGTCGCTGAGCGTGCTCTACCTGGCACTGCTGCCCAAGGACCAGGTGCCAGCCGTCGCCATGCACAAGACTGACGCCGTGGCGTGGATAGACCCCAATTCACCGGACGTGGAGTTGGCGTTCGACCACGCCAGCATGGTGCAGGCTGCACTGCAGGCACTGCGAGCCAAGGTGCGTGACCGCAAGCTGCCGCTGCACTTGCTAAGCCCGCTGTTCACGTTGACGGAGCTTCAGCGCGCCTGCGAAGCCGTGCTGGACACGACCATGGACAAGGCCGCGTTCCGCCGCCGCCTCAAGGAGCGTGAAGGCATTGATTTCGAGGCCGTCGAGGGCGAGGAAAAGCGTGGACGCCAGCGCCCGGCGCAGTGCTACCGGGCGACGCAAGAGTTCTACTTTTGACGAGTGAGACGGCCATTGCTTGTGGCTACCTTAACCCTCAGACTTCTGCCGTTATCGGCCATGGGGGGCTGGCCGTATTGACAGTTGTTCCCGTGCAGCAGTGCATGCATCCAGCAGTCAAAACCTGTCTGCCCAGCGCTCCCAAAAGCCTGGCTCGTCGTGATGCGCATTGCGCATCGCAACCTGAAGCGGCAGTGCATAGAAGGTGGCGCCATGAAACTTCATGGTGCCGTCCGGGTGTTCCAGGTACGCCTGCACCTTGCGAAAGCCGGGGTCCTCCGGGTCAAAAGGCAGGTCGATGTAGATCTGCCCCGCGTAGGCGCTGAGGCGGTGTTCGCTGGCGACGCCACCGCAGGGTTGCCACCTGATTCCTTGGCTGTCCAGCCATTCGGTGATCTGCCGGCGCAAGGGCAGGGCGCTGAAGTCAACAGCGCACCCATCCGTGTCGTGGAATTCCACGTACAGGACGTCACGTCGCTGCTTGCGGGCGATGGCATCGATGTGTTCGAGAAGCCGAGGCATGGTTTCTATCCTTCGCCCTGGGAGGCATCGGCTTGGGGTTTTTCACCCGCTGGATTGCAGCACTGCAGGTGCGGAGATTTGACCAACCCCTGCAGCCGGCCCCGCCGGTCGAGTTCCTGCAAGGCTGCCAGGGCCGCGCCAAATCCCAGCCGCAGCCGCAACTGCACTTTCATCACGGTGGCCTGCGGATCGCCCTCACGGCAGGCCCGCTCCACCAAGTCCAGCGCGATGTCGGCCAGGCGGGAGAGGCGCTCGTTCTCAGCTTGCAAGGCTTCAATGGCGTCCGACGGCGTGCAGCGATCAGCCAAAGGCGGCTCGCTCGGCATCGCGGGTGCATCCTGTCCTGTTTGCGTGCTCACGTGGGGCAGCCTCCGTGCCGCGGCGTCGCGCTTTGGCCGATGCGCCGCAGCAGCGTTGGGACGTCAATGCGGTCCGGCGTTTCGTCGTCGAACGTCAGCATCTCCAGCAGTTCGTCGATCTCGGCCTGTCCGCCAAAGAAGGACAGTCCCCAGAACACGCCATGCAGCACTTCCCCCAACGTTGCATCGCTGCATCGAAACCGGGTCACCTCGCGACCGCACTCGTCACATGCCGCGTCGTCCTCGACAACGACCACCTCTTGCGCCAGGCGCAGCGGCAAGTCCATCAGTTCGTCCAGCGAAGCGCATCCCACGCCCCAGCAGATGCGCGTACCGCGCGCGCCCAGCACCTCTCCTTCCAGGAGCAAGTCCTCGCGGAGCTCAAAGCCTACGCCGTGCAGGTGCAGCCGGCTGAAGCCCCCGACCGCGTTGCGCGTCCTGTGGCTGTCCAGTGCACGAAACAGTTCCAGAAACTCGATTCCACGGGGCGCATAGTCGCCAGCGGAACGCCTCGGCCTTGCCAGGGCAGGCGCAGCGCGCGCCATCAGGTCGTCAATCCACTGGCGGTGCAGCACGGCGCGCAGCACGGGGTTGTCGCCCACCAGCAAGAACACGTCGCGCAGCGTCAGCGCCGCATCGAGCTCGACGGAGTCGAACAGCCGCGTGTGGGCTGCGGGCGTCGTGTCGGAGGTGACCCAGCCGGCCTGCGATCCGTCCTGCGCATCCACGTACCGGGTCCAGCACAGCTTGGGGCCGGCGCTCAAGACCAGACGTTCGCGCTGCCCGCGGGCCGTCCCGATGTCCGTGTCATCCATTGCGCAACATCCCCGGCTCAGGCCGGCTTCTTCGTGTTGAAGGACGCGCAGGCCAGGCAGCGGCCGTTCTCCCACGCAAATCGCTGGTTGGTGCAGCCGTCGCGGTTGCAACCGTGGGCACCGCAGTGAGCGCAGCGGTAGATAGGGGCCTGGTGCGTCCTGCCCATGTACTTGCCTTGACACAATGCCATCGCGCACTCCCGGTGCTGTTCAGAAGGCCGCCATGCTGCGCGTCGCTTGCGACGCATCCTGTCGCTTGCAGGCTTGTGGCTTCTGTGGCCTGCATGCGACAGATGTTGTCGCAGGGCGGCTCGATCATGCCGGCCCTCGCATCTTCTGGAGTTGCCGATTGCACATGACGAGCCCTGACTCCGCCGCGGTGCCCGCGGTTCGGCATCTTGCGGCCAACCCGCGTGGCCGCGATTTCGTCGCCAGCGACCTTCACGGCTGCCACGGCGCCCTTGTGCGGGCCCTGGATGCCGTGCGCTTCGACCCCGCCACCGGCGACCGGCTGCTGCTGGCCGGCGACCTCATAGACCGCGGCGCGCAAAGCCTGGAGTGCCTGCGGCTGCTGCGCGAGCCCTGGGTGTATGCGTGCCTTGGCAACCACGAGGCCATGCTGCTGACCTGGCTCGGCCGCCGCGAGAGCGACTGGCACGACGCCCAGGAGTTCACGGACAACGGTGGTGCCTGGGCCGAGGCGCTGCTGGAGTCGGCCACGCGGCGCGACCTGGAGGAATTTGCAGAACTGGCCACGCTTGTTGAGCAATTGCCGCTGGTGCTCATGGTTGACGACACGGACATGCCCTTCAACGTTGCGCACACGGACCTGTTCCCGCTGCTGCGCAAGCTGCGAGCCGCAGACGGCACCCCGCAATCGCTGCAGGCGAGCCTTGGCCGGCTCGGCCCGCTGCCCTGCACCCGTGCCGATGCCGCACTGTGGAGCCGCAAGCTCGCCTACGAGGCGGACAGGTGCTGCGCGCAGTGCCCGCCAGCCCGCCTGGCCGGTGACCACTTGATGGTCTCTGACACGCCCTACGAAGCCGGGCTGGCGCTGACCTACGTCGGCCACACCCCGACGCCAGCGTTGCGCCTGCACCGGTCCCGCCTGTTCATCGACCGCGGCGCTGTCTATGCCGACGCAGCCGGGTCCTCGTGGCGATTGGCGTTGCTGGAGCACGGAAAAGTTGCGCGGGCCATCAGCTCGCTTTTTCCGAGATCTCGGGTTGAGTTGCACGCTGACGCTCAACACCGACAGGAATTGGCCGATAAGGACTGGGACCTTCATACCCGGCCCCAGGCCTGCCTGGACCGTGGTGTGCCGCATGTTGACTTGCGTGGCGGTTTCAGCGCCTGACCGCTTGCTGTACGAGGAGTTGAGAGACATGGCCCAAAACTCGCTGCCGATTGATGTAGGCCTAGGACGAGGCGGCGTCCCTCAAGCCTGATGGACCGCAATTTCAAGCGCTTGCTGGACCTGTTGCTGCTATTGCCGCGCACGGGTCGACTTTCGACGTCACAGTTGCGTGAACGGCTCGTGGCCCGCGGCTACGAGGTGACGGCTCGCACGGTGCAGCGCGACCTCGAAGAACTGGCGCAGGCCTACCCCATTGAGTGCGACGCTCGCAGCCGCCCATATGGCTGGAGCTGGCGTGCGGGCTCGCCGCGCTTGTCGCTGTCGGGCATGGACTGGGCCGAAGCGGTGAGCTTTCAGATGCTGGCCACTTACCTAGACGGCGTATTGCCGCCCAGCGTAATGGAATCTTTGCAGCCTTACGTGAGCGAGGCTCGCAGCAAGCTGGAGCAGCATTTTCACGACCTGCCGCTGCGCCGGTGGCCGGAACGGGTGCGCATCGTTGCGCCAGGGCCGGCGGGAATTCCCCCTAAGGTTTCCAAATCCGTCCATGCCACGCTTACTGAAGCCGTACTGTTGGGTCGGCAGGTTCGCATTACATATCAGCGTTTCGGTCAGGAAAAAGGCAAGCAGTACGCAGTTTCGCCGCTGGGGTTGGTGCAGTTCGGCCAGTGTTTATATTTGCCGGTGCGCTTTGACGGCCACGTGGATGTACGCACTGTAAAAATGCATCGAGTACAGCGCGCAGAAATGCTTGATCGCCCCTCAGGTATTGAAAATTTTGATTTGAGTGCTTGGATTGAATCGGGGGCTATGGGATTCGGAGGCAATAAGCTCATTCACCTCGTAGTCCGCTTGTTCGATGGCGCGGCAGAGTGGGTACAGGAATCGCCATTATCTTTGGATCAAACACTTGTAAACGAGTATGCAGGTGTCTATCTACTGAAGTCCACTGTGATGGAAACCGTACAGTTGAGGCGCTGGCTGCTTGGACTTGGGCCTCGGGTAGAGGTAGTCGAGCCAATCGAGTTGCGTGATGAACTTGCACGTGAGGTGCAGCGAACCGCCGACCGCTATGAGATCAACAAAGTGTGTCAGTTGAGTGCAACTGACCTTCCAAACTAAAGCAATAAATAAGGAAAATTTATGCGCAACTTGGATATTCTGTCCGACATGCCTAAATTGGCTCACCATAACTGCGCTCATCAGCTTGACGCCTGGGTCAATGCCGCTACACATAAGAGGTTAGCAAAAAACAAGGGCCCAAAGGTTAAAGGCAGGAGGTGGGTATGTACCCAGTGTGTCGGAGCCACTCTGCCGCAAGACTTGCCTATTTTTTGCAATGACAACGTTGTGCGTTGCAGCAAAGATTTCCCTACAAGCAGTCCCATTTTGAATATTTTTGGTTTTGAATTTACGGTCAATGCGCTGCGAATGGCGCATCAAGTTCAATATCGGAGACCAAGAATATGCGGTTCTGGGACTTTCGTGCCAACTGTAGGCGACTTGTTTTTTGACCCCGTTGCTGGCAAATATTGCAAAGACAATTTTATCGGGGCACTGCGTCCTGGCCCGCTAGATACGGAACTTATGGGTCGGTACTTCGATTCCAATCGCACCAATTCAAACGCAGCTCGCTTTATCGAAGCCGTCTATTATTGGGGTGGCGGGTACAAACTGCACAAAACTATGATGAATGCGGCTGCAAGAGCAGGTGTTAATATCGGCGCAAAAGTTATGGGTGGGCTAGGTCTGTATTTTGGTCGTGCCCCCACCTTGACGCCGGGGGATGTATTGAATCATCTGGTAAGTGGAGTGGATTACATGGGCATTGCATTTGGCTCGAAACTACTGCGAATGCTTGATCCAAACGTATATGTTGTGCTTGATGCTGTACTTTCTAAAGGATTTGGAATTAATATAAGTTTTTCCGACTACGACCTTCTTTGTTGTGAGTTTGCTAGACTTCAATCTAGTCACGGCGTTAGTGTGATTAGTAACGTTGGGACTCTGGAGACAAGCTTATTTTATCTTGTCCAAGACGGTGTGTCGGCATCGCGGCCATAGCATTATATTGCTTTAGCGTGTCGATGTTCCCTAAGCACGCATATTGATCGGCTGCGGCTAAGAATTGTGAAATATTCACGCAATCACTGAGTTGTGATTTTTTTACCTTGTCAAGTATGCGTGCAGCTGTCAACCTGTCTTTTTTTAGGACTTACGCAGAACGCCTTCAGCTAGCGCCGAAGTCCCGGTTTTCGGCGCTACTTCAGACGTGCGCCATTCGGACTGATGGATTCTTCAGTTCTTGCTTCATGTAGCTCGATAGCATCTCCTTTTTGATTCTGCAGATGTTCTTCTTCAGCTTTCGAGCCAAGTCAGACAAATGCACCCAAACCAGCATTGCACAACCAATGTGGTTTCTCTGAGCGCGTGCTGATCGGCACTGGCATTTCTCGATGCCTAATGCTTGCTTGACTTCCCGGTGATATTGCTCAATCTTCCAACGCACGGCGCACATTTCTCGGGTGCCGTCAGTTGAATCCTGAGAAAAATCGTTCGTCACAATCCATTCCGTGCGGCTGTTTTCAACCGCGACCCGAAACAGTTTGAGCTTGAAGTCCCCCGGGAATCCATGCACCTTGACCAATTTGCCGTGCGCGGCTTGCTCTGACGTCCATTGCAATTCGCTCACTGCCTTGTAGGGCTCTTCGCCGCCGCTGTCATCGACCTTGCGGTTGCTCTTGAGCGGGCAGTAGAAGAGCTTGGCCGAGGCATGGAGGTGCTTCATCAGCTCCTTGGTGGCGTACCACGAGTCCATCAGCACGGTGCGAAAGCGCAGCTTCTTGCTGTGGATGGCGTTATCGAACATCTCTTTGGCATGGGCCAACTTGGTCTTGTGATCTTCGTCGGGTGCGTAAACGCGCCAGTCGATAACCCAATAGCGCCCCGTCCTCAAATTGACGTACAGACAGTTGACCAGGCCGATGCCTTTGATCAGCCGATGAGCGTTGCCGCTGTACTGCAGACGCACCAAATCGATCTTGTGGGCGTGGTTTTTGTCCAGGACGCTGTCATCAAAAATCAAGCAAGCGTCATCGTCATATTCAATGACGTCTTTGACGCTATTCCACAGCTCCTCGGGGGTTACGTTGTCGTCCTGCAAATAGCGGTTGATGGCATCGTGCGAGAAGTGCGGATGATGGTCTGCAAAATACGTTTGCGTGTAATTGATCTGACTGGACAGAATGAACTGACAGTAATCACGACGAGTTGGCTTCACAGAGTTCCTCGCGCATGAGTGGGCCCCTATTTTACTCGACCAGATAACCAACTCGAAAAATATTATGGAGTTTCTTTTGCGTAAGTCCTATTTTTCTAAAGAAAATGTGGTTTCATGGGGCTACTAGACCTGTTGCTGGATAGTTTGGTCGGCGAGATAATTAAAGGAAAATCAAATATTCCAAGCGTTGGAAGGCCATCGCCTGCGCTATCTGGCTTAACGGAAAGTATCGTTGAATATTGGCGCTTGTATACGCCAATAAACGGAATAACCACCGCTACCCGATGACGCGCCGTCATGATTCCTGAGCAGCACGGGCTGCCCAGCCTCACTAGGTATGATCAGCGTGGCGTCCGCACGCGGTTGTACATCCTCTAAAAGGTAGTTCTGCCGTGAGTGCAGGCACGCGGCAGGAAAACGCGGCGTTTTATTGCTGCTGAGAATACTCTTTGCGCGGCACTAGCATGTATCCATGCCACTTGTTGAAATCGCGATATCCAGTCCCGAAAACCACACCTTCATTGTTGACCGCGCGAGCATCCCAAATAACCTTCCAACCAGCAACCTGAACGTCCGGCAAGTCTTGGATGTCCGTTATCCTTCCTTTTTCCCAGATGAAGCCCGCCAAATTAACTGAGCTTCTACTGTAATGCCACCCAACCACTTGACCGTTATCATTGATTGATATCGCATTCCCGCTTACGTGCTGCCCAAATTCAATCCTATATGGCTTGTCGTTAACGATCGCAAAACCTATGACGGTACCGACCCCGCTGCTCATATACCCAACAACATCGCCTCGATTATTGATTGACTTTGGCGCTGCGCCGCTTGTTTTTAGTATTGGCAGAATGCTTTTCATCTTGCCATTGCTGAGGATGAATGCATCTCCGCCGTCAACAGTGGAGCGAGTCCCTATGATGTCGCCGCGATTATTGATTGACGTGAATGCCGCCGAGATGCCACCCAAGGCACCCATGTCAATCATTTTCCCATCTCGGTAGACCCATGCCCCTGTCAGACCATCACAGCACCCGCGGCTAATACCTACTATTTCTCCTTTATTGTTAATTGCGAGTGGCAGCATATCCTTGCCCTCAATGGATGGGATCGTCTTGACAATGTCCTTGCTTGTGACAAAGCCGTAAGTCGTTGAGTTTTCGATGTAAAAGCCAACCACTTCTCCGCGATCATTTATCGCAGTTGCCTCGCCATACGATGGAGTGTATATCGGCTCAGGAAGCATCCCTGTTTTAAATATAGCGGGACGACTGCCACCAAAAATATCAAACGATGCGCTGCCGACTACAGTGGATTTGTTGTTCATCCCATTGACCACCGTTGAAATCGAGCCGCCCACAGGTCCAAGGTCATAAATGTCGTACTGCTGCGCATGGCTTGCGAAAGCCGCCAGGACAAGTGCCAGCCCTATCGGAAAAGTGTGCTTCATAAACCGACCGCGTGTTGTTGTTGACCGGGGCAGTGTGGGCAGGCGTTTAAAAGCGAATATCCCTGAAGTGACTTACTTCGGGTGCGGGGCTTGACAAGCGGAACTTGGGCGGCGTGCGATTAGAGTGAAATGTTTTGCGCAGCGAATTAGTGTATAGCTGGTCTAAATACTGCAAGGCCGGTCTAAAATCCGCCGCGCGAGGCCTGGCAGCCCTGAACCACTCAAATGGCAACTGCGGCAGTTTTCTGCGGTGTCGAGCCTCGCATCCAGCACAAAAAGGGCCACCTTTCCCTGCATGGACGGACTCTTGATGCGAATCGTGCGCTGGCCCCGACGTCGGGTTCTTCGGCGATGGAAGTCGACGGCCCGAAGCAAGTCATGATGCCCGTGGACACGGTGCGCTCCCACCGGCCCGGGGCACGGTGTTTGGGCCCTCCGGTTACCGTCCACTGCTCTTACTCATAGTTCGGTGGCGAGCACAAATTCCGGCCCGCCTTACCAGGCAGGCGTGCCAAGGCTCCACCGGACTACATGTGACGGGCGCTCAAGAATCGCTTCAAGCGTCCGCCCATCGTCGTGGTCGCTTCCGCAGCCGTGGGCATCAAGCGGACATGCTGGTCGACGACTTCGAGCAGCCGTTCCATCCGGGCCTGACCCTGTTTCGACAGCATCCCAGGCAGCGACGCTCCGCTCCATCTCGGTGTAGTCACGTTTGGCTGATCCATCAGCCAGGTGGCCAGCGCCAGCCAGGCATCGAGGCGCGAGAAACTCTCCGACTGCAGTTGTTGCAGAACCTGCTCCAGTTCAGTCGGTACGCCGCCCAGTTCGGCTGCCTCCAGCGCCGCGGTGGTGCCAGCGCCCGCTGCCAGGGCGTCAAGAAAGCGCTGGACGCTGTCGCACAGCCATGTCGCGCTGACGGTCTGCGGCGAAGTCGGCACCTGCTTGCGCAGGTAGGCCGGGATTTCAAAGTCCTGCGACCCAGCACGCAACTGGTCGGGCATGTTGGTTCCTGGATTTGCAGCCGAGCGCCCACTGCGCCACACGGGCGGTACGGCGTAGTACGCAGCGGCAATCGGGTCCCGGAACGTCTGGCAAGCGCGGATGCATACGGCGGCGTCGCTGGCCAGCACGCTGCTCGTGGCGCCCCAACCCGCAGCCATCATGGGCGGTACGGCTTGCAGTTCAGCCGGATCAAGCACTTTGCCGTCCACGGCCCGCTCATGCACGAGCACGCAGCAGGTGTGAGCCGTGAGCAGCCGGTAGGCCAGCGCCAGTGACACGGCGGCCTCGGCGTTCTGTTGCAACCTACTCAGCCGCCGCGCCGCGAGCGAGCGACTAAGGATTTCGGGTTGAGTCGACTGCTGCAGTTCCACTGAGGCCAACCGGACCTCGCTCCCCCGGGTGTCCCGTGCCAGAAGCTGTACCTGCCGCGCCGGCGTGCCGGCGAAAAGCGCCTGCAGCAGCAGCGTGTCGCCGCCAAAGGCCGTCGCGGGCAGCGGGTCCTCAGTCTGCGGCCGTACATCCCACTCAATGCGCAGGGCATGCCATGGCTGCTGCCGGATGCGACGCAGGCTGCGGTCCGCCGCCTCCTCCAAACTCTCTCCAGGGGTGGCGAACTCGCAGGCGCCGCCCGTGGCCTCGACCAGTTGCTGCAGCAGACCCTCACGCGGGGCCGAACCCACGCCGATGGCAAATACCCGGTGCCGGCTGCGTCGGGCGGCCTCGACAAGAGGCTCGGCTTGCCACACCTGACCATCGGTGATGAGCAGCACGTCCGCTTCTTCGCCGGCGTCCGCGCCGCCAAGGCCAAACACTGAATGCAGTGCCTGCTCCATCTCCGTGCCGCCCAGGTCAGCATCGGTGGCCTCAATGTGGCGTGCCAGCCGTGCAAGTTCCCTCTCGTCGCAGACCTGCAGCCCCGCGATGTCGTGTGCCACCGTCGAACCGAATCGGCTGTAGCTCACGCGGTCACCGGGGCGCAGCCACCGGGCCACGCGCAGCAAGGCTCGACGTGCCGAGGCGATACCGTCGCCACCCATCGAGCCCGAGCAGTCCACAACCAGGCGCAGCGCGATGGCCCCGCGCTCGCTCGCTTCAGGCAGCGTCAGCGCCGCCAGCGCCACATGGTGATCGCTGCCGGCCACCTCGTCACGTCCGTGCAGCGCTCGACCCAGCGCTTGTTCGGGCGCGAGCTGCAGCGTGAACACCACGTCGCGGTCAAGGGCCGCATCGCCTTGCAGCGTCAGACGCAGCGCTCCCGCCTGCAGCCGCATGGAGGCACGGTGCGTCTGGCACGCCACCTCGGCGCTCGCCAGCTCACCCAGCACGTCAAGCGTCACCTGCAGCGGGTACTCGGCCTGCAGCGACGCTGCAGTGGCCTGCTGTGGCTCTACCGTGGGCGTGCCGAAGCGCGGCGCCACCACGGTCGGAATCACGGCACGGATGCGCCCTTGCTCGACCTGCAGCCATTGCCCCCATCTCAGCGTGACGTCCAGCTCCTCGCCCGGCGCCAGGTTGCCCAGGTTGGCGGTGAGCAGCCCGTCCTCTGCGCGCTCCAGCATCACCGGCGTGTCCCCTTCCTGCAGCGCGACATCGTACCGCTGCTCCGCTTGGCGGCGCGGCAGGATCACGCCTTTGGCAAGGTCGTTGCCCAGCTGTGTCTCCAGGCCCAGGAACACCGCCTGCGAGGGCAGGGGGAACGTATAGATCAGTTCCAGCGGCGTCTGGCCGGTGTTGGCGTAGGTCTGCGTCAGGACCGTCTCGAACAGCGCTCCTTCGATGCGCGCGGCGGCATGCGCGCGCAACAGGAAGGGGGACGCCACGGCTTCGGATGCGGCGGGATGGGTTGACTGCACTTTCATCGGCTCCTCCTGTTCTTGGGCCGGCTGCCGCAAGCGGTTTTTCAGTCCTCGGTGTCGCCGCCTTCGCCAGGGGGCGTACGCAGCGCGCGGTAGAGCTTCGTCACCTCGCGCACCAGATCTCGCAACTGCTGCGGATCCATTCCCGCGCGCGAAGGCTCGACGTGCAACTCCAGCCCATCGGCAAGCGTCACGCGGCTCCATACCTCCACCGTCCCTGGCCGCACGGCCCGGGGTGGCGGGTCCTCGGGTGCTCCGGCCAGCAGCTCGCGGATGCGCTCGAGGCTCAAGCCCGCGTCGCTCCAGCGCCGCACCACCAACAGCTGCTCCAGATGGCGGCGCAGGTAGTACGCGCCACGCTTTTCCCCATGCGGCCGGTCCACCAAGCCCTGCGCGATGTAGTAGCGCACCGTGCGGGCCGTCACGCCGGCGAGTGCGGCGAGCTCGTCCAGCGAGTAGCGCTCAAGTTCGGCCTGGGCTTGTGTGCTCATGGCTGCAATATATGACAGTATGATGTCGTAAACAAGTGATGAAAATTATCCTTTCCAGCCGTCTGGCACCCAAGCCCATCCCCATGGCTCGCCACCCCGGCAGGTGAGCGGCTCATGGCGTAAGCCAGCGCGACCGGCGCGGCGAAAAGATCGTCTATCTATCAACCACATTGCCCTCGGAGCTCTACACATGCTTGGCACTGTTGCCGGCGACATCGCCGGCTCCGTCTACGAGTTCGCCAACCGACGCACCAAGGACTTCGGTCCGCTTTTCCATGAACGATCGCGCTTCACCGACGACACCGTGTGCACCGTGGCAGTGGCCGATGCGCTGGTCAACGAGCGCGATCCGGTCCGGGCGCTGCAGGACTGGGGTCGGCGCTACTGGGACAACGGCGGCTGGGGACAGCGCTTCGCGCTGTGGCTGGCCGATGACGGCCCCAAGCCCTATGGGAGCTGGGGCAACGGGGCCGCGATGCGTGTGGCGCCAGCGGCGCTGCTGGCCACGTCACTGGAGGAAGCTTTGGCGCTCTCGGACCACGTCACGCGCGTGACACATGACCATCCTGAGGGGCTCAAGGGTGCGGCGGCCACCGCGGCGGCCATCTGGCTGGCACGGCAGGACGCCGCGCCGGACGAGATCCGACGCGAGATCACGACCCGCTTTGGCTACGACCTGTCCATGACGGTGGACAGCATCCGGCCGACCTACCGCCACGACGAGAGCTGCCAGCGCTCGGTGCCGCAGGCCCTGGTGTGCGCCTTGGAGGCCACGGGCTTCGAGGACGCCATCCGCAACGCCATCTCCATTGGCGGCGACAGCGACACGCTGGCGGCGATGGCGGGCTCCATCGCCGAGGCACGTTTTGGCATGCCGGAAGCTATCGCAAAGGAGGCATGGTCACGGCTGCCCGACGACATGCGCCGGGTCCTCGCCCAGCTCTATGCCCTGCATGTCCAGCCGCTGCGGGCGCCCAAGCCTGATGGAGGCGACGCGTGAGCAAGGTCCATGTCACGGCGATCCCCGACGATGTGCAGAAGTTACTGCGCGAGGTGCTGCCTGGCACGGTGCTTGCGCGGCTGGTCTACGAAAGCGTGGAAAGCATGCTGCTCGATGCGCCGAGGTGAGCAGCGTTCCCCTGCGCCGTTGCCGTGCGGCGGCTGGTGGAAGTTGAACCCGACGAGCGGCCGGCCTGGACGAACGGACCGAGGGTCTGACGATACTGCCAGTCTAGGAGCCGCAGGCCGACGGAGTCTGGCTGGCGTTCGAGGCCCTGCTTGCCGGTCCCGATGCGCGGTGGCTGCAGCTGCAGTCCAGGTGTCAGGGCTTGCGCGAAACAATGAGGCGGCTCGATGAGTTGGGCGTGCGGCTGGCTCTTCGGATAACGATGCCGCGGCATTGGCCGAACTCCAGCGCATCCGGCGTAGCGAATCTGCTGCTGCGCCGCGCGGCCCTCGGCCAAGCAGCATGATCCAGTGCGTGGCCATGACCACCCAGCCCGCTGCCGAAAGGCACTTGGTGGCTGCAGAGCTTGGCTGGCTACCGCGACTGATTCAGCGGCAAGCTGCCCCGCGCGGAAATCGTGGCTACGGCTGAGCAGGGCCGGAGCATTGGGTAAGGCCACCGGCCTGTCGCTGCAAGCCATGGCCGACTTGGCGCATTCAAGCTCCCGTTCTCAGTGGCACGAGTACGAGGTCGGCGCATGTGATATCGACGCCGCCCAGTGGCAGCTTGTGCGCGCCAAGGTTGAGCTGCTGCGAGGCAACCAGGCGGCGGCACTTGCCGTGCGGGGTGAGCCGCTTGCGCGATACCTGTTGCGACCTGATCCGGGCTGGCCATTCCGGCCAGCCAGATCAACAGCCCCGCACGGACTCACAGGTTCGCCGGGTTCACCGAGGACGGCCTTCGTCAATCGTTCAGCTCAGCATGGGCTGCTTGAAGGACAGCCATGCCAATGGCTTGTTCGCTCTGAGGCAGGCCTTTTCTCAACGGTATACCGGCTGTTGCCACGTCTCTTGCACAAGGCCGTCGGCATGCAACGAGTCCTTGGCCCCACACACGAACCTTCACGAGAAATCCGACCCTCAAATTTTTCTTCAGCGGCTTGCTTGCAGGCTCACGTGGTGAGCCTCGCGGCTGGCAATCTGCTGCTATGGGACGAAGCCATGACGCGATCGTCCATCCCGACAAGTTCAACGTGCGAGGGGGAGTCGGATGTCATCGATCAAGGGCGTGATGCTGCTGCCGCCAGATGCGACCAGCTACAGGCGGCACATGGCTCTTCACGCCTGCATGGCCAAGGCCAATTCGGCAGAGAAGGTGCGCGACCCGCGGCATGAGCTCACCCGGCTCGTGGAAGACCGGGTTCGCGCGCAAATGCAGTGCCACCATGCCGTCACGCCTTGGAGGGTGTTGCGCTGGGAGCAGCGAAGCCCGGACAACCGCTACGTCCAGCGGTTTCGCGAGCTCGACGGCGTGTTCCAGCACGAGCGGCGCACGACCGTACTGCTGGAGGTCAAGGCCAGTGCCAGCCGGAATGCCTTGAAGTCAGGGTTGTCGCAGCTGCGCGCAGCGGTGAGCACCGTAGCTCACGCCCGTGCGAACACGGTCGGTTTGCTGGCCGTTGCCGACCTGGGGCAGTGGTGCGATCTCTTCGGCCAGGCAGCTGAGGAGCCACTTGCGCAGTATTTCGACGGCATGGATCTGGAAATGCTGGACTGGCCGCCCCGTGTACCCGCCGGCAAGACCGGCGGGGTTTGCGTGACGCTGGTACCGGACTCGATGGTACGGGAATGGCTTGCAGACAACCTGGCGCTGGACCCGTTGGCTTTTGCGATGGCGCAAGAGGAGTGGTAAGTCGCAAGCGCCGCCGCTATTGCTACCCAGGTACACGGCGAAGATGGTCGCTCGATGCGTCTTAAGCATGCCGACCGGCGTGTGAGAAGGGCTGTAAAGCTATCAGCGTGAGCTGGGGCCACAGGCTCACGCCATGAGCCTCTGGCCAACGACAATTTCATCCGCGGCGGCCTGGGGCCGCTCACGCTGCATGCGCATCTGGCCATCCAGCACCAACAACACCAAGTCCAAGTACAGGAGGCAAAGGCCATGTGGATCATCACGCCGCTGGGGTTCTTCAGCATCGTGTGCAAGAACGGCGACGAGGCCGCCGGCACGCTGACCGTGCGCGCCAGGGTACGCAGCGATCTGGAGGCGCTGCGCGAGACTGCGCTACCGACGCTCGGGCCGATTATGGGAGGGCAGGGCACTGATTACGCCTGGCGCGCCAGCGCACCGCGTGAGCAGGTCCAGGCGGCCTTGGCCAGGCTCGCCTCGGATATTGACTACGCCAACTTCAAGTCCGAGGTGGCTGCTCGCCAGGGACGCCGGCGCTCGGACCTCTACCAGGACGTTTGGTCGGTGCTGTATCGGCTGCAAGACGACCCGGCGTATGAGGCAGTGGGTGCCATCAAGCGCCGGCGCATGCCTGCGACGATACCGAGGGCCGACGCCTACGGAGGCGTGGTGCTCGACAGCCAAGCCCGCGTGCTGCTGCGCGAGCCTGCGGGCCACTATGGCGGCTACGTCTGGACGTTCCCCAAGGGGCGTCCCGATCCAGGCGAGACGCCGGAGCAGGCGGCCCTGCGCGAGGTGCTGGAGGAGACCGGTTATGCCTGCCGCGTCACGGGCTTCCTGCCCAAACTCTTCAAAGGCTCCACCACCGGCACGGCGTTCTTCCTGATGCAGCCGCTGGGCGGGCAGGGTGCCTTCTGCGACGAAACAGTGCGTACCTGCTGGGCCGACTTCGCCCGCGCCCGCGAGCTGATCGGGATGACGAAGATCGCCGTTGGCCGGGAGCGCGACCTGGCGGTGCTGGCGGCTGCCGAACAGCTGCTGGCGCAATGAGTGGAGCACTGCTGGCGGGGCGGCACTGCGGCACTTGTGGCGAAACCGTGTTCTTGCGCCACATGGAGCTGTCGCGGCGCACGCAGTGCGTCGGGCCGGATGCGGTGACGGGCAAGCCGGGGAAGGCCATCCACATGCTGGCCAGTCAGGTGCTGCTGTGACCTTGCCCCTGTTTCCCGTAGTTCTTAGCCCTCGTTCTATGCGGCGTTCTTGTGCTGCGCCGCATGCCAGCGTTGCTCGTACTGCATAGGGCTCAGGTAGCCCAGCGAGGAATGCAGTCGGCGATGGTTGTAGAAGGTCATCCAAGCAACGACCTCGTCCATCGCCTGGCGCAGCGTTGCGAACTTGCGACCGTGCAGTCTGCCAACCTTGAGGTGCCCCCACAAGCTTTCCGTCGGGGTGTTATCCCAACAGTTTCCCTTGCGGCTCATCGAGGAACGCATGCCATAGCCACGCAAGACTCTTTGGAACTCGTGACTGCAGTATTGACTGCCCCTGTCGGAGTGGAAGACGAGCCCGGGCTCGGGCTGGCGCCGGAACCAGGCCATGCGCAGCGCGTCCGTGACCAAGCTGGTTTGCATGTAAGGTTTCATGCTCCAGCCCACCAGCTGGCGGCTGTGCAGGTCCAGCACGGCAGCCAAGTACAGCCAACCTTCGTCGGTCGGGATGCAGGTGATGTCGCTGCTCCAGACCTGGTTGGGAGCCGCGGGGCTGAAGTTGCGCTGCAGCAGGTCCGGTGCCACTGGCAAGTTATGCCGACTGTCGGTGGTGACGACGAACTTGCGCCTGCCGCGGGCCCGGATGCCGTGCTGGCTCATGAGGCGGCGCACACGTTCCTTGCCCACGCGGTGACCCCGCCCCAGCAACTCCTTCCACATCCGCGGCCAGCCGTACTCCTGACGAACCTCGGCATGGATGGCTCGCATGTGCACCAGCAGCACCTCGTCGCTGAGCCTGCCCGACCCCGGCCGGCTGGGCTTGCGTGCGTCGCGCCGGCGTCGATGTTCCAGGTACCCGCTGACGCTTACGCGCAGCACCTCGCAGGCCAGCGACAGCGGCCATTGCTGGCCCTGACGCTCGATCCAGGCGTACTTCACCCCCGCGCCTTCGCGAAGTACGCCGTCGCTTTTTCCAGGATGTCGCGCTCCATCTTCACGCGCGCAAGCTCGGCACGCAGCCGCGCGATCTCCATCTGCTCGGGCTTCACGACCTTGTCGCCAGCGCCTTGCAGCGTCCCCTTGGCCGCGTCACGCACCCAGTTGCTCAAAGTCGCCTTGGGTATGCCCAGGACCTTCGCCGTCACGCCTACCGACTGCCCGTCATTGACCAGCCTGACCGCCTCCAGCTTGAACTCCAGCGTGTACCTGGCGCGGGTCTGCTTCTCTTTCATCCAGTAGCTCCTTGCTCTGATTGGACCATCAGGCAAGAACTACGTTTTTCGGGGGCAAGGTCACTGGACTTCTGCGGCCTGCCGTGCTGGGAGCACAAGGAACCGCAGATGGCGCAAGTCTTCGGCCTCAAGGCGACGTGGCCACCATTCCACCTGCACGCCAGTTGCTGCGCCTGTGGCCGATCGGTGGACCGCTCCGTGCCTCACGTGACGCTCCACGTGTACGACATCGAGGACACCTCCAAGCCTTGGTTCGCCAGTGCCCGCATGCACGAAGACCGGGAGTTCGCAGTGCTGTGCGCGACGTGCGCGCCGCCGGGCAGTGCCACTGCAGGCAGGGAGAGCTCGGAGCCCTTGGATCATGACCACGCGGAGTTGACCGGGACTCGCTGAAGTCGCCTGGGTGCGGATTTCAGCGATCGTGGACGCCCGTTTCAGGCTGATCGTGGACGGCGAATCAGGCGCCGTCGGTGGCGCGCTGGGGAAGCGCGCGAGGTGTAGGTTGGATGGTACTCAATCGTCCACGATCAGCGTGAAATAGCCGACCGCGGCTCTCTCCTCATGCCTTGGCCGCGCCGTCGTTGTCGCGCATGGACTTGCCGACCTTAAGCTCGATCTTGTGGCTGGAGTGAACGACGCGGTCCAGGATCGCGTCGGCCAGGGTGGGATCGTTCAGGTACGTGTGCCAAGCGCGCACGGGAACCTGGCTGGTGACGATGGTGGAGCGCGTGCCGACCCGGTCGTCAAGCAACTCCAGCAGGTCATTGCGCTCGGCCGCGCCGATGGGAGACAGCGCGAAGTCGTCGATCACGAGCACGTCGAGCTTGGCCAGCTGGGTCAGCCGCCGGGTGAAGCTGCCATCGCCGTGCGCCACCTTCAACTCCTCGAACAGCCGCGCGGCGCGCACGTACAGCGCCGAGAAGCCGCCGCGCACGGCTTGGTGCGCCAGGGCGCACGCCAGCCATGTCTTGCCGCAGCCCGTGGCGCCCGTGATGAGCAAATTGCGCCCGTGGCGGATCCAGTCGCCGCCGGCCAGCGCGGTGACGAGCGCCCGGTCCAGGCCGCGGCTGGTGCGCCAGTCGATGTCCTCGATGCACGCAGCGCTGACCTTGAGCTTGGCGGCCTTGAGCAGCCGCGCGACGCGGCGGTTGTCGCGCCAGGCGATCTCGCGCTGCACAAGCATCGTGAGCCGGTCCTCGAACGACAGCTCGGCGGCGGCCGTGCTGGTGGACTGCTCCTCGATGGCGCGCAGCATGCCGTCCAGGCGTAGGGTGCGCAGTTGCTCCAGGGTGTGTTCGGTGAGCATGGTCAGGGTCTTCCTTCCGTGGGGGTCAGTGGTAGTAGTCGGGGCCGCGCACGTTCTCGTGCTCGATGACGGGGTGGGCGCAGGCCGAGGCGGTGAGCAAGGCACCCTGGCGGTCCAGGCCGCTTCTGAGGATGTTGGTGACGCTGCGCAGCGTGGGCGCGCGGATGGCCATGGCGCGCTCGCACGCGGCCTCCAGCCGCTCGTCCGTGTAGCGGCGCGCCAGGGCCATCATCCCCAGGCAGGCGCGGTAGCCCTGCTCGGGATGCGGGCGGTGCTTGAGCTGCCACGACACCACCGCGGCGGTGCTCGCGCCGATGCGCTTGCCCCAAGTAATGAGCTTGGCCGGCGTCCACTCGCGGTGCGCCCGGTGCGACGCCGGCATGTGGTCGGCCTCCGTCGTGAAGCCGCCGCGCACGGGGCTGACGGTGTGGCAGGCCACGCGCTGGTTGGCTGCGAAGCACTCCAGCAGCGCATCGGTGGCGCGCAGCTCCAGCCGCTGGCCGACGAAGCGGTGGGGGACGCTGTAATAGTGGCCTTCGAACTCGACGTGGTAGTCGATGTTGACCTTGACCTGCTTCCAGCGGCTGATGACGAAGCGCCGGGGCGGCAGTGGCTGCAGCAGCGGGGCGTCGAGGTGCTCGAAGGCGCTGCGCCGGCAGCCGGGCAGCTTCTTGAACGGGCGCTGGTTCAACTCCTCCAGCAGCTCGGCGATGGCGCCATTGAGCTCGCCAAGGCTGAAGAAGCGCCGGTTGCGCAGCCGCGCCAAGATCCATCTCTCGACCAGGAGCACCGCGGCCTCGACCTTCGGCTTGTCCTTCGGGTGAGCTGGGCGGGCTGCCAAAATGGCCGTGCTGTAGTGTTGGGCGAACTCCTCGTAGAGCCGGTTGGGTACTGGGTCGTAGCGGTCGGGATGCTTGATCAACGACCGAGTCTGGTCCGGCACGATCAGCTTGGGCACTCCGCCGAAATACTCCAGCGCGCGCACCTGGGCACCGATCCAGTCGGCCGTCGTCTGCCGTGGCGTTGCGCAGGCGAAGGTGTAGCTCGACGCGCCCAGCGTGGCCACGAAGATCTGCGCGGCGCTGATCTCGCCGGTGAGCGGGTCGACGATCGGCACGGTGGCGCCGGCGTAGTCGACGAACAGCTTCTCGCCGCCGATGTGCACCTGGCGCATCGAGCGCTTCTGGCACTGGGCAAAGGCCCGGTACTTCACACAGAAGCTCGTGTACTTGTACGCCGGCTGCCCGGCATCGGCCATGGCCCGGGTGTACTCCTCCCACAGCAGCATCAGCGTCACGCCCGGGCGCTTGAGCTCCTGGTGGACGTAGCCGAAGTCGGGTTCGAGCTGGTGGCTGCTGCGTGGCAGCGGCGGGCGGTACAGCCGGGCCTCCAGTTCCTCGTCGCTCAGCGCCTGGACGCCCTCCCAGTCCAGGCCGGCCACACGGGCCAGCGACACGAACTTGCCAACTCCGCTCTTGGAAATCTTCAGCGCGCGGCCTACCTCGGTGTAGCTCAGTCCGGCCTGCAGGTGCAGGCGCAGCGCTTCTCGTATTCGTCGCATCGGGACTCTCTTGGTGGGCATCGGCTCGGACCGCAAAAAGCGGCGAGCATGAGCCCGGTCAGAAGGTCACCTGCGCGTCCCCCATCGTCCACGATGGCGCTGAAACGGCGTCCACGATCAGCTTGAAACGCCGTCCACGATCACGCTGAAACAGCGTCCACGATCATCCTGAAATGCCGTCCACGTTGGTCTGAAATACGCACCTGGGCATGCCGGACAGCAAGAGACAGATGGGGAGGCCCGAAACACCGCGGTTTCGTGCCAGGGCGCTGTTCGTCCATCCAATGCGAGCACTGTCAAGTGCATCGGATCGGCTCGCCAACAACCAACCTGGAAGGGCCGCCATGGTCAAGGTCATCGCCGTATTGCTTCTGCTGGTCTACGCAAGTGCCGGTATCGCTTCAGCGGTACTGTCGGGCGATCTCATGCCATGGCTGGCCGCGACTGGCGGCGCGGCACTGGCCCTGGCTGCCGCGGTCGGCTTCGTCGTGCAGCTCGGCAGCAACCCTCGGAGCTGACTGCCTGAAACGATCGTCGTCACCGCAGCAAGCCCCACCACTCCGGGCGGCAACTGTCAATTCGAGGCCAGGCTCGACCAATTCTCGTCGGTTGCGGGTGCATTCCACGGCACCAGCGCAGCGGCTCGTTCCGCGCCGTGGCTGCTTGCGAGCGATTCGCCCGCCCAAGCACTCGCGCAGCACATCCGCTGCGCCGTGATTTCGCCTGCACCAGGGACCGTGCTCGAAAACCTGGCGTTGGCGCCAAGCCATTCTTGATCTGTGGTCCGAATCGCCTGCCAGAGCCGGACGGCAGATGTGCGTAGCACGCACACGGCATGGGCACTGGAGGACCTATGTCAGGCCGGCCGCTTGGCGCCGCGTGACGTACACAATGGCGACACATCTTGTCGCGCAGGCTGCCCAGAATGCACACAAAAGCATCAGCAGCGAGCCGCGCAAAGCGAACGAACAGGTGGTCGGCGGGTGCTACCCCGTCGGTATCACGCCCTTGACAAGGCCATTTCTTCGCGTCTGCACGAAGGCCACAAGCATTGACTGGCTCCATGCTGCGCCATCAGTTGAGTCCTCACCGGCCAACGCCGTGGGACGCCCCATGGCCTGCACGCAGAGCAGGCACGCAGATAGTTCCATCCGTCGTATCTATGAAGCTGGTCCCCCTGTCTACCGAGCATGTCGATTCGCAGAAGAAGTTTCCGTTTGACCTCTTCGATGCGAATGGGCAGCTGCTGGTAGCAGCCAACGAGCCGCTGGACAATCCATCTGTAAGGCAACGACTGCGGCTGCGCGGTGCGGTCTTTGCAGAGGCCCAAGGCGTGCAGGCCTGGCGTTGTCGGCTGATGCAAGCTGCCGATGAATTGGTGCGACGCAACGAGCCGCTGACGCGCATCGCCCGGGTCGTTCCAAAGGCGCCGAAGGCATTTTCCGAAGACGCGGAGCCGCGTACGGAGTGGAACGCGCTTGTGCACAGGCTCGACGCCGCGCTGGCTCAAGCCGAACCGGGCAGCCCATGGCTGAAGCGGGTGCTGGAGGTGCACGCCCATGCGCACAGCCTTGCACTGCAGCGCCTGGACGAAGGGCTGTTCCACCTGTTCTATCAGGGAGCGCGGCACGCTGCTGACTACAGCAGCCGCCAGGCACTCCGCTGCATGCTCGTGGCCGGCGCCGTAGCGCGCACACTGGGTTGGGATGCCGCGCACATTGAGGTGGTGGAGAAGGCGGCGCTGACCATGAACGTGGCCATGCGCCGGCTGCAGGACTGCCTGGCTCTGCATCCGGCCGCGGAAATCGACAAGGATTTGCGCGAGCAGCTCGCAAGCCGTAAACGCACAATGTTCCCCGTACTGGCGGATGACTGCGAGATGTGCTTACTGCCAAGTGGCAGCGGCGGTCAGCTCGCCACCGCCCCGAGGTTCCAGGGCAGCAGCGCCTCGTAGTCGTCCACGGTTTTGGCCTTGGGCAACTCGGTCAGCAGCCGGCGCAGGTACCAGTAGCCGTCGATGCCGTTGGCGATGCAGGTCTGCAGCAGCGAGTACAGGTTCGCGCTGGCGTTGGCACCGGCCACTGTGTCACTGAACAACCATGCCCGTCTGCCGACCACGAACGGACGAATTGCGTTCTCGCACACATTGTTGTCGATGACATAGTTGCCATCATCAACATAGCGCTTGAGCTTGGCCCACTGTCCATGGGCATAGTGCAGCGCCTTGCCCAGCAGCGACTTCGGCATCACTGTGTGGAGCTTGGCCAGCAGCAGCCGCTCGATCTCGTCGAGGATCGGCACGCTCTGCTGCTGACGCCGCTGCTTCAGTGCGCTGGTACTGAGCTCGTCCTTCCTGGCCACCGACTCGACGTGGTACAGCCGGCCGATGAGGTCCATGGACTGCACAGCCACCTGGTCGGGGCCACGCTTGTCCTTGGCCAGCGCCTGTACGGCCTCATGGAAGCGCCTGCGACAGTGCGCCCAGCATGCCAAGTGCACCAGCTTGTTGGCCGCAGCGACATTGTCGTAGGGGTCGTAGCCATCGCTCATCAGCACGCTGCCCGCATGCACGCCGGCGTAGAGGTCCAGCGCTGTCTGCGCACTGCGTGATGGTGAGTAGGCGAAGAGCCGGATCGGCGGTCCGGTGCCGTCGGCCCCCGAGCCCTCGGTCATCTGCACCCACATGTAGCTCTTGGTCTGTGCCTTGCGCCCGGGCTCCTTGAGTACCTGGATCTCGGTCTCGTCGCCGTAGATCAGCGGCGCCTCCAGCAGCCGGTCGCGCATGAGGTTGATCAGGGGCTGCACCGCCTGTCCCACCCGCACGACGCCGGCGGCCATCGTGTTGCGGGACATGTCCGTGCCGCCGAAGCGCCCCAGCAGCGCCGCCTGGCGGTACAGCGGCAGGCCGTCGAGGTACTTGGAGGTGATGACCCAGGACAGCAGCCCCTCGGTGAACAGCCCCTTGGGGATGACTTGCGCGGGCTTGGGCGCCAGGCGCAGCCCACCGTCACAGCAAGGGCACGCGTACTTCACCCGCTCGTGGCGGATGACGCGCACCTGCTGCGGGATGATGTCGAGCTGCTCGCTGGCCTCCACGCCGATCTCCTGCAGCGCGGCGCCGTCATGCGGGCACACCCGCTCGGACTCGGGCAGTTCGTGGCGCACGACTTCCCGCGGCAGGGCCGGGTCCAGCGGCTTGCGGCCGCGCTTGGCACGCTTGTGCGCCGGCACGTCGACGCTGTCCCCGTCCTGCGCACAGCCCTCTTCAGCGGCTGGGGCGGCGCCGGCGCCGAGCTCCTCGGCCTCGTTGAAGAACAGGTCCTTCTGCTCGGTGCCTCGGACCTCGCTCTTGGCGGCGAAGAGCTGCCGCTTGAACCTGTTGAGCTGCTCCTGCAGCAGGTCACGCTCGGTGCGCACGACGCGCAGTTCGCCAGCCAACGCCTCGTTGCGGCGGGCAGCCTCGGCCAGCGCCTTCTGCAGGGCCTGGAACTCTTCGGCGCTGGGCATCTGCTGCATCGGCGGCGTTGTTCTCGTGGCGTCGGGCTGGGCCGGTGGGACGCCCCATTGTGCGAGAACTTCGCCGCGGCCGGTGACGCTTGAGCGCCACGGCCGTGTTGGTCACCTTGCGTCAGCCGACGTGCTCGTACACCCGCTGCGGATGCCGCCTCACGGCGGCCACGTTGATGCCCTCCAGCAGCCAGTGCAGTTGCTCCACCGTCAGCGTCGGCACCGCCGCCTCGTCGGGCCAGACGAACTTGTCGGCCTCAAGCCGCTTGAGAAGGAGCCAGAACCCGTTGCGGTCCCAACCCAGGATTTTTACTCGGGTGCGCCGCTGGTTGCGGAACACGTACACGCACTCGGCGAACGGGTTGAGCCCCAGCGACTTCTCCACCAGCAGCGCCAGGCCGTTGATGCCCATGCGGAAGTCCACCGCCGGGCGGTGCAGGTAGACCTTCAGCCCTTCGTCGAAGCGGAACACCGCACCCTCCCCAGCGCCTCGATCACGCTGCACGCCTGGCCCAGGTCGCAGCCGCGCAGGTCCAGCACGACGCCGTTGGGCAGCCGGGCCTGCAGGTTCACCACGGGCTCAGCCGCGGCCGGTTCGGTGGGCTCGATGCGCACCGGCACAAAGTCCGATGCCTGGGCCTCCACGACCTCGCCGCTGAGTGGGGTGTTCTGTGCCACTGAGCGCTCGTACTGCCGTACCCAGCTGGCGAGCTGGTTGGCATTGACGCCGCATGCGCGGGCGACCTTGGCCAGCGATGCGCCCGGCTCGCGGCACGCCATGATCAGCTCGTGCTTGGCCTTCTCGTCGTAGATGCTGCGCCCGTCGCGCTTGCGGCCTACGACCAGCCGCTGCGCCAACTCGGAAAGATGACTGTCTGACATTACGTGCCCATCTGCCTACGTGGGCACGTACCTTCTCAACAGCCGCCGCGGACCTCAAGGCGTGGTTAATTGCGCGCATACCGCAAGCCATCCCGCGTGCGGCGCCGAGTTGCTGGTTCAAGGCGGTGTGGACGACCTGGTGTGGCTGGAGACCGTGCGGCTGCACCATGACGCCAGCGTCGAAAACCGACCGCTGGAGCAGCTGACGCCGGGGCAGCGGCTGGCGCTGCTGCTGCGCCGGGTCGACATCTACGCCGCCGTGCTCAGCCGCCGGACCGCACGGGCGGCGCTGACGCCGATGGAGGCGGCACGCAAGGTGTGCCTGGGAGCCGACGGACGCCCGGACCTTGTCGGTGCCGCGCTGCTTAGGACCACCGGCCTGTATCCGCCAGGCAGTTTCGTCGAGCTCGTCAGCCGCGAGCTGGCCGTGGTGTTCTCGCGTGGAGCGCGTGCCGACCAGCCGCTGGTGGCCGTGCTTGTCAACGCGCAGGGCGAGCCGCTGCTCGAGCCACGGTTGCGCGACACGGCCCAGCTGGGCTGCGCCGTGCGCAAGGCGGTGCGGCCGGATCAAGTGCCGGTGGAGCCCTCGGCCGCTGCATGGACCAGCATGCAAAAGGCGGCACGGCACGCTTGATCAGCGAAGGCCTTGGTGCAAGGACGCACGTGCCATTCATGGCTTGAAGGAATGGGGTCGTCCGCACCGGGGCCGTTGCCGTCGTGACCGGTTTTTCCTGTGGGGCAGGCAGTTTTTCGATGATGACCAATGCGGCTGCGACACCACCTGTCGCACTCGATGCTCACACTGCATGCTGTTGCCTGAGCGCTCACCAAAGGGGAGCCAGGCCAACACTTCTGTCGGTGCAGATCACTGCGCTGCGTACTGAGCAGCCGGGGGTCTGGCCGGCGATACCAGAGCGGCCGGCACGAGGGAGACAAGAAGGGAAATGGCTAGAAGCGCGACAGAAGACACCCGTAGGAAGTGGCCGAGATCTCGGCCCGTGCGGCTGGGACAGGGGGCTCGTCGAATGCCTGAAGCTTTCTCGCGGTGGCGAGCAGGCGATGCCACCGTTGGAGAGCCTGTGCGGACTGGCTGTGTCACTGGTGTTCGTCGTTCACTTCGCCACGCTGGCACAGCCGTGGTTGGATGGAGTCGGCGTGGTGGGGGGATGTAGTGCGCGCCGTGCATTCCATGCACCCTGCGGGCGTGGACCTGTTCTCCCTAGTCACTGGGATGCTCGTCTACGTCACGCTCATGCGCCGGGCGCAGCCCTGGTGGGCCTGCTTGGCGCGCCGCGTGCGTTGTATCCACCTGGCCTTCCCGGCGGCTTTCACTGTCTACCTGGTGGTGGCCGCGGCCATGCCGGCGCCGGGCAAGCTGTTCGACAGGGGCCTGTCGGCGTACCTGCTCACCAATGTGCTGCGGCTCCCCGCTCTCCTGCTCATCACGCCGGTCACCGTCGTGGCGTGGTCGTTGCCGTACGAGATGTTCCTCTACTTGGCAGCATCTCTGGTCATGGGCCTGTGCTGCCTGAGGCAGCGGCCGGCGTCCTGGCACGCAGGCGCCCCGGCGGTGCTGAGTGCCGGGTTGCTTGCTCGTGCCGTCGCTGCTGTTCCTCCTGATGGTCGAGCGAGCTTTCTCGCTGCAGTTGCCACCCCGCTGCCCTGCGATGCCGAGCGGCTCCTGGCGGTCGCTCCACCGGACGGCATGGCCACAAGGCGGCTGCTGACGGCACGCGCTACCGGCTGACAGCCGATCGTTCATCTACCCCGGTCGGCACACCGCCCAATGAGGCGGTGGGGACCGGTGTTGCTCGCACAATCTATGCACAACGACCGTCTTGCTGCCGGACCACGACCGGCCCTGTCTGCTCCATCCTGGCGCGACGCCAGCACCTTGCTCGTTGGCGCGCTCCTGATGGTGCTGCTGAGCGCCACCGCGCTGGCCCTGCTCTGGCGCAGCCGCGACGACGCCCTGGCCACCTGGGAACAGTTCCTGGGCAGTTTCTCGGCCGCCGTGGCCGGACATGCGACGCAGACGCTGCAATCCGCCGATGCCGTGCTGAAGAACGTGATGGAGCAGGTCAAGGTGCACGGGCCCGACAGCGAGGAAGCGCTGCGGCGGCTGTCGATTTCCACGCCCTTTCAGGATCTGCTGCGTGACCGGGCTGCCCGGCACCCTGCCATTGGGTTCGTCGCAGTTGCCGACGTGGAGGGGCGTATCCTCAGTGCCAGTCTGCCGATGCCGACGCTGGATGAGCCGAGCCAAATGCGAGTTCGGGCCTTCATCGCTGATTCGGCCCGGGACGTCGACCTTCTGATTCCGCCGCGAGGTTGCACCGCGGGTAGCGAAGCTTTCTGCCTGGTACGCAAGATCCGTACGGCCTCTGGCCGCGTGATCGGACTGGCACTGGCCGGCATCGAGACCCGCCACTTCAAACGCTTCTACCGGTCGGTCAGCCTCGGCCATGGCGACTCGGCCATCCTGCTGCTCAGCCGTGACGCCTCGCTGTTGGCACGGCATCCCCCGCGTCCCGAAGCCCTGGGCTTGCCTTACGGCGGCGAGCCGTCCGTCCAGGCGGCGGCCAAGGCGTGGGCCGAGGGACGCAGCGCTGCAGTCGTGCGCATGCAGGAGTCCGCGCACGGGACGCCGCAAATGTCGGCCGTGTACGCCGTCACCGGCTTTCCGCTGATGGCGAGCGTCTCGGCCAGTGATTCACTGGTCCTGGCCAGTTGGCGGCGCATGGCCTGGTTCGTCAGTGTTGGCACGGTGCTGGTGGATCTGCTGATTGCCGCCATGGCGTTGCACGCTCACCGCCTGAAGGTCCAGCGCCGCACCGCGCTGCGACAGCTTGACGCCGCACGCGCCGAGGCTGAGAGCGCCAGCCAGGTGTTGGCGGCGGTCAGGAAGCGCGTGTATTCGGTGGTGAGGTCGCGCTTTTCGGCGGTGTCGACGCGCTTTTGCGGCGGCCATCTGCGCGCCGGCTGGGCATCAGCTGTACGCGGCGGATCGGTGGCGGCGATGGGCTGCCGCGGCCTTGGACGACGTGCGGCTGAGGCGGCGGCTGTGCTGGTGAAGGCGGGGGCTATGTCGGAGCGGCAGAGCTGCGCAGCGCGCTGAGCCGGGCGTTGACCGCGCCAAGTTCAGCGAGGTGGCTTTCTTGGCGGGCGGTCAGCTGCAGCCGCTCAGCGTCGCCAGCGGCGAGCATGTGACTCTCAATTGCCCGCTCGATGGCCAGCAGCTCGTGCTCCAGCCGAGTGCGGTGGGCGTGCAAGTGCGCGTGATCGTCCGTGTCCATGCACGGCAGTTTTGCAGCAGGCGTGCGCCGGGCGGACCGGGCGTGCCCCGGCGAAGATCCAGTTCGCTTCCCAGAGACCCCGGGAGGGGTGCCGGAGCTTCAAGGCCATGAAGAGGCGCAGCAGCCGTCAGAACGGCTCATCCGGGTCCAAGGGCAGCGAGCACTGCTGCGTCACACGGTCGTCGCGCAGCGCGCGCTGGATCTCGGGCCCGTAGGCAGCCCAGAGGTGGTCGCGCAACAAGTCCACGGCCTCGAAGACCGCCAGTGCCTGCTCCGGCGTCCAGTGGGTGGGCAGTTCGATGCACCACGCCGTCTCGGATCCGGCAGTGGTACTCATGCACGGGCCTTTGCGGTTGAGCGCGCGCGCGTGGCGGCGGTGCGGGCAGCCGCACGCTGCGCGGCCCGCTCCTCGGCTTCCTTCTGCCGGTACGACTCGCCGTCGATGCGCACCACCTCTGCCCGGTGCATCAGGCGGTCCACCAGCGAGACGACGCAGGCGGCGCTCGGGAAGACCTGGTTCCATTCGGCGAACTTCTTATTCGTAGTGACCACCGTGCTTTTGCTCAGGTAGCGCCGGCTCACGAGCTCGAACAGCAGGTCGGCGTGGCGATCGGAGTAGGAGAGGTAGCCGACCTCGTCAATCAAGAGGACGTCAGGTGTGGCGTAGCGCTGCAGCCGCCGGCGCAGTGCCGAGTCGCTGTCCAGTGCCGCGAGTTCGCTGAGCATCTGGCCGGCGGTGGTGAAGAGCACGGTGTGACCGGCCAGCACGGCTTGGTAGCCGAGGTTGGCCGCGCACATGGACTTGCCCACGCCGTTGGGACCGACCAGCACGACGTTGGTGGCGTCCTGCAGGAACTGCAGCCCCATGAGCTCCTCGATGGCGGCGCGGTCGACCTCGCGTGGCCAGTTCCAGTCGAAGTCGGCCAGTGGCTTGAACTGCCCCAGGTGCGCGTCGCGCAACCGACGTTCCAGGCTGCGGTCAGCCCGCTCGGCCAACTCCCACTGCAGCCACTGGTGCACGCGGCGCTGTGACTCGGGGTCGGCGGTGATCTCGCTCCAGTGCGCCAGTAGCCCGTGCAGACGCAACGCCTTGGCCTGCTCGCGCAGTTCCGCCAGCGTGAAGGTGGCGTCAGTCCTCGGCTTGGTCTTGGGCAGGGTGTTCGGGACGGCAGCCATGGCGGTCATAGATCTCCAGCGGGTGAGGACGCACCGGCGCGTCGCGGCGGGCGACGTGCTCAGGCAGGATCAGCGGGATGGGCGGCGGCAGTCCGGCAGCCTCCCGGGCACGCTCCAGTGCCAAGCTCACGGCGTTGGGATGCGGCACGCCGCGGCCGATGGCGTCGAGGATGGCGTCCTGCAGCGGCTGCGCACCGTAGCGCTGCAGCAGCCGCAGCAGCGCGGAAGTGATGGCTCCGAGGTTGTGACCGCGCGCGGCGGCCATTTGCAGCAGCTGCGCGCTGGCCGGTGCGGCTTGGGCCAGCTGGTCGTAGCCGCGGTTCTGTCGCGCTTGGCGCTTGTGCGCGACCAGGTCTTGCACATGCGCCGGGTCCTCGATCTGCTGGCCACGGTCCCAGCAACGCGCGTGGCAGGCCAGCTCGGCGGGCCCGTCGAAGATGCGCACGCGTTGCTCGTCGGCCAGCACTGCCAGGGTGCGCTGCACGTGGGTGTGAGGCACCGAGTAGTCGTTGAGGTCGAAGCGCACGTAAGGCGTCTTGCCCACCGCGACGGCCACGCGCTCGCCCAGTACCCAGTCGTACGAAGGCAGTGGCAGCAGATGAGCACGCTCAGCCTCGAACGCGGCGCCGACCGTCATGCGCTGATCCTCGGGCCAGGGCCGCTCGCACGCGGCACCATCGCACCAGCGCCGGGCCTGGTCGTTAAGGTCGGCCAAGTCGGTGAAGCTGCGGGCGGCGAAGAAGTTGGTACGGATGTAGTTGATGGCTCTCTCCACGCGGCCCTTCTCGTTCCCGCGCGCCACGGCCACGGGCCGGGGCTCGAAGCGGTAGTGCGACGCCAGGCGCAGCAGCGTGGGGTTGAACCGGATGGCATCGCCCACGCGCTCCAGCACAGCACTCTTGAGGTTGTCGTACAACAAGATGCGAGCGCAACCGCCATGTGCCGTAAAGGCTTCGACGTGACCGCGCAGGAAGCTGTCCATGCGTGCGTCCATGCAGAATCGCAGGAAGATCCGGCGCGAGTAGCTCAGCACCATCACGAAGGCCATGAGCGGCCGCCGCGCCCGGCCGACCTCGATATGGCCCATGTGAGCCCAGTCCACCTGAGCCTGCTCGCCAGGCAGCGTGCGCAGCCGCAGGTAAGCCTGTGCCGCGGGCCGTGGCCGCATCCCGGCCACCAGTTCCCGGAAGTGACGCTGGCAGCCCGCGTAGCCGCGCTCGCACACCATCACGTACAGCCGGCTGGCCGTGAGCGTCGGGTACTTGGTCAGCGTCTCGGCAATGAAGGCGCGGTACGGGTCGACTCGGCTCGGGCGCGGCACAGGCGTGTACGCGTGTGGCGTGAGGCCTTCGGCGGCGAGCACGCGCCGCACGGTACTGTGGTGCACGCCCAGTTGGTACGCAATGGTGCCCACCGGCCAGAGCTCGGCGTGGTGCAGCCGCAGGATCTCGGCGCCCAGATCAGGGGAGATGGTCACGACCGTGCCTCCTGCGCAGGAAGTCCTGGCGCACATGAGGCAGCAGTGGTTGCCGGCAGTGTCGGCACTGCCACGGCAGCGGTATGCCGGGCGCAGGCGTCGATGCCTTGGGAACTGCGATGACGGTGGTGCTGGCACATGCGGCCAGTGGAGCCGCCGCTGCCAGTGTGGGGCAACCCTGATGCGTCACGATGTTGGGGCTGGCCACCTTGGCCGCGGCGTCGCCACGTGCGGCCTGGCGCGCACGCCAGCGCTGTGAGCGCGCGGCATGCAACAGACGGCCGCGGCGGCTTTGCTGGTAGCGCTGGGCAGCCTCACGGCGGCGTTCACGCCGTGCTGCACTGGAGCACTCGCGCCCGCAATAGTGCTGGCCGCGATCGCAGTGGCTGCACAGCAGCACCTGCGCGCGGCAGCGGCTGCACAGGAACAAGCGGGGAGATCGCTCCACTGCGGCACGGCACCTCGGCATTGGCAGCCGAAGTGCTGGACGCCCTGACGTGCTCGGTGCAACACTGGTGCTGCACTCACTGTCGTGACGACCGTGGTGTGGGACACGGCGCGGCATGCCTCTGCCACGAAGTTGGCCGCTGCCGTGTCCGCCTTAATGCCTTCGGCGAGTACTGCCGTTGTAGCCCCCTCGCATGGTGCTCGCCGCGCTGCTTACAGCGTTCTTGGCGCCGATACCCCCTGCCTGAACGACGCAACTTCGCCCGGCAGGCCGCCCTGCAGGGCGGCCTGCCGGGCGGGCTCTCTCATGCAAGCGCTACAGGAGCCTTGCTGCTCAAAAAGCGCGACCTCACCACCGGAATTGCGCGCTTCCTAAGCGCCGTTCACACCAGGCCAAGTCGCGCTTTCTCTCCACCATGAGCCACGAGTTGCGCACGCCGCTCAACGCCGTGATCGGCTTCAGTGACGTGCTGGCACAGACGCCGCTGCCCGGCAAGGCTGGTGAACACGTCGGGCACATCCAGCAAGCTGGCAGACAACTGCTGGCGCTGATCGAGGACGTGCTGGACTTCGCCCAAATCGAAGACGGCGAGGTGCAACTGCAGCAGGCGCCGTTCGAGCTTGGGGTGCTGCTCCAGGCAGCATGCGACGAGACCCAGCCCCAGGCCGCTGCCAAGGGCCTGGCCCTGCGGCTTGACCTTGCCTCGGACCTGCCCGGTCAGGTCATTGGGGATGCCTTGCGGCTCAAACAGGTGCTGGTTCACCTGCTGTCCAACGCCGTGAAGTTCACGCCGGCGGGCAGCGTCACCCTGGCCGCTACAGCGAGCGCACACGGAGACCTGCGTACCACGCTGCGCCTGGAGGTCAAGGACAGCGGCATCGGTATCGCACCCGAGGTGCAGTCACACATCTTCAACGCCTTCACGCAGCTTGACGGCACTCCCACGCGGCGCTTTGGAGGTGCCGGGCTGGGCTTGTCCATCGTGCAGCGACTGGTGACGATGATGGGCGGGCACCTTGAGCTTACGAGCACTCCTGGCCAGGGCAGTACGTTCAGCGTGAGCCTGCTGCTGGAGACAGCCAGTGGCGCGCACTGAGGAAGGAGTGTCTGGCCTGGTCGTATCCGCCGTACAGCGCGACGCCTTGTCGACGGGGCGACCGCCCACCTTCGTTGGCCTGCCAGTGCGTAGCATCCCAGTGATGCGGCTGGCCTGCGCAATCCAACACGCAGATGTCACTTTCGTGTCCCAGCCAGTGAGCAATACGACACGCCCTGTCGCGAGGCCAATGTACATTGAGTTACTAACACTGCCGCACCAGCCGGGTTTGGGCGCTGGCGGTACCGAGTCTGCCCGATCTGCTCACCCATGCCCTCGCCAGAAGAACACGACAAGCTGCCCATCCGACTCACGCAAATCTTGCGACGTCTCAACGAGGGCGAGTCATTGGAGCCGCATGCGCTGTCCCAGGAGTTCGGTGTCAACTTGCGCACCATCCAGCGCGACCTGAACGAGCGGTTCGCGTTCCTGCCACTAGAGAAGACGGCTGCGGGCTATACGTTGGCGCAAAGCTACCTGGGCAAGCTCAGCTACCCCGATGTCGAACGCTTCGCCTGCCTGGCCGGCATCCAAAGACTCTACCCGGCACTCACGCGAGACTTCCTCCGCGGCTTGCTCGAAGGGCGCCTGGAGTCGGCTTTGCTAATCAAGGGACATAACTACGAAGACGTGGGCGAACGTACACCGCTGTTCAAGCAACTGGAGCAGGTCATTCTTCGCCGCGAGCGCATCAGCTTCATCTATCACAAGGGTTCGGGAACAAAGACCTACGATAACTTCGAGCCCTACCGTCTGATCAACCACACCGGGGTGTGGTACCTCGCCGGCATGGACGGCGACCGGCTCAAAGCCTTCACTTTCGCCAAAATCGACCGGCTGCTGCCGCTGGGCACCACGTTCGAGCGCGCTGCGCACATCGATCAAATGCTCGTCGACGAGGACAGCATCTGGCTTAACGAGAACAAGTCGGAGGTGGTGCTCAAGGTGTCGAAGGAAGCAGCCGAGTACTTTAGGCGCCGTAAGCTCATCGCGGGGCAGGTGCTGGAAAAGGAGCTTCAGGACGGCGGGATCATCGTCTCCGGCCGGATCGCGCATGCCGATCAGATCCTGCCCATCGTGCGGTACTGGATCCCGAACGTACAGGTCATCAGCCCTGAGGGCATGCAGGCGGACCTCAACCGCCAACTGTTGGCTTACACGGCATCGGGCTGACGCAAGTTATCAAAGCGTTTACCAAAATGCTCGGGGCACTGGCACTGCGGGATCAAGGCCATTACTCCAGACGCGCCGTCGCAGCGCCACGTGCCGGGGCCAGCTCAAAAATCGCTGATTTTTCAATCGCGCTGCTGCTCGACCTCGTGTCGCGCTTAACCAGAATGCCGGATCAATCCCCGTTCGGTGCAGACACCGGCGCTCGGAGGTCGTGCGTGTCCTCACACGAACGCAGCCGTTCAGCTGATCGGCGGCCAGTGAGTAGATCGACCTGATGGACACATCCAATCAAGCATCACTCTTCAATGTATAAAGCAAAAAGGAATAAAGATGTTAGCGCAACGGACGTCGCAGGTTCAAAGTCTCGATCTGCCTAGAAAGACACAGAATAACAATCCGGCCTATATATATGATGAGATCATTGCTTCCGTCCAGGAGTCGATCGACCGCATTACTCAGTCGCCTTCGCCACGGCTTGACCACGAAAGCGTGGCGCATGAGAAAGAAAAGGCGCTTGCGCTGCTGAACGATTACAAGCTCAAAATTTCGGGAGCGCTTGAGGAACTGCGCAGCTTGGCGGAATGGGACGTGTTCACCATCTCGATGTATGGTGAAACCAACGCTGGCAAGTCCACCATCATTGAGACCTTGCGCATCCTGCTGGGCGAACCTAGCAAGCGGGAAACTCAAGCAAAGTTCCGCAGCATTGCCCAACGCGTCCAGTTCAACGGCGAGCACATCGCGACGTTGCAAGACCGGCTGAAAGCAGCTGCCGCGCAAAAGCAACTCAGTGAGCAGGATTTGCAGGCCTTGCGCTTGAGGCATTCAGGTGCAGAGGATGGCTTGCAGCAGAGGCTGAAGCAGTTGAAGTCCGACGCCCAGCATAAGCGCAGCGCGCTCAGCCTTTGGCAGAAGATTTTCCATTTATTCAAGAAGCTCGAAGAAGAAAAACAACTGGCCGATGAAGCCAGGAATCTGCAGCATCTGCAGGCGCAGCACCGAGCCTCCGAGCACGAATATCAAGCTCGTATCGACGACGCTGGAGCGCAGGCTCAACGCCATAAGCAAGAATTGGCCTGCATCCAGGACAGCTTGGCACAGTTGGCCCCCCTTCAGGACGGTTCCATTATCGGTAACGGGCATTCCGATTTCACGCTGGAGTCTCAAAGCTACCATTTCGATGTGCAGGGCCAAAAAATTACCCTGCTCGACGTGCCTGGCATCGAGGGCGAAGAAAGCAAGGTAAGCGAAGCCATCAATGGCGCGGTAAAGAAGTCGCATGCCGTCCTTTACATCACGCGCAAGCCATCCCCGCCGAACAAGGGCGAGGGAAACCAGCTTGGCACCCTGGAAAAGATACGACAGCACCTGGGCAGCCAGACCGAAGTCTGGGCTGTCTACAACAAAGGCATCACCAACCCCATGGCGCTGCGAGGGCCCCAACTGCTCAATGACGGGGAGTCCGCTAGCCTTCAGGACCTCGAGAAAGAGCTTCGGGCACAGCTCGGCGACAGCTACCAAGGCTGCATCAGCTTGAGCTCATTGCCGGCCTTCTACTCCGCCACGGACTGCCTGCTTCCTACCAACTCGCACTACAAAAACCGGCAGAAGTTTCTGGCAGGAATGGACGCGGAGGCGCTGCTCGAGAAGAGCAATTTCTCGTCATTTGTGCGCTTTATCAGTCAAGAGATATGCCGCGGTTACAAGGAAAAAATTCATAGATCAAACGTACGCAAGATCCAGGTCGGTGTCCAGGATGGGCAGAGGATGCTGGATGAGATGTTTAAGACTTTCTCCACCGCAAGGCAGAACCTGAGCAAACAGCACAAGTCAACCACGCGGGAACTCGACAACCTTGAGGATGCCATCGCGCGCCGGATCAAGAGCCGCTGCCGAGACCGACTTGCAGAAGCCAAGACCAAGAAGCGCCAAGCCATCTACTGCCATATCGAGGATGACCTGAGTAACGACGACTTCAAGCTAATGCTTGAGTCCACCATCGATGCGTTGAAGACCGAGCTGGTAGAAGATCTTCAAGAAGCACTGCATGCCGAAGTCGAGGTCTTCGAAGCAGAGATCAAGGAAGTGGTGACGCGCTTCAAAAAGAATGCTGACGAGATATTGGAGCTCAATATCAATCGCCACTTCGGCGCAGGACCAGGGCACTTCGCGCTTGAGTTTAAGATAGACAACGGCATTAATACGTTTGGGCTGCTGTCGTCGCTTGGTGGAGCAACGGCGATGATCTGGGCGGCCTTTTTCTCATCCAATCCGCTGGGATGGACGCTGGCGGCCGCACTGGGGGCAGTGACCTTGATCTTCAGTCTCTACAAGTCGGTGCGGAGTTTCTTCAGCACGTCATACAAAATGGAGCAGCAGCGAAAATCGGCTGATGAGAACCTAGCCAAGGTTTTCGACAAGATTGAGGACATGCTTGACGAACGGCTGGCCGAGGCCGCCGGTGAGATGAAACAGACCATCGATAAGCTCAAGCAGCAGTTGTCTGCGCCGCTGCACTCTGTGATGGCTGTAATTCAGGCGCTTCAGACTGCGAGCAAGGACATGGCTCACATCGAAAGCAAGATTGCATAAGAGGGACGGACATGAGCAACGCCATTAATTACTTCAGCCAGCAGAAGCAGCAGGCGCTGGGCATCCTTAAAAAGCTTGCCGAATTTGTCCGCCAGGGAGCGGAGCTGGGCATGAACCTCCACCCGGAACTGGTGCAGAAGGTGCGCAACGGGCTTGATGCAGTGAAAGACGAAAAGCTGCGTGTTGCGCTGATCGGCGGCTTCTCGGAAGGCAAGACGTCGATTGCTGCCGCATGGATGGAAAGGCTGGACGAGGCCAGCATGAAGATAAGCCACCAAGAGTCTTCCAACGAAGTGAAGGTCTATGACGTGGAGGGGCGGCTGCAGCTCATCGACACTCCTGGCCTGTTCGGTTTTAAGGAGCAGGTCAATACGGACACGATGGCGATCGAGAAATACAAGGACATCACCAAGCGGTATGTGAGCGAGGCTCATCTCGTGCTGTACGTGATGAACTCCACGAACTCGATCAAGGAGAGCCATGCCGATGACCTCAAGTGGCTGTTCCGCTCGCTCAATCTGCTGCCCCGGACGGTATTCGTGCTCAGCCGCTTCGACGAGGTCGCGGACGTGGCGGATGAAGCAGACTATTTAGAGAAGTTTCTCGTCAAGAAGTCGTCCATTGCGCAACGTTTAGATGATGTGCTTGGCTTGAGCCCGGAGGAGAAATCGGGACTATCCATCGTGGCGGTGGCTGCCAATCCATTTGATCTGGGAACGAAGCACTGGCTTGCCAATCTGGACGAGTTCAAGCGCCTGTCGCATATTGGCAGTCTCCAGGAGGCGACCGAGGCCAGAATCCAGCAAAGCGGAGGTGCGCTGGCACTGGCGCACGAGGTCAAGAGAAGCATCATCTCTGACATCATCCAGAAGCAACTGCCCGTTGCGAGGGAGGGCTTCGAGACGTTGCACGAGGAATCGCAGCGCATGGGAGCCATGCGCTGCGACCAGGAGTACGAGCTTGGCAAGGTGTCAAGGAAGATCAGCGAGGCACGCATCAGCCTGCGTGGTCGTGTGATCCGTTACTTCGAGGACCTGCTCTTGCAGAGCCTCGGCGTAAGCCTGGAGACCTTCAATGACTTCTTCCATCGGGAAATCGGCACGGAAGGCCGGCTGATCAACCAGCGCGTGCAAGAAATTTTCTCCGATGAGGTCAGCAGCATTACTCAGGACCTGAGCCGTATCCAACTGAAGGTGGACTCAGAACTGGCCCACTTCAACAACGTAGTCCTGTCAATGGGCAAGCAGGGCCTGGACTATCTGGTCAAAGGTAACGTCATCAATAACCAAAGTGTGCTGATGGTGCGTGACGGCATCGGTGCAGCAGCCAAGGCGATAGGACTTGATCTAGGGGGGCTGCTCAAGTTCAAGCCGTGGGGTGCTACCAAGTTTGCCAACGGACTCAATGGTGCACTGTCCGTGCTGGGACTGGCGTTGGAGGCGTGGGACTCATATCAGCAGGAGGAGCGCAGGCGCAGGTTCGAAGAAGCGAAGAAGCAACTGCGAGATAACCTATCGCGCCAGTGCCAGGAGATTGTCGAACTCATTGATAGCCAAAATTTCCCCAACACGTTCTTCCCAGCGCTGGCCCAACTCGAAGGCCAATTGCAGACGCTGCAGCGCGAGCTAGAGCACCTGTCGCGCAGGCACGAGCGATTCAAGCAGTGGTACACATTCGGAGAAAGCATCGACGTGGAGTTTCGCGAGGTGGGCGGAAAGCTGCCTCCGCTGGCTCCAGAGGCCGCCCCTTCCCGACCTGTGCAGGCGACTGCAGAACGTGACTTCATGGAGGCGATCTCAACCGCAGCTTCGCCTGCTGGAGTCGATCCCAGGCGTGACATGATCGACGTCGAAACAAGGCCAGCCAAGAAAAGCCTGTGGCAGAGGTTGTTTTCCTGAGCTTAAATGAACGCGCGTCGACGCGCGGATCGCCTGGCCTGTAAGGCACGCAGCGACCTTTGCCGAGCGGCGTTGGTTGCTGCTAACACACATTAGTAAACGGCGTCGTTTTTTGACCTGCCCCCGCCGATGTACCAGGCATTGGGAAGTTGAGTCCTAGGTGGCACGTTGCTTCGTCCCCTGCTTGGGCGCAGCCTCGGACTCAACAGTCGAATTGTTGGTACGCCTACGGGGGGCAGGTCATGAGAAACAGGCTCTTAAAACCCCCACACGCATTCGCGGGAGTTGCTGTTGACCCATTTTTCGATTTGCGATGCAGCTATTCGGTTAAGCTCGATATCCATGGAGTTATAGATGGTGACTTTGGATTGATTGATGCCGGTTTCATCAATATCAATTCTTCTGTAGTAATTATGCTGATCGCCCCGATTTTTGCCTTTATAATCAATAGTGATCTTCTTTAGGGCTGGATATTCATTATATTCCATGTCATATAAATTTCGGCTGCAGTATCCGCTCATTTCTGATATCGTCAGCGCAGTCTGCTTGATCGTTCCTGGCGAGACAAAAACATTCAACGGCTTCCGTTCTTGGAGCGCTTGGCCAGACGTTGCACAACCGGTGACAACGCTCGCTAAAGCCACAATAGATAAAATCCTTCTATTCTGCATTTTCGTTCTGGAGTGGATTGCTAGAGCATGGTTCTCCGCCTAACGAGTAGTTGGGCTTCAACCAGAAATCAGCCTATGTTGATTGATGGGAAAGGATGTGCATACGTCGTAGTTTGCACGTGGCGACCTAGACAATGTCTGCACTGAAGCAGCAACGATGCAAGCAGCCTTCTGTTAGCTTGGCAAGGCGTTAAAATGTCACATAGTTTTAGAATTTTTGTCGCTAGTCCTTCAGCCAGATAATCTGCTTCTTCCGGTAGGAGCAATGAACAAACGCGCTTACTCGAACTGGCTTCAGCGTGCACTACGCAGTAAAGACATGATTGCTGAAGCTAACAGAAGCGTCCGGGGTGAACTTTGGGTACTCACTCAATTTGACATAAAAGCCGATGCTAAATTCAGGTCTGTAAAGAGTAATGTGAAAGGAGCCCCATCCTGCGTTTGGCCACGTGCTCTAAAACTAAACTCTGGCTGTGAAGTATTGCGAGTCGTAGGATGAGAGAAAATTCCATGTGCTGCTGTGTTTACGCGTTTGCTGTTGGCAACCGGCAGACGACAACACGAAAATGCCCTGCGTGTATCGCGTAAGGAGGGGTGCCATGGCGCTGTCCATCCGCTTGCCAGAAGACGTGGAGGCTCGGTTGAACCATTTGGCCGCGCTCACCGGGCGCACCAAGACTTTCTTGATCATCGAGGCAGTGCGCGAGCACCTTGACGATTTGGAAGACCTGTACCTCGCGGAGCAACGCCTGAGTGACATTCGTGCAGGCAAAACCCAAACCGTGTCGCTGGAAGAGGTGATTAAACGGTATGGCCTGGACGGTTGAGAGCCGGCCCCGGACGCCCGACGCCAACTATTGACGACTGGAGCCTAATGAACGCAGGACAGCGCAGCTTGCTACTTCTCTTTGCTGTGGCGTGAGGCGCCGCACGCTACAATTGCCGTATGGCCATCAAGAGCTTCCTGCACAAGGGCGTGAAACGGTTTTTCGAGACTGGCAGCACAGCGGGCATCCAGGCCCAGCACGCGCCCCGACTGGGCACCATGCTGACGTTCCTGAACGCAGCCAAAGCCCCTCAGGACATGAACCTGCCCGGCTGGAAGCTGCACCCGCTCAAGGGCTCGCTTGCCGGCCATTGGGCTGTTTCGGTCAGCGGCAACTGGCGGCTGACCTTCACCTTCGACGGCACCGATGCGGTACTGGTCGATTACCAGGACTACCACTGAGGACTGACACCATGGGTCGCATGTTCAATCCCCCTCACCCTGGCCTGACGCTGCGCGATGACGTGCTGCCCGCTCTTGGTCTGACCGTGACCGAGGCCGCCGCTCAGCTTGGCGTGGACCGCACCACGCTGTCGCGGGTGCTCAACGGCCGCGCTGGCATTTCGCCCGAGATGGCCTTGCGCATCGAAGCCTGGCTGGGCAAGGACCGCGGCGGCGATGCCACCGTGTGGCTGGCCGTGCAATCCGCCTATGACCACTGGCAGGCTGAGCAGCATGTCAAGGAGGTGCCGCTGAACGTGCGGCCGGCGCCCCGGCCTCAGGGCCCGGTGGCCTGAGCCAGCGTCTGGGTCGCCTGGACTTTGGAGCGTACATCAAAGCGCATGTGAGCCAACTCGGTGTTGCTCATGTCGAGGTTCCTCTTGTGCCGCGTCGCGCTGCTGCAGGAAGTCGGCGGTCAGAACGTTCACCATGCATCGAGTCCCTGATGCCAGCAGTCGGTGGTGGAAGCTGAGCGAAAGCCGATAGATATTGGCCACACTCCATTTGCGAGTGTTCAGCCCGGGATGGAGCAGGGCGGTGTCATGAATCCGGCCATGAGCTGCTCGTAGCCCAAGGCCTCCTGCGGAATCCACTGTCCGGCTCGCCAGAGCGCGGCCAGCCGTTGCCCGAGATCCGGGTCCAACCACCGGCACGCCACGTCGACATCCGCGTCGGCACATTGGGCCTTGTCTCGCGTGCGACCGTGGTCAAGCAACCAGCGGTAGGCTGGCAGCGCCGGCGCGACCTGAGGTCCTGCGGGCAGCGCTGCGCGGTTGAACTCCATGGGAATGCGCAGGCCTTTCGGGTCGAGATCCCCGAGGTACTCGGCGCCGCTGGCCCGGACCTCGCGCAGCACCTGCCCCAGCGCGGCGCCGCTGCTGCGAAACGCCTCGCCGGCGCCGTAGACCACGGCGGCGTAGCGCCTGGCGTGCTGGTTCCACTCGCCGAAACTCCAGAAGCTGTCGTGGTTCTCGACGACCAGCACCGGGCGTCCCGGCGCCGCGGCCGGCCGGTAGGGCAGGGGAGGCGGCACCACGAATGCGCCCAGCGTGTGCAGCGACAGCCGACCACCGAAGAGGTGGTCACCGCTGCGCAGTGCGTCCAGCCGCTTCTCGTCGCCGAAGATTTCCAGCGACCGCTCCTTGACCGGCACCCGCACCAGGCTGGCGCGGCGGCGCAGCAGGAAGTCGTTGAGGGCCCTGGCCGCGGGCAGCTGGGCGGGCTTGAGCTCGGTCCAGAAGCCCAGCTCCGGGACCCAGGGCACGCGTGCGTAGTCCTCGGCCGCCGGGGCGGGCGCCTCGTCGCGGGCCAGCAGGACCCACCGGGGCAGCGGCGGCGCGCCGGTGCGCTCCCAACTGCCGGCAGCAGGCAGGGCGATGCGGCCCTGGGCCTGCAGCTCCCGCAGCGCCAGTAGCAACTGGGCACCGCGGTCCGGGCTGTTTTGAAACTCGGGATGCGAGGTGTAGAAGAGTCGCTTGAGCTCCTCCAGCACGATGCGGCGCCGCGGCCAGGCCGCGAGCTGGGTGAGGAACGCCGACATTAGCGATCGTCCGCGGCGGCCTCGTGGAGCTTGAAGCGCGCGGCCTCCAGGTGCCAGCGCTGCGTGCGGCTGTTCTGCCCGGCCCGGCGCAGCCGGATGAAGCCGGTGAACTCGCCCAGTGCGTTGTAGTCCTGGATGGCCGTGGCGAAGATCAGCTGCACGCCGATCGAGGTCGCCAGCAGCCGCTGCGCCTTCCACATCGTCGGCGAGGTGGCCTTGGCGAACGGGTTGTCCAGGATCAGCGGACCGCCGCCGGCCTTGTGCAGCGAAGCCTGCGTCTGCGCGCGCAGCTGGGCCACCACAAGGTAGAGGAACATGGCCATCACCACGCCCTCGCCGCCGGAGTTGGTGATGCGGTCCAGCGCGGCGTACTGCTGGCTCTCGTCCGGCACCATCTTGAGCAGCTGCAGGCCCAGGGTCTTGCCGCCGTGCATGCGCAGCACGGCCTCGGCCACCAGGTCAGCGCCCCTGGCCGGGATGACGTTGGTGTCGATGAGGTGGTCCAGGTAGTGGTGCAGGGCCTGGCGCCGTGCGTCCACGCTGGCCGATGCCAGGTGGGCCCGCATCCGGATCACGGGCTTGCCCGCCACGTAGGGCGCGCCCGCCGGGACGCGCTTGGTGGTGGCCGCGTTCAGCAGCGAGACCGCCGTGCGCGACAGCGCCAGCAACTCCTCGACGCAGGCGTCGAAGTCGGCCTGCATCTTCTCCAGGCTGGAGCGCGTCGTGCCGATGCGGTCCTGGAGTCCCTCCAGCAGCCGGGCGGCGTCGGCACAGGCGGCCTCGAAGCCGTTGGCCAGCAGCTGGGTCGCCAGCTCCGGCTCCACCTGCTGCAGTGGCGGCTCGGCCGCGGCGACCTTGAGCTTGTCGAACGCCTTGCGCGCCGCGCCATGCGCCTGCTCGCGGCGTCCCACCTTGCCTTGGAAAGCGTCGATCAGCCGCGTGGCCTGGGCGGCCGCGTCTGCCTCCAGCTCGAAGCCCTGCCCGGCGTCGGGAGCGGGGCCCGCACCGGCACCCGCCAGACTTGCCAGTTGCAACGCCAGCAGCTCGGGGTCTGGTCGCTCCCCCAGCGCCATCGACGAGCACAGCAGGGCGGCGAACCGGTCCTCCTCCGAGGCCAGCCGCCCGAGGTCGGCGGCGCGCTGGCGCGCCTGCTCGGCCTCGGCCAGGGCCTCCTCGTGGCGCTGCCCGGCCTGCGCCGCCATGGCCAGCGCCTCGTGCCGCGCCCGGTCCAGGGCCTCGGGGTCTAGCGCCGCCAGGTCCGGCGGCACGGCCGCCAGCGTGCTGGGGTGCTCGTGGTGCCACTGCCGGGCCTCGCGATTGGCCAGCTCCAGCGCGGCCCCGGCGTCGACGAGCGCCTCGTGCGCGCGCTGCAGCGCTTGCTCCAGGCCGGGCAACAGGGCCGTATGGTCCATCCCGGCATACGGCCCCAGGTCGTCCGGGCCGAGCCCGTGGAAGTCGCGCGTGAACTCGTCGGCCCTGGCGCGCCAGGCCTCGCGCGCGGCCTGCAGTCGCGACTCCAGCACGCCAAGCTGGTCCTGCGCCCGGGCCCGGAAGGTCTGCAGCGCATCGGCGTAGCTGGTGCGCAGCAGGGGCAGGTCGGCGGCGCCGGGCAGGGATGAGCCGTCCACGAGAAGGGCGAGGTCGTGGACCTCGACCCGGTCGCGCTCGACCTGCAGGGCCTCGGCCTGCGAGCCGAGCCGGACCGCGGCTTCGAACGCTTCACGCGCCGCCGCCTCCAGCGCGGCGATCTCCCGTGCCGCCGCGGCCCGCTGTTCGTTGAGCGTCTGGACCGCACGCGCTAGCGCTTCCAGGCGCTGCAGCCGTCGCGGCCGCTCGTGCTCGAAATCCTGCAGCAGGCGCTGCAGCTCCTGGACGTGGTGCGCGCAGCCGCGCGCGTCCTCGGCACGCTCATGCGCCCGGCGCGCGCACTGCCGCGCCGCCTGCTCCGCCTCTTCCTCGCCCGCCACAGCGTCGCGGGCGCGCGCCTGGGCCATCTCGAGCTCGTGCCGCAGGCGCTCGGCCTCAACCTGCGCCGCGGCGCGGCGGCCGCCCCCGAAGCGCCTGAGGAAGGCCTGCAGCGCCTCCTGCGCCGCCAGCAGCGCGGCATGCCGGCCGGCATGGGCGGCGCGGTGTGCCTGCTCGGCCCGCATGCGCTCGTCCAGGCCCTGGGCCAGCGCCAGCGCTGCCGGCCGGTGGTAGGCAGCGTCGCTCGATGCCGGCACGACCAGGCGGTCGGCGGGCGTGCCTTGCGGGTCCATCGCCACCGGGGCCACGACCACCGGGCGCGCCGGCAGCGCTGCGTCCCACGACATGGCGCGCACGCGCTCCATCTCGGCTGGCGCCACGCTCACGCCGAGGAAGCGGGCTGGATCGCTGAGCACCAGCGCCCGCGCCCGGCCGGCGTCGGGCACGGCGTCCGCGACGTAGCCGTTGCACGGGCGTGCCGAGCGGATGCCCGCCGCGCGCAGCCGGGCAACAACCAGCTCGACGTCCGGGCTGTGGCCGGCGACGCCGGTGTCCTCGATAGCCTGCCGCGTCGCCCGCAGCTCGGCCAGCCGGACATCGCATGACGCGACCTCCCGCGCCGAGGACGCGGCGCAGCGCTCCAGCAGCGGCGGCAGGGCTGGCGACTCCGGATCGGCCACGTCAGACTCCACCGCCTGCAGCAGCGCGGGCAGCTGCGACAGCCGCTCGTGCTCCGCGTGGCCCTCGGCGATGAAGCGCTCCTGCGCCGCGATCTCGCCTTCGAGCCGGGCGGCGGCCAGGCCTTCCCGGGCCGAGACCTCGCGCGCCTCCCGGGCCCGGCGCTCGTGCGCCGCCTGCTCGGCCTCCAGCCGGGATCGCTCGTCCTGCCAGTGCACCGCCTGCCGTTGCCAGCGCGCCAGGGCCTCAAGCGCGGTTTCCTGTGGTGAGGCCAGCACCTCCTGCTCCAGCAGCCGATGGCGCTCGCGCCGCCAGCCGTCCTCCTGCGCTTGCAGCCCGGCTTGCTTGCTGCCGGCCGCCTGCAGTCCCTCCAAGGCGACCTGCAGGGTGCCCCGGCAGGACTCGATGTCCGCCAGTCGTGCGGCGCGCGCCCCTTTGGCTTCGTCCCGCTGGGCGTGCAGGGCCTGCTCCTGTACCAGGAGTGCCTGGCGCAGCAGGGCCCCGCGCCGCGCAGCCTGCGCCTGGAAGGGCCGCAGGCCCTCACGGGCCTGGCCGGCCGTGGCCTCGAGCGCGTCGACACGGGCCTGCGCCGCGGTGACCTCGGCCCACAGCCGGGCCGCCTTCACCAGGAGGATGGTCCGCTCGGCCTGGGCATGCGCGTCCCGGGCTGCGCCCTGGGCCGTCTGCGCCAGCTCGACCCGGCACCGGTGCCACAGCGTCGTGAGCGTGCCGGCGCGGTCCGAGTGCGCGTGGGCCGCCTCGCCGGCGGCTGCCGCGGCCTCGTGCAGCTGCTGCGCCTGGGCCTGCGCCTGCTGCTGCGCCTGCCGGTGGTCGGCCACGCGTGCGTGCAGCGCCCGGGCCATGCGCGCCCCGTCTACAAGCACGGCGGCCTGCTCGGCCATCGCTTTCTGGTAGGCCGACGCCGCCTCGCCGAAGGTGCCCAGCGTGCCCTGCAGCCGCGTGAGCTCGGCCAGGCGGCGCTGGTATTGCGGCTTGCGCCGCAGCTTGTCGCAGGTGGTGGCCACCGCCTCGCGCACGGCGGCGGCGCGCTGGGCGTCAAGCGTGAGGACGAAGAACTTGCGCAGGAACTCCGCCTCGGTCCGGAAGTCGAGGAAGCCGGTGTCGAAGCCGCCTTCCTGGGCCGAGAAGTTGACCTGCAGCTGCAGCATCTCCAGGTCGATGAGGCGCTCGTCGTGCAGGTGGCGCTGCCAGTCGGCCTGCTTGCGGGTGATGTAAACGTCGCCCGGGTGCTGTCGCTGCGCCTCGTGGATCCAGCGCAGGAACTCCGCCATGGTGGCAGCCGGGGACGCCGAGAGCTTGGGCGCCGGCACGTCGTGCAGCTCCAGCCCCGGACGCGCCTCGAAGCTGAAGAACAGCCGGTCGCAGTCGGGTACGTCGTTGCCCGGCCGGATGGACACCACCTGCCCAACCACCAGGGTGCAGGGCGGCCCGCCCGTCGTGCGCGGCGGCATCAGCCACTCCGCCAGGATGAAGCCGGGCAGGCCGTCGTGCGAGAAGTACTGCGTGAAGTGGTTGTTGCCGCTTTGCAGCCGCTTGAGGAAACGGTCCTGGCCCGGCTCGAAGCAGGAGAAGATCAGGCTCAGCAGCGTCGTTTTCCCGCCGCCGTTTTCCAGGTTGATGATGACGTCGGCCGGCAGCGCGGTGTCGGGATCGGTCAGGTCGAAGGTCAGGCCGTCGTACCACGCGGTGGGGTAGCCGCAGTTGCCCAGGTAGATGCGGGAGATCTTTTGCATGGTTCAGGCCCTCGTGCCCTGCGCGATCTCGTAGAGGCGGCGCAGGGCCAGCTCGCGCAGCTGGACCCGCAGCCGGTGCGTCGCGGTGTAGGTCATCGCGGCTTCCTCTTCGGCGTCGCGGTCCAGGCGCACCAGGCCGCCACGCTCCATGTGCGCCAACGCCAGCCGCACGACGCCCACCAGCGAGCCTGGTGAAGCGCGCTGGCTCGCCGGCACTGTGATCGGCAGCGCGGCCAGCATCTCCCAGCCCGGCGCCAGCTCGGGCGGCACGTCGGCCCCCGGCGGGGCTGCCTCCTTCAGGCGCCGTGCCAGCGCGTGCAGCGCGTCGCGGCAGCCGCCCACGGAGACCGGCACCGGCGTATAGCCGTCGTCGTCCAGGGCGTCCGTGGTGGGGAAGAAGGCCGCGGCGACGGCGACGTGCGCCAGCAGCAGGGCCGCCTTCTGCTCCGCGCTCAGGCCCAGCCGGATGTCGGTCATGCGCACGGCGAACCGGCTCTCGCGCGACGCGGGCGCCACGATCAGGCCGCGCTCGCTGGCGTCCAGGATGACGAGCTCCAGGCCGGCGGCGACATCCTGCACCTGCGCGGCGAAGCCGGGGTCGGCGCGGTACAGCGCCAGCAGCTCGCGGTACTCCAGGTCGTTGGCGGGCGCGAGGCTGGTGTGCAGTGCCTTGTAGGCCAGGCGCGCGGCGTTGCGCACGCTGGCGTGGACGGTGCTCATGCGGCGTCTCCCCGAGGCGTGAACTGCAGGTTGGTGCCCTGGGCCACGTCGGCGCGGAACTGCGCCAGCGCGCTGTCCAGGGTGCGGGAGCGGACGTGCCGCAACGGCGTCTCGGTGTCCGAGAACGAGCGGAACAGCACGAGCACCAGGCAGCGCCGCATCGTGCGGTCCAGCCCCTCGTCCTCGGCCATCTCCAGCAGCTCGTCGATGCGCAGCGCCGCGCCGGCCGCGAACTTCGTTTGCAGCCAGTGCGTCACGGCTTCGATCGTTTCCTTGGGGAACGGCGTCGCGGGCGGCACGAAGGGCACGATCTCGCCGTCGTCCGGCTCGGGCTCGACGTCCTGGGCGCGCTGCTCCAGCAGCAGCGAGAACAGCGCGTTGAGGTCGTGGACGACGGGTCGGCCCGGCGGGTGCAGGGCGCCCAGGGCTTCGTCCGCCGCCTCGGCCAGCGCCTGCACGGGGCGCTCGATGAGCTGGGGCAGCAGCCGCGCCTCCAGGTCGGGCAGGGCTGTCGGCCGGCGCGCCCGGAACACCGAGCGCTGCGCTACCAGGAAGCGGTCGCCGGCGCCGCTGATGTCGTTGACCAGCTGCGAGCGCAGCAGGCTCGCCCCCTGCAAGGTCTTGAGCAGTTGGGCAAGGTTGGCGCGCGAGCGCGTCTCCTCGGCCTGGCGCAGCGCCTCCAGCACCGCCTCCTCCATGCGCTGGTCCTCCGACTGGCGCTGGCGCACGTGCTCGCGCGCCTTGTCCAGCCCCGGGGCCATGTCGCGGCTCCAGTGCACGGTGCCCGGGGCGCGGCAGGCCTGGTGCAGCCGATCGCGGATGAGCTGGCGGTACTCGATGGACAGCGTGCGCGCCCGCCTGGCGATCTCCAGCGCGGTGTCGAAGCGGCCGCGCTGCACCAGCAGGTCCAGCATCTTCTCCATCAGCTCCTGGGCGTCCTCGGGCGCGAGGTCCAGCATGCCCAGGTAGACCAGGTAGCCCTCCGGCGTGGGCTTGTAGCGGTAGACGTCCTCGATGTCCGGCTCGTAGGCCACCAGGCGAAAGCGCACGCTGCGCAGGCCGCCGCGGGCGGCGTCGAAGTGCTCGAAGGCGAACTCCCTGTAGCCGTTGGCCTTGTTGTCCAGCGCGGCAAGCACCGCCTCGGCCACGCGCAACCGCTGCACCCGGCCCAGTTGCGGCTTCATCGCGCGCGCCACCTCGCTCAGGTGGGACAGCACCTCGTCAGCGGTGCAGCCGCTAGAAATCGTGGTGCCCTCCATCATCAGGTCCAGGGCGCTGAGCACGAGGTAGTGCGTGTCGATGCCCTGCATCAGCGCGTCCTCCGCCGTGCCAGTCGTACTGCCGTCACCAAGGCGCAGCTTGTTGAGCTCCAGCTGGAACAACGGCCGCAGCAGCAGCAGGTTGCGCTGCTGGCGCGTGAGGTCCAGCAGGCCGCCCACCGGGGCGCCGACGCTGTCCGCGTCGTCGAGAGCGTGCTGGGAAAGCCGGTCGTTCATGGGACGCTCCGAGTGCTTGCGACCCTGCTCGGGCTGCAGATCCGGGGATATCCAGGGCCGGCGCGGCGCCTGCCGTGGCAGGCGGGACCGCGGCTCCCTGACGGCGGTCTTCACATCTTCCGGCATGGCTGGCTCATGGCGTGAGCCATCCATGGGGCAGCGAGCGACGTGGGAATGGATTTGAGCTGGGTGGCCGCCGCATTGGCTTTCACTGCCATGTTCACCAGCAGATCTTGCAAGTCCTTTCAGTCATGGACTTGCCATCTTTCATCGGTCGAAGGACGCACTCGGCGACGACTCGGGCACATCAGCTAATGCCGTTTAGCAAATACCTGCTCGGCCCCCCGCGGCAACGGGCTGCAAATGGTGCCGCAGGCGCCCAGCCCGGCCGGCCACCGCGCTCCACCCGCCTCGAAGTCCGCCTTGGCACCGAGGGCACAGGCGCGGCTCCGGCGCGCCGCCGGGCTTCAGAGCTGCCCACAGAGCGGGTGGCTGGTGCTAGCGAGCTGATGTGTTGTTGGTGGGAGCGGGGGCTTGGCTGGGCCAACGGCGCTGGCACCTGCTCGCGACCACTTGCCTGGAGACCGAAAATGCCCTCAGATTTCTGCCCTTATCGGCTATTAAGATCGTCTTGTGTAGGCGCGCGGTGTGTAAGTGCAAAGAGCAAGCCGTTGAGATGCCTGCAAGGGAAGAGCAGGTCAGGACGGTTTCAGCAGAAGTTGAAAATCTTTCATAGAGTGAAAGCGTCCCCTGATTTCATAAAATCTGGTACTTTCAACAGATGCTGAAACAAGCTCATCCAATGAAAGAAGCCGAGGCTCAAGCTGGTCAGGCGCTGCGCGGGTTGCTTGAGAAGATTCCGATCCTTCAAGTCGAAAGCATTGAAGCCGGGGTTCTGTCCAGTGATTGGGAACCGGACCTGATTGTCCGGCTGCTTGTGGACGGTCGGCAGCACTTGCTCATTTGCGAGTACAAGTCCAATGGGCAACCACGGTATGCCCGGGCCGCGCTGATGAAACTGTGGAGCTACGTTGCACAGCGAGCCTCCGAGGCGACACCTGTCTTCATCGCACCCTACATTTCACCCGCGGTGAGGCAGATGTGCGAGGAAAAGGGTGTCGGGTATCTGGACTTGGAAGGCAACGCCCGGATTTCCTTCGGCGGCGTGTTCATCGAACGCATGGTGGCCAACAAGCCGATGGCCGAACAACGCGAACTCAAGTCGCTGTTCAGGCCAAAGTCGGCTCAGGTTCTGCGTGCCATGCTGCGCGAGCCCGGCCGTGCATGGCGCGTTACCGAACTGTCGGAAGTCTCCGGTGTCAGCTTGGGGCACGTTAGCAATGTGCGCACAGGCCTAATTGACCGGGAATGGGCACGCGCCTCGGACGATGGGCTCATCCTTTCAGAACCCAATGCCCTGCTGGACGCATGGCGGGACAGCTACACCGCACCTCTAGGTGAACGGCTGCGGTTCTACACGTCGCTGCATGGCAGCGCGCTCGAAAACGCGGCTCGCAGTGCACTGCACGCCGAAGACGGCCTCGGGCACGCTGCTTTCGCATCGTTCTCAGCCGCGCAGTGGCTTTCACCTTACGGGCGCACTGGCACGCACTACTTCTTCGCCAACACGGAAGGCCTGCGAAAGCTTCAGGCAGCGCTGAAGCTCGCGCCTGTATCGAAGGGCGAGAACGTGGTCGTCACCGTGCCGAAGGACTTGGGACTGCTCGCCGACACCGTTGAACCTGCACCGGGCGCAGTCTGCACGAGCCCGGTTCAGACCTACCTCGACCTCTCCATTGCCGGCGAACGCGGCGCCGAGGCCGCCGATCACCTACGCCAGCAAAAGCTCTCATGGCCAAAATAACACCACCCCAGGAACCACAGTCGGCCGCGCAATACGACGACCGCACGACCGCAGCCGTGAAGTCCGTGCTGATCGAGATCGGCCAGATACTTGGCAGCTTCAAGGGCAAGTTCACCATCATAGGCGGTGCGGTTCCTTGGCTGCTGCTGGCCAACGAGGACATGCCTCACGTCGGCACGCTCGACGTGGACGTCGGACTGGATGCGGAAGCTCTTGGCGACGGCGAATACGCGACCTTAATTGATGCACTTCAAGGCCATGGATACGCCCAGCGCGAAGGGCTTCGACGCTTCCAACTGGTTCGCCAAGTTCCCGCGCGAGATGACGGGGAGGCGATCGACGTCGTAGTCGACTTTTTGATGCCACGCGACGCGGAGATCGTCAAGAATGATCCTCCCTTGATCAACAACTTCGCCGTGCAGCGGGCGGACGGTGCCGACCTGGCGATGCGGTTCTATCAACTGGTGGCAATGGCGGGGCCGATGCCAAATGGAGGAACGAACCGCGTGGAAATCGCGGTGTGCTCTATCCCTGCACTGCTGGCGATGAAGGGCCATGCGTTGGCGGGCCGCTACAAGCAAAAGGACGCCTACGACATCTACTACTGCGTGCGGAACTACCCTGGTGGCGTCCATGCGCTGGCGCAAGAATGTCTCCCTCTTCTGAGGCATGCAAGCGGCGAGCGCGGTTTCCGCCACATCGCTGACAAGTTCGAGTCCTACGAGGGTCACGGTCCCACCTGCGTGAGGCGCTTCGTCGAAGACACGCATGCGCTGGGTGATCGCACGCCCGAACAGTGGCAGCAGGATGCGTTCGGGCAAATCGACACACTGCTGCGCGCCATGGCGCTGCGAGCTTGAGTCACGTCTCATGGACTACGCGCAACTTCGCAAACTGCTGGCTCCTCTTGTCACGGCACTGAAAGACGCCGGCACGCACACCGAGCTGCCGACGCTTTGCGAAAAATTGGGGCTGCCTGCGCCTACCGCTGATGGTTCCAAGCGAGAACGCATAGCCTCCAGCTTTGAGGCGGTGGCGGACATGAATCTACCGGGGGTTGCACGCAAGCTGCTGCTGCACCACCCGCCCAATGCCACTACGCGCAACCAGATTCAGGACATCCTCTGGAGCGACAGTGCATGCTCGCCCATCCCAAAGAGGTATCGCCGCGAGGTTGCACGCAGGCTCAATAGCGAAGACCTGTATGGGGATGCTCGCCGGTTCGACGACTTGCTGGAACGCCTGTGGATCTTGGATGCCAATGACTGGATGCACCACCTGCTGGGCGGGACGCCCACAGGATTGCGAGCTGAAATTCACCAGCATGTTCATCGTCACCCGGAGGACTGGCCGGCCGAAACTCTGTTTGACCAGTTGGGCGCCTATGACGCCTCCGACCAGCGCTTTGCTTTGTTTCTGGAAGGTCTGGCCTCAGCCGACGTACGCCCCGACGAGGCTGCGCAGCGCCACTTCGTCGCCTGCGTCAACGAGCCGCTGCGCAGCTGCGGCGTCGAGCTACGCGAGACCAGCTCGGAAGGCGGCTACCCGGTCTTCTCATTGGTCTCACTGCACGCGGCAACCAAGGGCCGGCCGAAGAATCTCATTTTCGCCTCGCCCGACAAGCCCGACCTGCGCTTTCGTGATGCGCTGGACAACCATATCGAGATCGTCACCAACGCGGACAAGGTGCTCGTCTATGACCGTCCCATCGGCAACGATGGGCTGCGCTGGAATGACCTGCAGCAGTGGTGGAGTGACACTGAGCAGATAGCCGATGCCACCCTGGCCAAGCGCTCGCTGTATGCGCGTCTCAAGGCTAGTCTGCCCCGAAACTCTCCACCGCAGACCCTGTTGTTCGATGCTTTCTTCGAGGGGTTCCGCAGCGCGGTGCCGAACCTGCCAGCGCTGCTGCCAGAGGTCTGGTTGCACTGGGATCCACGCGCGGTCAAGGAGCGCGGGCCAGACGCACTTCTGCGGTTTCGCATGGACTTCCTGCTCTTGCTGCCACAGGGCGTGCGGGTGGTCATCGAGGTAGATGGCAAGCATCACTACGCAGACGCTACGGGCACCGCCGACGTACAGCGTTATGCGCAGATGGCCAGGGCCGACCGCGAACTCAAGCTGGCGGGCTATGACGTCTTTCGCTTCGGGGCAGCGGAGTTGCAGCCCACAACTAAAGCCGATGTGAAAGCCTTTTTCGAGGCTCTGTTCAAGCGCTACGGCGTTCCGACGAGCTGATCGTGTTTTTGCCTTCAACACGGCTGAAAGTTGGCGCAATTGGAATTGGTGCTTACAGGTGTTCGCATATGATCCGGGGTGATGCTAGACCGGATCTGTGCGTTTCTTGAAAAGAACCCGGGCACCAAGGCCAGGACCATTGCTACGCACCTCGGCGTTGACCGTGCCGAGCTCAATCGTTTGCTGCATGACCATCAAGACAAGTTCGAGCAAGACACCAATTACCAATGGTCTCTCGTGCCAACCGCCTGCCGCATTGAGTTTGGTGGCAGCAGCCGTTGGTTGACGTCCCGGGCATTCGACAGCGCCCTGTTCAACATCTCGCCCTTGGCGTCGCATCACGCTGCGGTCACCCTTGTTTTGAAGGACGAACGCAAGCCGATGCTGGATTTCCTTGCCCGGTTGCTGGCCCTTTGCAACCAGCTCACCGCTGCTGGAAAGGCAGTCACACTTGACTTCGAAGGCTCTGAGACGACGCTTTCATATCTTGACCGGATTGGCTTTTTCGATGTCTTGGCCCCATCAATCAATGTGCTGCCGAAGCGGCCTAGTGGCGAACTGGCCAAAACTTACCGCGGCAGGAATGATGGCGTCATCGAATTCCGCCTCATTGCTCCTAAAAATCCAAACAGAGAAATTCCGGAGCTACTTCAGCACAGCTACGAAAGCTGCGCCGGCGACAGTTACTCTCAAGCAGCGTTTACAGTACTCTCCGAACTCTTTGGCAACGTCGTCGACCACTCGGCTACTTCTTCCCCCGGCTTCGCAGGTCTTCAGTTCTATCCCAAGACTGAAAAGATTCAGGTAGTTATCTCGGACAACGGGCAAGGTATCGTCGGTACGCTGGCTCCGGTGGTGCCGGTGAAGTATCCGAAGGTTGCCCGACTGATGGAAGCAGCCCCGCACTCCGGCGTGGCACTGCTTGAAGAAGTGTTCTCAAAGGGGGGGCTTAGCCAAGTTGATACCGATGGCAGGGGAATAGGCCTCAACCGGTCAGGCCAACTTGCTGAGAAATTCAAGGCAAAAATCTCGGTCCGTCAAAGTGACTTTGAACTTTGCGTCTATCACGATCACAACGGCATACAGTTCAGTCACCGACTCAACTTGGCGCGCTTGGACGGCACGCACATCTGCTTCGAGTTCAAGCTTGACAAAGCGCGCAACTCTGATTAAATTAATAAAATGAACCAGAGCTCAATCATCGTGAAGCTGCGGGATTTCACGAGCAGTGCGAGGCCGTTCGGAAACATCGAAGGGAAGGAAGTTTTTCGCAAGCTTGTCAGCTTCGTCGAAGAGCATCCTCGTACACAGGTCTTTGGCATCTCGCTCGACGGCATCAAAGCTACCGATGCGTCGTTTCCGCGGGAAAGTGTTGTCTCACTGGCCAAACACTATCGGGGCGAACGAGGTGTCTTTCTGAGCGACATCCATGATCGAGACTTGATTGACAACTGGATGTACGCCGCACGAGCCAAAGAGCAACCTCTGGTCATCTGGAACGATGACGTCTTTGAGGTCATCGGTCCCGAACTGAATCCTGCGGCACGGAGCCTTGTTGAGTACGTCCTCGAGAAGCGCGCTGTGCTTGCCTCACAAGTGGCAGCCGACCTAGGCCTTTCCGTCCAGAACGCCAGTACCCGGCTGAAAAACTTGGTGGCTGCCGGGTACTTCCTGCGCGCAGAGGAAGCCGCCGAGTCTGGCGGCATCGAGTTCAAGTACCGAGCGATTCACTGATCTGCTTAAACAGCTTGCTTTAAGCTGTAAAAGCTGTTAGCCTTCACATCAGGTCCACAGCAGCTCTGCTGCGGTCTGTGTTAAACAGTTTCATTTAATCAGATAGAAAGGCGTGCGACATGAACGCTCACCAAGCTTCCTCCTCTCTCAACCAGCCTGCATCGCAGGAAGCAGCCGGGCAGCTGCACCACGAAGCTGGCGTGATCGCCAGCGAGCAGTGCATCTTGCAGCTTGTCCTCTTGCACGTTCCCAACCCGACGGGTGCCGACATCCTGAAGTCCGCTGGCCGTCCTGCCAATGCGGAGCAGCTCGTCCTCCAAGTCCTGCACAAGGGTGGTCTGGAAAGTATCAACCTGGACGAACACGCCGACCTGGCTGCCGGCAACAAGTTCGTCCTGGCGGACGGGGACCTGACCTACCGCTTCACCGTCAATGGCAAGCAGTACGAGTGGCCGTACCGCCTCATTTCCGGCGCCATGCTGGCCGAGCTGGCTAACGTGCCCGCTGACCTGGATATTGAACTGCACCAAGGTGACAAGGTTGTCCCGGTGGGCGTCGCCACGCTAATCAATCTGTCCGACGCTGGCGTCGAGAAATTCATCTCGATTCCCAAGAAGCACACGTGGAAGTTGATGCTGCAAGGCGTCGTCCGCGAGTACGACACGCCCCTGGTCAAGGTCGCCGATGCGATGCAACAAGCTGGCTTCGATCCGAAGAAAGCCTGGCACATCTATCTGATCGTTCAGGGGCAGCCCAAGCAAGAGATAGGGGTGGACTCCATCGTTGACCTGCGCACGCAGGGCATCGAAAAGATCCGGCTGATGCAGCGCAACGTCGACAACGGGGACGGCCAGCAGTACGCGACGCGGCGCATGTTCCAGTTGCTGCCGCAGGATGTTGAATACCTGGACGGGCTGGTGTTGCGCTGGGAAACGGTGATGGAGGGTGGTCGGCGCTGGCTGCTCATTCACGACTTCTTGCTGCCAACCGGGTTTGCGCAGCAGAAGGTGCTGCTGGGACTGGACGTCCCGCAGGATTACCCGGCGTCTCAGATCGACATGTTCTACTTCTTCCCGTTCGTCACAATGGCTGGCGGTCAAGAAATTCCGAGCACCCAGATTCGTGCCACCGTCGATGGCATCACGCTGCAGGGTTGGTCGCGCCACCGCAACGCGGCAAGCGTCTGGGACCCGAACTCGGACAGCATCCGCACCCACATGGCCGTCGTCGAAGGCAGCCTGGCCAAGGAGCTGGGCGAATGATGCCCGGCGCGACCTTGAGCCTGACCGCTGTGCATCACGCACAGTTGCAGACGCACCTTTTCCCAGGTGACGGCGAGGAGGCGGCCGCAGTGCTGGTGTGCAGCCGCGTGCCGGGGAAGCGCTTGCGTCTCCTCGTCCGCGATGTCGTGCTTGTGGCGCATGAAGCGTGTCGCAAGCGCACCGAGCACTCCCTGACGTGGCCAGCGACGTTCATTGAGCAAGCGATTGACCTCGGCGAGCGCGAGAGCCTGAGCCTGGTGCTCCTCCACTCACACCCGAGCGGCTACCGGGACTTCTCGCGCACGGACGATGACAGCGACAGGGCCATCATGCCGTGCATTTTCCAAGCGTTTGGCGACCTTCATGGTTCGGCCGTGATGACGCCCGATGGCACTGTCTTCGCCCGGCTCTATACCCATCAGGGCGACCAGATCCCTGTCGACCTCGTGTCCGTGGCCAGTGCGGATCTGCACTTTTGGTGGTGGAAGGAGCGGCATCGCGGGGCGAAGCGCCCGATGGCATTTACCTCGCAAATGACCTCGGATCTGTCGCGGCTCACAGCCTGTGTCATCGGGTTGTCCGGCACTGGATCGCCCATGGCTGAACAGGCATGCCGCCTGGGCTTTGGTCGCGTGATCGCCATTGACCATGACCGGGTGGAGATCAAGAACCTCAACCGCATCATCAATACCACGCTGGCGGACGCCCAGGCCAAACGGCCGAAGGTGGCAGTCTTCGCTGAACGTGCCAAGCTGTACCGGGAGGAACCGTTCTTCGAGGCTGTGGAGGCCAATGTGATGACCCGGTCCGCGGTGCTAGCGGCCGCGCAGTCCGATGTGCTGTTCTGCTGCGTGGACACGCATCGTGGCCGCATGATTGCGGACCGGTTGGCTGCCGCGTTCCTGCTCCCCCTGTTCGACGTTGGCGTTGCCATCCCCACTCGCCAGACCGAGGATGGTCTAGCTATCGCCGAGGTCACCGGTCGCATCGATTACGTCTACCCAGGTGGCAGTAGCCTGGGCGACCGCGGCGTCTACACGCCCGCGACGCTCCAAGCGGAGGCGCTTGCCGAGACTGATCCGCAGGCCCACCGCGAACGCGTGAAGGCTGGCTACATCGAGGGTTCGCCGGAGCAGGCGCCCTCTGTCATCACGCTCAACATGCGGGCCGCGAGCGCGTGCATGATGGAATTCATCGCCCGTGCGTTCCCGTACCGCCAAGTGTCTAACGCAGGCTACGCGCGGACGCGCTTCATGCTCGCCGAAGGATTTGAGGAGGCTACTGCTGAAGGGGAATTCATCGCCAAGCGATCAGGACTGCTGGCCGCCGGTGCCGCGGAACCGCTTCTGGGTCTTCCATTCCTTGGCCTTGAGGAGAACACGCGATGACGCTCAAGACCCTGTGGCGCTCCTTCAAGGAATGGGTTCTGCCGCCGCGCAAGGTGTTGGCCTTCGAAGGAGACGCCTTGCCTGCAACGCTCCCCCGGCGCAATCTCGTCGTCTGGTCCGACGCGGGGGAGGCATGGTCTGCAGCCATGAATTGCCCTTGTGGCTGCGGTCAGCGGGTGGAACTGCCGCTTCTTCTTGAGGTCCGCCCTCGGTGGAATCTCACGGTGGACAGCCGAGGTCGCCCAACGCTGCATCCTTCCGTAGCATTGCGCGAGGGGTGCCGATCGCATTACTACGTTCGAGCGGGAAAGGTTTTGTGGGTATAGCTCCTGTGAGGCGACACGGTTTCGATCGGCATCAACAGGGTGATCACCGCGGGTACAACCTAGACGCTGTTGGGGTACATTCTTGCTGATAGGGGAGCCCGTCTGACCGTGGACGGCGTCGACCGGGAGCCAAAAGCGACCAGTAGGGCGACTATGAATTACCACCTCGACGCCATACGGCTGGCATGTATTCTGGCTAATTGAGAGTGTTTCAAGGTGCGCCGGGAAACAATATGAGAAGATACTGGCACAGTGGTCGACGTCAAACAGCTTGGGTCGGAACACCTGTTCCCTTGTCAAAACTAAATATTGGTATGCAGATTCACTTAAAAGGAATGGATTTTGGGTGCGTCTGGGAGATCACCAGTATTCAGCAGGACGAAAAAGGCGAATTCTATCTTTGGGTGAAGACGCCTATGACTGGAAAGTGCCTAAAGGTCAAGGCATCACGAGCCTACTACATTCGTGCGAATGAGCCCGGTAGATAAGCTCGGAGAGCGCCTCAGCACTATTAATCTAACACGCCGGAACGCTATGACAAATGTGACGGAGGAACAACTCAATAACGCGCTCGATGCTTGGTATGTGGCCCGAGAACGAGCTGGTCTTGAGCTGTAAGCATGGAGTGTCCTCACTCAAAGTCACGGGTCCTTGATCGCTTCGTTGAGGCAGAACGGCCACATGTGGAGTAAGCGTTGCCGCGAGGCCCTATTTGCAAAGCCTTTGTCCTGTGCTCGCCCAGCGGCTGTAGAGTGAGGCGTTTCAGGCCGGGTCGATATTGGAAGCGACGCAGCCATGGCAAGGCAAGAAGTCAGCAAAGACGACTGGAGTGTGGGCGAGCGCCCTTTGACGGAATCAGAGCTTGATCTCTGCGAGCCAACTGTTGACCTCGACGAGGTCGAAGGCCTTGGGGTCCCAATCGCCACCGATCCATGTCCGCAACTCCTCGTGCTCCGGGTGGCTGGGGTCGGCCATCACGGCCACGAGATCTTCGTAGCCGCCAGTGCTGCCGCAATCTTCCGGCGGCGTGGCGTTGGCGCCGCCGACGCACATGGGCAGCTCCATGCCCAGCGGCGGTAGCACCCGCTCGATCTTGATGCGGTGGTTCCAGTTGTCGCCGAAGTCGTAGATGTAGTCGATGGTGCCTGAAGGTGTGACGGCATTGACCAGCCTCGTTCGCTCGCTGCGCAGTTCGCCGTCCAGGTCGGGGTTCTCGGACTTTCGGTGCATTTTGGTGCGCCTCAGTGAAAAAAGTCCTGTGAAATCAACGTCTTGCGTTGCTCGCAGTGGCCACCTCGGTGGTCGTCGCACAACGTTTTGCAAGTGCTTGTCGTGAAAGAGGAAATCGGGGTCAGGCGCACCAAAATGCATCGAAAGTCCGACAACCCCAATCCGAAGGATCCGGACTGGCTGCTGGGCGACCAGAGGCGCCATCGTGGGTCACTGCATCAGGACGTCTGGGAGGGGAGTGCAGCCGATTTGGCTAGCCGCGGCTTCATCGCTGTCTACCCGTCGGCGGGCTGGTGGCGCACGCGCCCGGCACTGCACCGGTATGAGCTTCCGGCCCGCTATAGCTTGGTGGTTTCGATATCAACCGACCAGACCGAGATCGATCTCTACACCGTAATCGCCCAGAAAGTCGCCACCACGGTGATGGCCCGCTGACCGAGTATTGGAAGCGATCCGGTGCAGTAGGTGGTGCATCAACCATGGCAGGTGCAGGCAAGGTCAGACAGCGTGGCATGCGACCAGGATTTCGTAGTTCCGATCAGCGTGGCGATCAGCTGAACTGACGTAACAGATGCCACTACGGAATTGCGCCAGCGCGCAGCCGTGCCGCCGTGCCGCCGGATCTTGCAGCAGTTCAACGTGCACGGACGGCTCTCAAGGCGCAGGGCGAGCTGCTGTGGCGCGTGCTGGCGCAAAACGTCATGCGCATGCGCTCGCTGGGCTTTTGGCATTTCATCCACAACAAGCTGGAGCTCTGTGACGGGGGTCAGTTTGGGTGCAGGACGCGGATTCTCATCAGGTCAAGCTTGGCCCTCCCGTACATCTGCCGCTTGAGGTACTTCAGCCGGTTGATCTGCCCCTCAACCTGCCCGCTGCTCCAAGGAGAACTGAACGCGGCTCGCACGGCTGAGAGATCAGCCTCGAGCCCGGCCGCGAAGCGCTGCAGGTCTGGCATCGGGCAGGTGCGCGCCTGGGACAGCCAACGATCGAATCCGTCGAGGTCGCGACTGCGCGCGAGGCCGAACAACCGGAGCGCCAGCTCACGTGCCGCGGCAACCGTCGGCTCGATGCGGCAGAGAGTATCGACGAAGCGTTCCCGGTCGCTGCGCTCAGTCTGCGTGAGCTGACCCTCCTGCCAGCCCAGCAGCCAGGCACAGGCGCGACGTGCAGACGGCGCAGAGATCGTGCGCACGGCGGCCGCGACGGAATGCAGCTTGCCGCCCTCAGGTGCAGCGCTGCGCAGCTGCGCGAAGGCATCACGCACGATGCTGCGCCCGCCGGTGAAGCCGCGAGCGCGCAGCTCGCGCCAGACCTGCATGGCATTGCGGCAGCCTTCAGCGGCGCGTGTTGCCATGTACTGGCGATGGGCGTCGAGCAAGCTCGAAGTGGGAGCACGCTGCGCCCGCTCGGGGAACGCATCGGCGTGCACGAAGCTCCGCACGGTGCGACGGTCAAGGTGCATAGCCTGACCAATTGCCCTGATCGATTCGCCGGCCCTGTGGCGACGTACCGCCTCTTCGTAACGGGCCAGCCGACATTCCCGGCGTGCGTTGCTCTGACGTTGCCAAGCCTTGAGAGGTAGCTCGGTCGACACGACATCCGCGGGTTCGGTGTCCGCGGGTTCGGTGGGCGCCTCGGCCGGGATGGCTTCAAGCTGCAGCGTCTCAGTCGCCTGCCGGGCGGCATCCTTCAACTTGCCCGGGCAGCGCAGCAGCAGCCTTTCGAAGGCGTCGCGCAGGTTGGCCAGTAAGTGCCAGCGGTCAGCCACCTGCTGGGCGTCGGGGGCGGCGGTGCGTGCTGCATCGGCGTAAGCGCCGCCCCGGTCGCGGGCGATGACCTCGACGGCAGGCTGCTCCTTCAGCCAGGTGACGACCGTGGCTGCGTCGCGTCCGGCCAGCAGCTCGATCGGACGGTGCTTCTCCAAGTCGACGACGATCGTGCCGTATCGGTGGCCACAGGCCATCGCCCAGTCGTCGATGCCGATGACCACAGGGACCGCCGTCGGCGGCGGACATCCGGCGCGACGCAGGTCACGCAGCACCGCCGGCCCGCTGACGCGCATGCCCAGCCGTGCGGCCAGCCGGGCGGCCGCCTCGCCGCCAAGGGCGTACCCCAGCGAGCGCACTGCCTCAACCAGCCGCAGCGTGCGTCGTTGGCCGGCGGCCACCAGCGTCTCAACCCGCTCAGAAAACGTCCGCCGCGGGCAGCCGGGGTTGATGCACTTGAACCGCCGCACCTCGACGGCGAGCGTCACGGGCTGGCCAAAGGTTGGGCAGTCAGCTATCCATCGCCGGTAACGGCCGTGCAGACGCGTACTGCTGCAGGTGCAGCGGGGACAGGCTGCCGCCTGAACAAGGCTGCCGGCGTCCACCACCAAGCGGCTACCGCTATCGTCCCAAGAGCTGACGTGCTTGCCGACGGCCTCCAGCAGCGAGGACAGCCCGGGGATGACGACCATGGTGTGCTTGCGTTCTCGAGCCCAAAGGGCTCGATCATGTGGGTCGCCCGACCCCCGTCACAAAGATTGAGGAAGAGCCAGTTTTTGATGTCGCTTGACAAGCTGAGCCACAGGCCGCGGCGTTCCTTCTACAGCGGCAACAGCGCTGCCTGCGACCGGTACTTGCGATAGCAACCCTGTAGCGCGGACTGCAGCGTTCCGCGGCCCGTACGCCATCACGCCTGTCAACGTCAGCGCCGCACAGTAGTGCCCGGCAAGGGCAACTCTTTCACGGCCTTCTGCTGGACGCGACGTGAGAGGTCCCGCGGCGTGTTTAGCATTGGCCGCATGGGACTCAACAACAAGTTGCCATGGGCGGCCTTGGTGGACCGGATGGTCGGTGTAGCAGACCGTCTGGATGATCTCTCGCCCCTACTGGGCCAGTACGGCGGTGACGACGCTCCCGCGGTACCGCTGCTGCTGGAATGGCTCAAGCACATGGAAAATTTCCATGCCAGCCAGCACGATGAATACGAGAGCAGGCTGAAGGAGAATCTCCAGCAGCGCGCGCTTGACCCCGAGGATCGCGACGGGATGGGTTGCAAGCGCGACGACCGCGTGTGGGACCTGCTGCAGTCCCTCTGGGTCGGTCCGGGCACCGCCCTGGATCCCCGGCGTGCGCTGGAACTGCACTTGGCGCGCGCGTACATCGGCGTCGAGCGAGCGGGTCCAACCCGGCCCCCCCGGCAACTGCCCGCCTTGCTGTTCAACAAATGTGACCCCAACCAGGCCAACAGGGGGCGGGTGGTGGCTTTGCACCTCACGCTCCTGTGCGCCGCCGACTGGCCCGCCTGCCCAGCCTTCGGCAGCTTGCATGGCCGCCTGGTGCGCGCGCCGGGCGCCTACCTGCTGGACCTGGACCCAGAGTTCGAGCAGGCCATCACACGAGTCGAGGAACTTTTGGCCCGCACGCTGGCGCCACTGCCTGCGGGCCAGCATGCCCATGTACTGGCCTGGTCACTGCGCCCCTTGCCCTGGCCCGGTGAAGAGCAACACTTCAGCCTCCTGAGCGTGGGCGGCCCCTCGTTGGGCGCCTGGATGGCGCTGGCGTGCCTTCATCTGGCGGCCGACTTCCTGGCCCCCCAGGTCAGGCACGACTGGGGCGAGCCGCTGTGCGAGCTGGACTTGCGAAGCCTCAGCGGCACGGCCGCGCTGGGCGAGCCGCCAGACTTCGCCGCCGACCCGCTGGAGTGGCCGTTGGACTTCATTGGCGGCGCCACGCACAAGCTCACCGAGCTGAAGCAGCTCATCGAGTTGAACAACACCCTTCGCTTCAACACCCAGGCCGTACTGCTGCGAAAGGGCCAGCCTGTGGAGGGTAACCAGCACCCTGCGCTGCTCGATGGCCTCACGCTGGGCGACTGGGTCCGGGAGGCACATGCCAGTAGTGCCAGCAGTGGCTATGCCCTGGGTCCCCGACTTCGCGCGCTGCACGACGCGCTGATGCAGCTTCCTTTGGCCGACCACAGCGGCCGGCACCAGCGGGAGTCGCTGCCTGCGGAACTGCTGAACCAGGACTTTGCCTCCGAACTGCCCGCGCCCGCGGAAGGGAGCGCCCAGCCGGCCGCCCTGCGCGCCGCGCTCAGGGCCAGCCTGCTGCAGCGCTACGCGCACTGGGCCGGCGGCCATTACCAGCCCTTCGGTGGTGGCAGTGACGGGCAGCCCGTGCTCCTGTCCAACCACTTCCATCCGATCGAGATCCTGCCCCTGGCCCAGACAGCGCTGGACGCACAGGGACGCCCTCGGGACGATCAAGCCAAGCTACCCAGGAAGGGGCAGATCAACGGCCTGGCCGATCTGCTGGATATCAAAGGGGTGGACCGGTGGCTGTGCACCGCCGCGCCAGCAGGGGGGAAGACCACGTTGCTGGCTGCGTTCGAAATGGAGGCCGCCCACGCCGCACTGAAGCGATTGAACCTCAAAGGGCACTTCGGCACCGTGGCGCTGTGGCTGCCGCTGCGCTGGTGCGCCACGGCGCAGGTCCAGAATGCCGAAGCCGCCATGGACGCGCTGTGGAACCTGGCTCGCCGAAGCCACCCCGCCTGGACCCGCCCGCTGCGGCAGGCGGTGGACCAAGGCGACTGGTCCGTATTCAAGGCGCTGCGCATCCGGGTGGTGTGGTTGCTGGATGGGGTCAACGAAATGCCTGCGCAAAGCCAGAGCCACCGCGCGCAGCTCATCAGCTGGATGGACGATCTGCTGGGCCAGCTGGCCACCGCTTCTGGCGGCTGCGTCGCCCAGCGCGTGTACACCGTGCGCACCCATGCCCGCCAGGGCATGCTGCCCACTGTGCACGAGGCCGCGCTGCAGCCCTGGGACCGAAAGCGCCGCCGCGACTACATGCTGCTGCGCCTGGGGAAAAACCATCAGCATCTGAGCGCGCTGGAAGACGCCATCGATGGGGACCCCGAGCCTGACGATCGCAAGCTCATGGCCACGCCCGGCCACCTGGCCACGCAGATCACGCTGCTGCAAAGCGGCCTGGTCAGCCGCCCCGCGCAACACCGTGCCGAGCTGTTCTGCACGCTGCTCTGGGTGCGCTTGCACCAGGAGGTCGTCAGTCGCCAGCACATCCCGCGTGAGTTGCTAAGCCCGGCCGAGTGCACCCGGCTGGACAACCTGCAGGCCAACCTGCGGCGAGACGGCGGCTGGCGCTGGCCCGCCCAGCGGGATCCCCGCTCGCTCATCGCCACGCTGGCGCGGCTGGCCGTGTCGCAACAGCACCTGGACCCGGTGGCCCGCCAGCGCCGCAAGACCGGCGCTGCCGACGCCTGGGCGATGACAGCCACGCTGGACGCCTTTATGCGCCCGCCCCGCCTGCCACAGGTGGCGTTGGATGTGCCGGGCGACACGATTCGCAGAACCGAGGCCCTGCTGAACGCGGCCGAGCAGTTGAACGTGCTCCGCCGCAACCCGGATGGTGAAACTCTTACGTGGACCCACCAGCTTTATCTGGAGCTGTTCGCGGCCCTGGCCTTGTTGCCGAAGGAGGGCGACGACCGGGAGGTGTGGCTGGACATCGAGCCAGTGGAGCCACTGCCAATGGAGCAGTTGTGGGAACAACACCAGCAGGATAGGGCGCGCTTAAATCAACTGGGCTGGGAGACGGAGGCATTCCTGATTCCAATGGTGCCGCGATCGGATGATGTGGAGGAAACGCTGCGCTACCTGGCGCAGTTGCGCGGGCCGCGTCAGGTGGTGGACTTGGTGGCCAGGGTCACCACCCAGCGCCCTGAACTGGCTGCACAACTGGCCTTGGACAACTGGGTGGCCTTTGGCGAACTGCGCGACCATCCGCAGGACGGCTGGCAGCCCGAAGGGCATGAGCTACCGGATGGCCGAGTCGCCACCTCGTCCGAGCCTGGTCGGCGACGCACACATCCGAAGCTCAACCGTCTGCGAAAGGCCTTGTTGGCTCGGATGACCAACCGGGATGTTCACATCGCCTGCAGGATTGAATGCGGTTTTCTCCTCGGCGCCCTGGGTGGCGACGGCCGGTTTGAGATCTGCGGCAAGGCGCTGATTCTGAAAGACGAGCATTGGCAGCCGGTAGGCACTCCAGGTGGGAGGGTCAGCGTGTTAATGGGCGATCTAATGGGTGAGTTTGACGACAGAACGATTTACCCCATTAAATCTTTCGCCGCTGGGCACGGCCTTTTGCAGGTAAATGATCTACCGGCTTTTGAAATGGCCGGCTTACTTGTGACCACTGCTCAGATAAAGTGTTTTGTCGCCAGCAACGAGGTCCACGATGAGCGTTGGTGGCCTGACGTGGCGGGAGAGTGGCTCCAGAGCATATATCCAGATCACCCATTACTTGAGTACCCATCCAACAAATATGATTATTGTCAACCGGCGCATGTTAATTTTTGGTGTGCTCAGGCCTATTCGCTGTGGGAAAGTCGGCAGCGACAGCAGGCACAAGGGGGCATCACTGGGCAAACTGATGGCAGAGTCGGATTCAGGAGGTTGCCAGTGGATTTACCCACCGAGGCACAGTGGGAAGCCGCAGTTCGGTACGCTCACCAGGCGGGCGCGCAGCCCCGCTGGCGCTTTGGATACACGCAAGGCCTCTTAACGGAAGAGCGGATACTTTTGAGTTCAGAAGAGAAATCCTTCATCGATGTGGCGCCGTGGCATTTCAATCACAACAATGTATGCGGGGGAATGCTATCTGTGGTGGGTGTATTCACGGAAAGTGCCGTCGGTTGTTTGCAAGACATGGCTGGCAACATATTGGAATGGACCGTGTCGCCGGGGACTGACCTACTGGAGCGAGACGTTGTCAATGTTCGCGCCAAAGGCTACTGGGATCGTGTGGTACGGGGCGGGCATTTTTTGAAATCAGCTTGTTACTGTACAGCAGGCATTCGTTTTGCACGCCATCCAGAGCTCCAGGTGGGCGTTGGTTTTCGTATGGTGCGCGAGGTTAATGTTTAGGCAAGAAACGAACTCGACTATTTGATCAGTACCTCCAATATCACAAGGTTCCGACACCCGAACCTTATCCTGAACTCCATCCGGCAATAATACAGCGCATTGGTGCGTCGCCGCTTACATCGAGTTGGTCAAAGCCATATCGCCCTTGAAACACTCCCTGCCACAGCCAGCCCAAGGGCTCAAGTGGCACGCACGGGAGGGCCGTGCGGGCTCCTTGACGCTGGCGGGCTGACGACAATTAGCTTGGCCGTGCTCTCACCTTGATTGACGCGCGACACGGGCACTCAATGACCTTGACGTCACGGCACCGTGCTGGAAGCGCAGTTGGCTGAACCCCGCGGTGACGTACTGCGCACGGCACGCCAGACCGTTGGCGACAGTCGCTGCCAGGGTGCTGCGTCGGTGCCGAAACTTCGACGGCATCATCCAAGCTGTCAGCCTCCACGAAAAGCGGCTGAGAAGGCAGGACTACGAGCTCGACCGACATCTCGAACCTCGTAGAGAGCTGGTGTCGTTCGAGAAACGCGTTCTCGGTTAAAAGTTGCTTGGTCAACTTAAACAGGCCACATCAGCAGCAACCCTGGCCCTATTAGCAACAACCTTGACCCTCAACACCAGGCCCGCAGGCGCGTGCTCGCCAGCCGGGCGAACTGCAGCGCGAAATGCTCGTCGGTCTTGGTGCCCGAGTCCCGAAGCAGCGCCAGCAGCTCGGCCAGCGGACTGGATCTGTCCGGCTGCCGGTCGTCGTCGGCTGGCGCCTGCAGGCGCAAGGAGGCCCAAGACAGGTGCGCGGCGGCGCTGCCGAGCAGCAAGCAGACAACTGGCGCCGCCGTCGCAACCACCTGAGGCCCGCGGTCAATCACCATCCCGCCGATCCGGGGCAGGCGGCCGGCCTTGGCCAATTGGTCGCAATCAGAGGCAATCCGGTGGTCTCAGCGCGCGCGCAGCAAAACAGCCCTACACCCGGTCGGCACCATTCTGATCACTGAATGAGCAAGTGATCCAAGCGCCAGCTGGCAAGGGCTGTAACTCCGAAACCCGCAGCGCCAGACGGATGCGGGCTCGCCAGTGACCGGCCGATGCCAGCCTCTGGCATGGGCGGCTGCTACCACGGCGCCCCAGCGTGGACGGCACCCCATCTATCCACTGGGGCATGGAGCCTGACATGCACATGAGAACCGCTACCCAGTTCGCTGTTACCCGTCGCCTTCGCTGCGGGGGTGACGAAATTCCTCCGGGCACTTTCCGGGGGGCCGACGAAATCCCGCCCGGCACCTTCCGCTGATCAGCGGCATACGCGGCGGCCTTGGTGCTGCCGCGCAATTGAAGACAAGTCACTCCCCCCAACAGGAGATCGAAATGACCAAGGTCATCTACCGCACCAAGGACGGCCGTGCCGACTATGCCTTCAGCCTGGAACGCCAGGCTGACGGCGAGGTGCGCGCCTATATCACCAGCCAACCCAACTACGCGGGGCGCGACAACAGCGGCCATGCCACGCACCGCTACACAGATCTGAGAGACGACCGCCGCTACATCTGCTGGGACGGCAGCCTGCGCACTGAGGACGACGCCAAGAAGGTGGCCGCCGCCTGGGCCGATCGGACGCAGGAGTACATCCGCTCCGGCAAGGGCTTCTGACCGCGCAGCGGGCCACCTGCCCGCTGCTCGCTACGGCTAAGACACCATAACCTGCCTAAAGATTTCCATGCACCGAGCCCAACACCTCCAGCCGGCGACCACTGGCCGCCGCAGCCCGATGACCCTGACTTGGACGGCGCTGCGCACGATCCTCGACACCGTGGGCAGCCAGCCCGCCGAGACTGGCGCGCTGCTGTGCGGGCCGGAGAGGTCGGACTTGATCGACGTGGCGCACTTCGATGAACACAGCCACAACACCGGTGCGTCGTACTCGCCAGCCGTGGAAATGCTGAACCCCCTGCTCAAGCGCATGAACGCGCGAGGCCGTCGGATGCGGGGCTTCGTGCACTCACACCCCCCGTCGCTGAACCGCCCCTCGGGTGCGGACGAGGCCTACGCGGCCCGCATCCTGCAGGCCATCAGTGACATGCCGTGGATGTGGATTCCCATCGTCGTCTCGGCCGGCGACACCGGCACTTTTGAGATGAGGGCTTACGTTGCCGAGCGCGCCGGTGGCAGCCAGCGGGCCAGTGTGTCGCAATGCCGCATCGTCGTGACTGACATGCCCTCGGCTGCCGACCTGGCTAATGACTTGCTGTGGGACTTCGGCAGGCTGGACCTCGCTGCCGGTATCGGCGTGGACGTCGTGAGCATTGCGCGACGTTCCGCGGACGCCAAGGCCCTGGCTGGCGCGCGCAGTTCGCGTGGCGAGACCTTCACCCGCGTGGAGCAGGCCTACGACCTGCCACACCTCGCCCGCTGCAGGGTAATCGCGGTCGGCACAGGCGGTGGCGCGGGCTTCGTGGACGATGCGGCGCGCACCGGCATTGGCGAGTGGGTGCTGGTGGACCCGGATGTGGTAAGCCTGACCAACGTGGCCACGCAGCAGGCCTACCGCCGCGACGTGGGCCGGCCCAAGGTGGAGGCCATGGCCGACCGGTTGCGCGACATCCATCCTGACACGCGGGTGACCGCGCTGCCACTGGCGCTGGAGGCCGTGTCCGATGCCCGCATGCGCGATCTGGCCCTGGCAGACCTTGGGCATGGCACGCCGCTGTGCACGGTGCTGTGCGGCCTGACCGACAGCTTTGCGGCCCAGGCTCGCGTGAACCGCCTGGCGCTGAAGTTGGGCCTGCCCAGCCTGTGCGCCCAGATGTACCGCGAAGGCCGGGCGGGCGAAGTCACCTTCACCTACCCGGGCGTGACGCCGGCCTGCCACCGCTGCATCCTGAGTGCGCGCTATCGGCATTTCGTGGACTTGGCGGGGCGCAACGACGTCACGTCGCAGGGCTCGCCCATCTTCTCGGCCATGCGGCTGAATGCCCTGGCGGGCTGGATTCTGATGGCACTGCTGCACCACGGCCGCGGTCACCCGCGCTGGGGCGGTCTGCTGCAGCGCATCGGTGACCGCAACTTGGTGCAAGTGCGGATGGATCCTGACCTGGGCAGTACGCTGGGCTTGAAGGGCTTCGATAAGGCCAGCGAAGGCCAGCCGCGGCACCTGTTCGATGATGTGTTGTGGCAGGCCCAGGCGCCCGAGGCTCCGCCCAGCCATGCCATCGCCTGCCCAGACTGCGGCGGCACCGGTGACCTGCGCTTGGCCAAGGGCTTGGACGGCGACACGCGCCGGCTGCCGCTGTCGGCCCGGTTCTTCAACGCAGACGTGGCGGCGTCAGTGCTGCACGAGGTGATCTGACAATGCAAGACTTCATCGCGGGAACAGCCCCGGCCTTTGCAGACCTGGAACGCCGCGCCACGGGGCATTGCGTTCGCTTTCGTCAGCAAGCCATGCCGATGGGCGCCCGGCCGGCGCATGCCGACGTGGGCTTCGAGGTGGACGCAGCAAGCGGCCAAGCCGTGCTGCTGGTGCAGAACGGTGTGGCGTGGAACGGCAGCGTGCTTGAGGTGGTCGACTGGCTGGCCGCTGGGGAGCGCCGTTTCGATTCATTCGACCGGCTGGTCGAATGGCTGCGCGGTACCTTGGCCCAGGGCTATCGGCAGACCGCAGCGGCCAGGCTGACCATGCAAGACCGTCATGTCCCTCATGTCGCATCTTTGCCCGCTTCCGACGAGGCTGCCACGTTGACATTGCTACGCCAAGCGGACGAAAGGGCGCCGCTGCCAGACGCTGATATGTTGTATGCCGGCCTGTCGGCCCGGGTGGTGGGACAGGAAACTGCCCTGCGTGCCATGGCTGCCGTCGCGGCTCGGCATCTGGCGCGAACCGACCCGCAGCGCCCGGCGGTCATGTTCGAAGTGGGACCGACCGGCGTCGGCAAGACCTTGGCTGCCGAAGTACTGGCCGGTCTGCTGTCGGCCGCGACGCTTGGCGGTCGGCCCTGGCGCTACCTCCGGCTCGACATGGCAGAGTATGCCGAGCCGCACCGGGTCAGCCAGCTTCTGGGATCGCCGCAAGGCTATGTCGGCCACGGTGACCGCAGTGAGCTGGTGGACATGCTGTCCAGTGGCGACCCAGGCGTGTTGCTGTTCGACGAAGTCGACAAGGCACACCCGGCAGTATTCAAGCTGCTACTCAACGCCATGGATGCCGGCCGCCTCTCGAGCGCCAGCGCGCTGGGCGATGGTGGCCACCAGCTCAATTGCCGCCGCTGGATCTTTGTGTTCACCAGCAACCAAGCCGCCGACGCCATCGTGCGAGATCTAGGCGATGCTGGCACGCCCGCCGCTTCACGCGAAGCGGAGGTCTGCCGCCGGCATCTGCGACAGGCCGGGGTGGCACCCGAACTGCTGGGCCGGATCAGCCGGTTCCTGGTCTTCCGGCCGATCGACGCGCGACACCGCCTAAAGCTGATGCGCGGATTGGTGCGCGAGGTGGCGGCAGAGTACGGCGTGACAGTGGGCGAGATCAGCCCAGCGCGCATGGCCCTGCTGCTACGAGCCAGCCAGGCGGCCAGTGGCTACGGCGGCCGCGGCGAGCGCGCGGTCATCGACGACCTGCTGGGTGACGAGCTGGCCAGCGCTAGCCGGCGAGGCCAAGGCCACATCGCATGCCTGGTCTGAGTTCGACTATGGCCATCTCACGGGCCGTGAAGGCGAAGCTGACCAGCTCGTAGACTGACTTTTCTTCCAGACATGGAAGAGAGAGTCATGGCTGCTGTGCCGACCCGCTTCACGCAAGTCATTTTGTAGGGCGTACTGCCGTGGCGCACCCTGGCGCAAAAACATCAAGCGCATGTGCTCGCCGGTTGTTTGTCTTTCACGACCAGCGGAATCCGCGCCACAAGTGCGGTGCGTATGCTCTGATGACAATAGCGCTGCTTGCGATCGGTGCTTGCGATGGCAACCTTGAAACGTGGGCCGCAGCGTGAAAGGGCCCGCGCGCACGCCACGTCACGCCCGCCTTTCAATGTAGGTACCGCACAGCGAGCCCGGCAAGGACAACTCTTTCACGGCTTTCCGCCGGACTCATCGTGAGGGGCCTCGCGGCGTGTCTAGCATTGACCGCATGGGACTCAACAACAAGTTGCCATGGGCGGCCTTGGTGGACCGGATGGTCGGTGTAGCAGCCCGTCTGGATGATCTCTCGCCCCTACTGGGCCAGTACGGCGGTGACAACGCTCCCGCGGTACCGCTGCTGCTGGAATGGCTCAAGCACATGGAAAATTTCCATGCCAGCCAGCACGACAAACACGAGAGCAGGCTGAAGGAGAATCTCCAGCAACGCGCACTCGACCCCGAGGATCGCGACGGGATGGGTTGCAAGCGCGACGACCGCGTGTGGGACCTGCTGCAGTCCCTCTGGGTCGGTCCGGGCACCGCCCTGGATCCCCGGCGTGCGCTGGAATTGCACTTGGCGCGCGCGTACATCGGTGTCGAGCTAGCCGGCCCAACCCGGCCCCCCTTGCAACTGGCCGCCCTGCTGGTCAACCCCCATGAGTCCAACGAGGCCAACAAGGGCAAGGTAGTGGCCCTGCACGTTACGCGCCTGTCCGCCGCCGATTGGCCCGCGTGCCCAACCTTCAGCAGCCTGCATGGCTGCCTGGTGCGCGCGCCGGGCGCCTACCTGCTGGATCTTGCCCCGGAGTTTGAACAGGCCATCAAGCGGGTCGAGGAACTTCTTGCTCGCACACTGGCGCCACTGCCTGCAGGCCAGCATGCCCAGGTGCTGGCATGGTCACTGCGTCCCTTGCCCTGGCCCGGTGAAGAGCAAGACTTCAGCCTCCTGAGCGTGGGCGGCCCCTCGTTGGGCGCCTGGCTGGCATTGGCTTGTCTGCACCTGATGGCCGACCTCCTGGCTCCTCAGGTCAGCCACTGGCGCGAGCCGCTGCGCGAGCTGGACTTGATGAGCCTCAGCGGAACGGCCGCGCTGGGCGAGCCGCCAAGCCCTGCCGCCGATCCGCTGGAGTGGCCGCTGGACTTCGTCGGCGGAGCTACGGCCAAGCTCACGGGCTTGAAGCAGTTCATCCATTTGAACAGTACCCACCACTTCAACACTCAGGCCGTCCTGCTGCGCAAGGACCAGCTTGTGGTGGGCAACCAGCACCTTCCGCTGCTTGAAGGCCACACGCTGGCCGACTGGGTCCGAATGACACACGCCAAGAGCGGCCATGCGCTGGACTCCCGGCTTCGCAAGCTGCACGACGCGCTGATGGAGCTTCCTTTGGCCGACCACAGCGGCCGGTACCCGCGGGAGTCGCTGCATCCGGAGTTGCTCAACGAGGACTTCGCCAGCGAGCTGCCCGCGCCCGCGCAAGGCAACGCCCAGGCGGCCACCCTGCGCGCTGCGCTCAAGGCCAGCCTGCTGCAGCGCTATGCGCACTGGGCCGGCGGCCACTACCAGCCCTTCGGCGGTTGCGGCAATGACGGGCGGCCCGTGCTCCTGTCCAACCACTTCCACCCCATCGAAATCCAGCCCGTGGCCAGCATGGCGGTGGACGCACGCGGGCGCCCCGGGCTACCCAAGAAAGAGCAGGTCAACGGCTTGGCCGATCTGCGGGCCATCCAAGGAGTGGACCGGTGGCTGTGCACCGCACCGCCAGCCGGGGGGAAGACCACCTTGCTGGCCGCGTTCGAAATGGAGGCTGCCCACGCTGCACTGCAGCAGCTGAACCTTGATGGCCACTTCGGTACCGTGGCGCTGTGGCTGCCGCTGCGCTGGTGCGCTACGGCGCAGGTCTACGATGCTCCCGCCGCCATGAATGCGCTTTGGGATCTGGCCCGCATAAGCTACCCGTCCTGGGCCGAACCGCTGCGGCAGGCGGTGAACAAAGGCAACTGGTCCGTATTCGCTGAGTTGGGCATCCAACTGGTTTTGTTGCTGGATGGTGTCAACGAGATGCCCGCGCAGAGCCAGACCCACCGCGCGCAACTCATTGGCTGGATGGATGATCTGCTGGTCCAACTGGCTACCGCTTCTGGCGGCTGCATCGCCCAGCGCGTGTACACCGTGCGCACGCATGGCCGCCACGGCATGCTGCCCACGGTGCACGAGGCCATGCTGCAACCCTGGGACCGCAAGCGGCGCCGCGAATACATGCTGCTGCGCCTGGGGGAAGACCACCCGCACCTGACCGCTCTGGATGAAGCCATCGCGAGGGACCCCGAGCCTGACGATCGCAAGCTCATGGCCACACCCGGCCACCTAGCCACGCAGATCACGCTGCTGCAAAGCGGTTTGGTCAGCCGCCCGGCGCAACACCGGGCCGAGCTGTTCTGCACGCTGCTGTGGGTGCGCTTGCACCAGGAGGTCAATCGCCACCACATCGCGCGCGAGTTGCTGAGCCAAGCCGAGCAAACCAAGCTGGACAACCTGCAGGTCAACCTGCAGCAAGACGGTGGCTGGCGCTGGACCGCCGAGCTGGAGGACCGCTCGCTCATCGCCACGCTGGCCCGGCTGGCCGTATCGCAGCAGCACCTGGACCCGGTGGCCCGCGAGCGCCGCAGGACCGGCGCTGCCGACGCTTGGGCCATGACAGCCACGCTGAAAGCCTTCAAGCGCCCGCTCCGCCTACCGCGGGTGGATCTGGATGTGCCGGGCGACACTATTCGCAGCACCGAGAGCCTGCTGAAGGCGGCGGAGCAGTTGAACGTGCTTCGCCGCAACCCGGATGGCGAAACCCTCACCTGGACTCACCAGCTTTATTTGGAACTGTTCGCGGCCCTGGCCTTGTCGCCTGAGGAGGAAGGCGACAACCAGGGAGTGTGGCTGGATATCCAACCGGTGGAACCACCGCCGATGGAGCAACTGTGGGACGAGGACCAGAAGGAACGGGCGCGCTTGAAGCAATTGGACGGTACGAAGATAGTGCCGAAATTCCGGATTCCACCGGTGCCTGAATCGGGCGATGTGGAGGAGACGCTGCGCTACCTGGCGCAGTTGCGTGGACCGCGTCAGGTCGTGGATCTGGTGGCCCGGGTCACCACCCAGCACTCTGCACTGGCTGCACGACTGGCCCTGGACAACTGGGAGGCCTTTGGCGAGCTTCGCGACCAGCCGCAGGATGGCTGGCAACCTGAGGGACATGAGTTGCCGGATGGCCGGGTCGATACCTCGCCCGAGCTTGGTCGGCGACGTACACATCCGACGCTAAACCAGCTACGAAAGGCCTTGTTGGCGCGGATGACAAATCGAGATGTTCACATTGCATGCAGGAATGAAAGTGGTTTTCTTCTCGGCGACCTGGGTGGCGACGGCCGGTTTGAGATCTGCGGCAAGGCGCTGATCCTGAAGGATGAGTATTGGCAGCTCGTTGGCACTCGGGGTGAGAGGGCCAGCGTGTTGATGGGCGACATCGACATTAAGGCACTCAACGCCAAGCGCGGCTTATATCTGGTTCTTGACAATCGTGCGGAATATGATATTAATTCGTTCACTGCTGAGCGTGGTCTGTTGACGGTAGATAATTTGTCTACTTTTGAAATGGCCGGCTTGCTTGTGACTAATGCTCAGGTGGAGTGTTTTTTCTTGAGCAACGAGATTCACGATGCGCGTTGGTGGCCTGACCAGGCGAGAGTGTGGGCAGGAACGTGGCTCGAACGTGGATCTCTCCCTCGGCCATGGAATGGCCGCCACGAAAATAACGGATGTCAACCGGCGTCTGTTAATTTTTGGTGGGCTCAGGCCTATTCCCTGTGGGAAAGCCATCAGCGGCGGCAAGCGCTGGGTGGAATCGCGGGGCAAGCTGATGGCAGAGTGGCACCCAAGGGGCTGTCGGTGGATTTGCCTACCGAGGCACAGTGGGAGGCCGCAGTTCGGTACTCCCGCCAGCCGGACATGCAGCCCCGCTGGCGCTTCGGGTACACGCAGGGCATTTGGAGTGAAGGAGAGCAACGCTTCATTGATGTTGCACCGTGGCATTTCAATCACAATTTGAATAGACAGCGTATATCTACGGCCAATCGCCCCGTGCCGCTAGGTAAGTTATCTCCAGTTGGTATATACATGGACAGTGCGGTCGGCTGTTTACAAGACACGGCTGGAAACCTCGCCGAATGGACCTTGTCGGCGAGGACTGATTGGTTAGAGCGAGATGCTGTAAATGCACGTGCCAAAGGCGACTGCGAACGCGTACTACGGGGTGGGGATTATATGTCACGAAGTTGGCACTGTGCGGCGGGCGTTCGTTGTAGTCGTTCCCCTGACGAAGAATCAGGAACTACTGGTTTTCGTTTGGTGCGCGTGGTGGATGTTTAAGCGAGGATCAAATTCAACTTTTTGATCAGTACAGGAATTACCAAATAATCGTGAGGTCATGACACCCGAGCCGTATCCAAGGTGACTCCATCCGGTCGCAATGCAGCGCATTTTCGCATCGCCGCTCACATCAAGTTGGTTGCAACCATATGTTGCTTGAAACACTCCCTCCCACAGTCAGCCCAAGGGCTCATGTGGAATGCACGGGAGGGCCGTGCGGGCGCCTTGACGCTGGCTGCACCTGCGGCCACTACGGGCCCCAGTGCCTGTGTTTCAAGGAAACCTGTCATGACCAACATCCAGCGCTTGATGGCGCAGTACAAGAACCGGGTCGCCATCGCCCTCAACGAAGGCGGGCAAACCGACATCGGCAACGGCTACCGGCTCACTTGGTCCTGGTGCAGCAACCCCAAGTACCCGTCGCCCCGGTTCAAGTTCGTCAACCTGCACAACGACAGCACCGGCGACCACCAGACCTGCATCTACGACACGCAGACCGGTACGCTGCACCAGCCCTGAGCGGCCATCGGCTGATCGCCCGTAGCGCAGCGTGCCTGACCTGCGCTGCCACCGGAGCACCCTGCCGCAAGGCCGGGCGGCTCTCCAACCTGGCTTTCCCGTGAACCACCCCTCATCGCCCACGCCACTTGGCGAGGGCGCGCCGCCCGACGTGCTGGTGCTGCCGCTGGCCGCCCTGGAAGACCTGATCACCGCCCGCGCAGCCACCGGAACCACCCGTTTGGCCCATGGGCTGTACTCGCTGCAGCCGCGAGGGCCTGATCAGACCGTGGCCCTGGCCGGCCCGCTGGACATGCGGCCGCTGGCCGCGCTGTGGCCCGACCCGCGGCGCCCACCGCGCGCGGCCGAAGGCGTGCTGCTGCTGCACCTGAGCGACGGCACACCACCCGCCGCGCCGGCGGACGAAGCCTGGCTGCTGCAGGCCGCGCCCGCCTGGCGCCTGGCCACCACCTTGTTGTGCCCGGCGCTGCTGGTGCTGCGCCTGGACCGGCAGGGCGGTGCCCTGCTGGATTGGCGCAGCCTGCAGGGTGCCTGGCATCCGGTCCACCGCCTGGAACTGCCGGGCAGCCGCCAGCGGCAATTGCGGCTTGCCGCGCCGGTGAGGGGTGCGGCGGCCGCGGCTGCACCCGCAGGGCTGGGCGCCGATCTGTTGTCCTCGCAGGCCATGGCCGCCCTGGAAACCCAAGACCCCACCGACCGCGACAGCCGACAGCGCGGCGGCCTGGGCCCGTTGGCCCACCATCGGCTGCGGCACGGCACGCTGGGCCTGGTGGGCCTGGGCCGCACCGGCGCCAGCGTGGCCGCCACGGCGGTACGCCTGGGCTGGCAGGTGCTGGGCCTGGACCCGGACGTCATCGAGACCCACAACCTGGACGCCGATTTCCTGCCCTTGCACGAGGGCTGGCCCAAGGCCCGGGCGCTGCAGAAATCGCTGGGGCCACTGGCCCGCCCCGGTGCCGGGCCGGACCTGCGCTCGCTGTCCGTGGCCAGCCCGGCCGCCGGCAGCCTGATGGCACACTGCGACTTGGGTCTGCTGACCATGGTGGACAACCTCCCTTCACTGGTGTGGGCGGCCGCCTGGGCCCTGGCCACGCTGCGGCTGCACGTGTGCGTGGCCAACGGGCTGGACGGGGAGGGCGGCCTGGCGGAAACCGAGATCCGTGTGCTGCTGCCCGGCCGCGGCTGTCCGCTGTGTGTGGGCGGCTTGGCCGAGCCGCTGCCGCAGGTGCTGGCGCAGTTGGCCCGTGGCGAGGCCCAAGGCACACCGGCCGACTTCCGCAGCCAGCGGCCGGGCTCGGTGCGCAGCGTCAGCGTCAGCGCCGGCCACTTGGCCCTGCGCGCACTGGAGCAGGTGGTGCAGGGCCGCCTGCGCAGCAGCCTGTTCCGCCGCCTGCGCGAAACCGCCGAGGGCGGCCTGCAAGTGCAGGATCAGCCCGTGTGGCAGGCGTCGGACGGCTGCCCCTTCTGCCGTCAGTTCCAGGGAGTGGGCACGGCCCAGGTTACCCACCGCCGGCTGCTGGCGGCACTGGAGGCTTGCATCGCCTGGCAGGCCGCGGAGGGGCCGCGGCCGAGCGGCACTGGACCCGCCACGCTAGGGCGGATAGCGGGCAGGGCCTGACGGTCGCAATGCCGTGCGCCTGACTGCCGAGTTGCTCGGCTAGGCCACACGGCACGGCTGAGGGGGCCTACAAGCCCGACATTACCCACCGCCGCCCCTAGGAAAACACCATCATGCCCCTGTCAACCTGCCCCGTCCGCCTGGACGCCGCGTGCCGCACCCAGGCGCTGCGCCTGCTTTCCATGGCCCACGCCCGCTGGTTGGACATCCGGAACATCCGACGCACGCTGGCCGCAGCTGCCCTCGGCCACGCCGGCCAAGTACGCCGCAGCGGCGAGCCCTCCGTGGTCCACCCGCCGGCCATGGCGCTGGGGGTGCTGCAACTGGGCGGCGGCAGCACCGAGGTAGTCACCGCGCTGATGCACGAGGTGCTGCCGGAGGACTGCGAGGGCATCACCGTCGAGCGTGTGCTGCAGCACTTCGGCCTGGACATCACCAACCGCCTGAGGGCCCTGGCCAAGCGCCCGGAGCCGCCCAAGCCGCTACGCGTGGGCGAAGCGCACGGCCGCCTGATCATCGCGCTGGGCCTCTGCGGCGCTGGCATGGCCCTGGTCAAGCTGCTGGACCGCGCCCACAACGCCGCCGCCAGCGCCGCGCTGGCGCCCGAGCGCATGCAGCGCATGCAGCGCATGCAGCGCATGCAGGCCGAGAATCACTGCCTGGCCGCCCATGTCGGCGCCCGGGGCTTGGCCGATTTTCTGGTGGCCGAGCCGCCACGCTGGTGGCAGGCCGCGGCCAATTTCCCGGCGCAGATCCGCCACGTCCAGGTGCCGCTGGCAATCGGGGGTTGAGGCCATGTCCGGACTGTTCAACGTCTGGCGCAACGGCTACTTGATGGGCGAAGCCGACGCTCAAGCCGGCCGCCGCCACCGCGCCGAGTGGGAACTGCGCTACCTGCGCCCGGTGAACTGGGTGCCTGGAGTGAATGTGGAGAGCTTCATCGTCGGCTATGCGGCGGGGTACGCCAACGTAATGGCCGGGCGTACTTGGGGAGGGCGCATGCCGGGAAATGATTAAGACGACCCGGCGCGATGATGCACATACCGCCAAGCCACCCCCATTAGGTCGTAAACAAATGCGATCTGGCATTGGAACGCACTGCGAACCCAACATAGAGCAACAGCACGTTCACGATCTCTGCTTGAACCCGGGCATCCCGCCCGTTTACGCCAGGGCCAAGGCCCGGGCACCCTGCGAAGAACCACGATGCAATACAAGCAACTCAGCGATGGCAGCTACATCGTTGCCCCCGACGGCGCCAATTTGCACACTGACCACCTGCACTTGGCCAGCGATCGCAAGACCGTACTTTCCCACAAGGTCAACGGCGAGCATTCGTACAAGTACAGCAACACGCGCAGGAGCTTGTCCGATTTGTGGGAGGACATTACCGGCCTAGCGAACAAATTCCCCGGCGGCTTCAAGCTCTGAACGCAGGCAGGGGGCACACCGGGCAAGAACTCATCCCTCTCCACGTGGATTGAGCGGCGGGCCCGGCCTCTCCGGCAGGCCCACGAGCCACCGCAGGCTGAAGGCTTGTGGTGGCTCATCCTTTACGCTCTGCGTGCGCCCGATGGCAACGCTGACAGTCACGACCATGTTCTACGGGCTCGACCTGCCGGCGCGGGTTGGTATGTGATGGTCGCCGGAAGCAATTGTGAGCGTGGTGCTCAATCGCACTTCATTGCGACCGAAAGCACCTTGAGACGCAGCCCCAGCGCAGATGAAATCCAGGCATGTTCAACCCGTGCTGAGGCACCTCACCGCCATGTCCACTTCCATTCCCGCCCATGTGACCTCGGTCATCGGCCCACACCCAACGGCCCCTGCTACTGCCGAACCTGCCACGGTACCTTTGGTGTCGGACCCTATCGCTTTGCTCTGGGCTGACTTGGACGCGTTCGATCGCCTACACCAGATGCAAGACCGCACCCTGGCGATGCAGTCCCGCCAGCGTTTCGACTGACGGCGCTGGCAAGCCGGCTTCTGGTGCCACGGCGCGCTTGTTCACCCGCTCTATCTCTCCCTGCTGCGATACTCGCATGACAACAAACGACACCGACTGCTCCTCTGCACGTGGCCTCAACCGGGTGGACCCCATCCAGTTGAACCAGGTGCTGGTAGCCATTGCGTACGCTGGCCAGTGCCCTTACGCCGCAGGCAGTTTGCTGCCGCCGAACCCTAAGCCCGAGGCCCGTTGGCCCATGCTGGGCGCGCCGCTGTCCGCACGCATCTGGCAACTGGCAGAGTGGCTGAATTCCGACACGCACACGGGCCGCGGCTCGCTGCCTGCACCTGTGCGGCGCGAGGTGTCGCGCTTCCTGAGCGACCAGGGGCTGGCGCACATCAGCCCGCAAGATCTGGTACGTGGCTTGGCCAGTTTGGCTCGGCTGCCAGGAGGTGCCGACGAGCCAGTTCCGCAAGACAGGCAGAAGGTCATGTTACGGGCCATGAAGAACGACCGTCGCTTCGCTTCCTGGCCCAGTGCGAGCGTGGGCGCCACGTCACGGGACAATCAGGTCGGGCTGCGGCGGCTAATCAAGACCGCTGGCATGCCTGGCCTGTGGGCGCGTTACGCCCTGCGCGTGGTGATGCACGCCATGGGGCTTGCTCTGGACGACCGCGCCAGCCTATGGCTGCTGCGCCACGCCCTGCGGCGTGCTGCGCTGGACGTGAGCCTAAGCGCCCATCCCCATCAGGCCCCTGCTGCCTCAATGCTGCGCCGGGCTTGGCAGACAATGCTGGACGATCTGGTGCCGGCTGCCGGGCGCGTGCCGAGCGCCAGCGAATGGGAAAACGTAAAGAGACGCTGGACGCAGCAGGAGCCGCTGTTCAACCCATTGCGCCATGGGGACATCGCAGATCCCGCGCTTATCCGCGAATGGATCATTAACGAGGCCCGGGACGCGCAAACGCGGGGCGATCTGGCGCTCAAGCAGCAACTCGACGCCTGGCCGGTGCAGTTGCCCGAGCAGGTGCACGCCTGGGCCTGGGCCGTGGCGCGCGAGCTGATGGACGCCACACGTTACGGCGACTTCCGCCTTCACGAGGCCGTGCGTCTGGAGCCCGCCCTGCCGGAGGGCGACCGGCCGGAGCAGGACCCGCCCACCTCGCTGCACTACCTGGCCGTGCAGTTCAAGCAAAAGCGCCGCAAGAGCAGCCGGCTGCACCACGTACCCGACGCCATCCTGCACGAGGCCCGGCGTGCGACGCTCCATAGCCACTTCCGCTACATGGCGGACCACCCGCCGCTGGCCCATCTGGCCACGCTCGAGATCGGGCGCGATCTGGCCTGTGACCACTGAACACGGGAGCATTGACATGCCCACCTTCACCACGTTGCCACCGGAAACGCCGGTGCAATTCCACGCCCGCCGCTGGCTGCTGTGCGGCGCCTCCTGGGACGCGCAGCCCGATGTGCTGCGCGAGGCCCCCTGGGTGGCTTGGCGCCAGCGCAGCGGCTTGCTGCAGTGTTGCTCCGCGGCCGAACTTCCCAGCCGCGTGTGCGCGCTGCTGGACGAGTACCCGCAGGCCCACCTCACCGTGCTGGCTCCCAAGGCGGCTGCAGATGAGCGTTATTCATTGCGCAACTGCGCGCCTGACGTCGACGGGGCACACCGGGTGTCCATCGTCTTCGAGGCCGACTCCGTGTTTCAGCTGCTCACCCGACCCGAGACCGAGTGCAGCGAATGGCTGGGCCGCAACGGCCAAGTACTGCTGCCAATGCCGCTGGACCCGTTCACGCCCGAGCAACTGGCCGAGTGGCAGGGCCTGATGCATGACTGGACACAGTCCTGCCTGACGGCCGTGCAAGTTGAGGCGAGCGAAAATGTGCAGAACGACTTGGAGGGCCCCGAATCCATGGCTCCGCAAGCTTCGGCAAAATTGTCCCAGGAGCGGGCGAAGGCGCTGGCGCAGTTGCTGCATGGCCTGGGTGAAGATGATGCGGAACCAGAAGCCTCCGAGGTAGACGGCGGCTGGCACGGGGCTAGGTCGACTGGCTGGGGCGCAAACGACGAGCGTTACCAGCCCGCACGCCTGTATGGCGCCAGCCCTAGCCACGCGCCCAATCAGTTCCGGATTGAGGAACTGGACACGGTGATGCACATCAACCAGCGACACCAGACCACGCAATTGCATGGCAGCGACGGTGTTGCGCTGGAAGTCAGCTTCCACCCCGCGCCTCAATTGAAGCGAGGCAGCCAATTGCTGCGCATAGACCTATTTGACAAGACACCTGCGCGGCACCAGGGTTGGATACCCCTGCCGCTGGTGGTCTTCCCGAGCGACGAGAACCCGGTCGGACCATGGCTGATTGACGGGAAGGAACACCCTGGGCTACTGCAGCGCTTCGATCAGTGGATGCGCAAGGATCCGGCGCTGGATGTGGAGGTCTGGGTGCGCACGCTTTCAAAGGCGTGATGCTCCTTCTCCGCTTCCTCAGTTCCGAGCCGACTGATTGCAAACACAGCAGGTGAGCTGCGGCCGGTCGTGTTCCGCGCAACTCGCGCTCAGGGTGCTACTTGTGCGGGACAGGCCTACGGAAAGCGACCATTTCCGGGTCCCAAAATATCCATGTATTGTTCGCCAAGAGAGGTATGACTGGCAAACAGTCACTTGGTTGCGGGAGGTGGACATGAAAATTTTGGGCCAGGCATTGATATCCAATATTGAAGAGCGGCAGATAGGTGTCGAATCTATTGACGTGTTAGTGCGGCACTAAAGTGTCGGTGCGGCTTGCGAATTTAAATTGCAGATAATTTTCGGAGCTTAGCTGTATTGATAACGGGCCTGCTTATGCTTGGGCCCGAATAAATGGTGCGAATATAAACTGCCTGCGCATCAAGTTTTCCATCAATACAAAGTAGAAAATCATGCAAACTGACGCAACCGCGCGCGAACCCAATGGAAAAGCGCTACATATCTTCATCAACACAAGCAAATACTGCTTGCAAACTACAAGAGGGGAATTCCATGGGATGTTATAGCATCGATGAGGCAATGTCTGAGGAAGAGGTATGTCCGCGCTGCGGCGTTACCATGACTCCAATTTGCAACGTCATAGTAATAGACCAGGATCCTGAAGACAACTATGTGCGTTGTACAGCGTGCCATCGCATAATCCGCAGCAGATGGGGGACCACATACGAATGGGATGGTGATGAAGAACGAAGAGAGCGGCGGTTCATATATTTGATTGTGGCTGGTGTTTTTGCTCTATTTTTCTTCCGCAAGTCTATCGGCGAGGTCCTCAAGTCCGCCTATATGTATTTATTTGGGTAGTCACCAGTGGCGAGAAAATTGGGCAAGCTTAAATCTGAAGTGCAACACCCGCCGTTGTGTGCCGTGTATTGCTTGTGGGTCGGGATTGCACTGATTCGCGTTTGAGCATCGTTTGCAAAGTGCAACTCTGTTTTGGCAAACACTCCATCGAAAAACCATGGCACCTCACGATCACTTTTCGTGAACCATAGTCCGCATTTTGTCGTACGGCACTTTCTTCATCCAATGAGAATGCTCGACTTGACATAACGTCCCGTTGAATATTGGCGACGGCGCTGGCTGGCGCTTTCATACGCGCATCGGACGCAAGGCGCCAGCTTTCCGTAGGGCCATTGAGTGTTCGACGAGGTGATTCTACCTACTGAGGGTTGCTTGGAAACCGCAGCGACCCGCGCGGCGGCGCTGGGTGCCGAAGTCAAAGTGGTGCGCAAAGTCCGTCAGCAGCGTCCCGTCCGGGCCCTGACGCTCCAGCGGCGTCACGTTGCCGCGCGCGATATTCTTGCACTGCAACGATTCGGCCAGCACGGAGCACGCCGACGCCATGATCAACTTGGTTGAGACTTTCCCTCAATATCCTGGAGGAGGTCTTGGAACAAGCGCTGCTCCTGTACCGTCAACGCGTCTTTGGTCTTCCAATAGCGGCGCGGATTCCCGCACATATGGCAGGAGCACAGCGCAGCAGTTGAGATCACGATGCCGAGACGGCGATCATCCGGAACGTTTTCCACCCCAGTTCCCATACCCCAATATAAGCGCCTAGCTTTTTTAAGGCGGCAAGAATGGTGGCGACGCAAGGCACGACTGCTGTCGCTTGCTTGTTTCATGATTAGTCCCACGACCGCAGGCCACTGAGGACCCTCCCCAGCTGCTCTGGAGCCTGCGGCCGGTTATATGATCGGCGTGTATTTTCTTGGCCTCATATCAATTAGCCTCAGGATGCATTGATGAATTAAGTGGGCACCCGTCTATCGGTAAGCGATAGAGCACTTGAGCGTCCATACTTACACTCCGCCATTGAGCAGTTCAACAGGACGGCAGCTTGAACTGCAATTGCCGATCATGCGACATTTCAACTTTGCCTTGACATACGTAAATAGACCGAAGCAAGCAGGATGTAAATGCATTACGGCTGGCACGCCACGCGCGGTTGCACTGAACCATAAATGCTATCGCAGCCGTTCCAGGTCCTGAAGATCTTCACGGCGCTGCTTTTCCCGCCTCTCGTAGCTGGCTTGGTTCTTGGTGCACACGAGGCTGTAGGGACTGCCGCGTCGTTGTGTGACGAGGTCCAGGTCGCAGCGGCAGTGCCGCACGATCGAGGTTACGTGGGCCCGGACGGCTTCGGCGGCCTTGAGTATCCATGATGGTTCGTCTGGGTTTCGCAAGAAACCGGCGAGCTCGGTGCAATGGGCGCACCGGCAGTTGAGCCTGGCGGCTCGGGCCCAGTTGGTCGGCGGCTCCAGCGGCTCGGCCGTGCGTGCGCGAAGGTGTTGCACGCACGCGGCGCGCAGCCGTTGCACGCCAGGGGTGTCGCGTGTCGCGGCCTGGCTGGTCAGGTGCCTGACCGCAGGCAGGATGACGGCATCCAGACCATAGGTCTTGGGCCAGGCCAGGAGGTGGTCGACGGCCTGCTCAGCCAGCGTCGCATCGATGCGCTCAAGCGCCGTCACGAGATCGACGATGAGATCGGAGCTGATCTCCTGGCGCCGCCACCACGCGTTGGCCGGTGGCTGCGGTGCTCGCGCCGGGTGGCCGGGCAGCGCATCCAACAGCGCCCTGGCCGCAGCAACGAGATCCCGGGCAGGGCGTCCGGGTGGCGGTGCAGCAGCGCCACGGGCGAGTAGGTCCGCGCAGGCACCGGGGTCCTTTGCAGCGTTTGCCCTGACGATGCGCTCGATCAGCACGGCCGCGCGCCGCGGGGCGAGCAGCGATGCGGCCGCAAGCAGGGACTCGTTGTCGCTCATGCCGTAGTCGCCAGCGGCGCTGATATCGGCCAGGAAAGCGTCGATGCGCGCTGCGTCCTTGAGCTGCGCCAGCGTGGCCAGCATCCTGGCCGCAGTGCTGGGCGCCTCGCCGTGGCGGGGCCATTCACCGTACTCGGGCCAGGCATCGAGCATGTGCCCGGCGAGCTCATGGGCCTCCTTCCACAGCGGCGAATCGGTGGGGGCTCCGCTGTCCCGCCAGCACCGGGCCAGTGAGGCGAGCCAGGGCAGGCTCACCGGCAGGCCTGCCTGGCTGATGACCTCCAGCCGCCTCGCCTTCGGCCACAGCACCAGGGCGGCGCGTCGGTAGCTGCGCTCGAAGGAAGCGCCTTCGTTGCCAGTGGCTTCCTGGAACTCCTGCTTGTCAGGCTCCATGTCCTCGAACATGTCCGGCGGACACAGGTCGCCGTCTTCGACAGGAAAGATACCGAGTTCGGCCGCCGTGCCGTCGGGGCTTCGCCAGTCAGACAGCACCGCGCTGCTGCTGCAGACCTCGACGATCTCGAATTCGTCGTCGCGCCAGGAGCGGCCGGAGTAGCCACTGTACTCGGCGCTGCCGCTTTCCTCGATGGTGAGCAGCGCCACGTGCAATTCGCAGCCCGAGCGCTGCGCCGCGGCGGTCAGCACGGCGGCTGCGGCTGCGTCCGCGCCCTTGAGGGCCTGGAAGGACAGCTCCGCTGGGGTGTAGGCATGCTCCAGCGGATAGACCAGCTTCGCCGGGGCTTCGTCATCCGGCCCCCATTCGCCTGCACCCCAGGCTGCCAGCAGCGCCGCGATGCTCTGCGTCTCGGCCTCGTAGTCGGGAGGCTGGGGCAGCCGGCCTCGTCCCTCGCGCACCAGGTTGTAGACCAGCACCAGGCGACACCCCGAGGTGACGGGCAGCACCTCGTGCACGCAGTCGGCGTAGAAGGCGGCGAACGCCGCCATCGACGGGTCCGGGCCGTGCAGGTCCAGGCGGACCTCCCGGCCCTTGTGGCGCACGACAAGCTCACCCCCGGTGTGGATCGACGGCAGCGCGACGACGAGGGTGGCAAACATGCCCGGCACCTTCTCGGTGTCGCGGTGTTCGATGAAGAAGCTGCCCTCGTCGTAGACGAGCAGCTTGTAGAGCTGCGCCGTCACGGCCGTCGTGACGCCCAGCCCCTCGGCCACCCTCTCGGCGATGGATCGCAGCGTCCGTGCCCAGGAAGCGCCCTCGAGGCGCACGCGCTCGGCGCCGATCTGCCAGGTCCGTCGAACCGAGGTGTCGACGATCGTCTGCGCGCCGCGGCCGTAAGGTGCACGGTCGGCTACGGCAATGAGTTGTTCGGCCTGCTGCGGCAGCAGCGGCAGCGCGACCGCCCCGACGCCTTGCACCGTCAGCAGCGGGAGTGCCAGTTCGATCGTGCCTGCGGTGCAGAAGTCGCCCGGCGTGCGCACCGTGCTCAGCAGCGAGGGCAGTTCGCGTGCAATGGACAAGGTCAGATCCTCCCGTCGTCATGGCGGCGTGCCAGAAATGCGTCGGCCAATGTGGCAGTGCCTCGGGGAACCGGCAAGTCCGAGCCCATCTGGCGCGCGTCGCTGACGCCGGTGGGACCACCAGCCATCGTTGCTCCCGAGCTCGGCGTGCCGCCCCGGCCCGTCCGCGCCCTCGAGGCTGGCGCAACGCCGTCCACATGACGCGGGGGCGTCGGCGTGGTGCGGCACGAGCCGCCCGATGCGCGTCCGCCCTTGAGCCATCGGTCAGAATCAAGCCTTCATGGACGCCAGTTGCCCTCCGATGCCATGCAGGTCTGCACGTAAGCACGGGCCGGGCAGGAGCTCTGCGCGGGCGGCGCACCAGGGTGGGCCATGACCGCACTGGAGCAGCCCGATTCGGTCCTCGCGGCCGCGTCCCTGCCGGACTGGCCGGCGTGGCTGCGGGCCTGCTCGATCGACATCGAGTCCAACCCGGCGCAGGACAACCGCATCTTCCGGCTGGCGGCCCTGCGCGGCGACCGCGACGCGCGCGTGGACCTGCACGTCGCGCGCACCCGCCCTGACGAGGTCCGCCACCGCCTGGACGAGGTGACAGCGGGCGCCCGGTTCGTTGTCGGCCACAACCTGCGCCGCCACGACCTGCCGCTGCTGGCACAGCAGTATCCGGGGCTGCAGTGCCTGGAGCTGCCGCTGATCGACACGCTGGAGCTGTCGGCCCTGGCGTTCCCGCGCAACCCGTACCACCGACTGGTCAAGGGCTACAAGCTCGTTTGCGAGGCGCGCAGCGAGCCGCTGCTGGATGCCCGGTTGGCGCTGGAACTGCTTGCCGACGAGATCCAGGCCTTCGAGGTCCTGCACGCCACGGACCCCGCCTGGTGCGGCACGCTGCACGCGCTGCTGCAGCACGACAGCGCACTCGACGCGCTCTTCACGCGCATCCGGGGCGCGAGCGCGCTTGAGGCGGCCGCTGTGCGCGCCGCAGTGCACCGTGGTTTCGCAGGCCTGTGCTGCGGCACCCGGCTGCAACGGCTGGGGGACGAGGAGCTGGCAGGCGACGTCGGCTTGCGCTGGGCGATCGCCTACGCGCTGAGCTGGCTGCGGGTGGCCGGCGGCAACTCAGTGCTGCCGGCCTGGGTGTACGCGAGCGTGCCGGCGGTGCGCGATCTGATCCGGGAACTGCGCGAAACCCGTTGCCAGGCTCCCGAATGCCGCTACTGCGCCCGGCAGCACGATCCCGAAGCCCTGTTGCGGCACCACTTCGACAAACCGGGCTTCCGTCCGCAGCCGGCCGCCCCTGCGGGCGGCTCGCTGCAGCGCGAGATCGTGGTGGCGGGCCTCGCGCGTCAGAGCCTGCTGGCCGTGCTGCCCACGGGTGGCGGCAAGTCCATCTGCTATCAGCTGCCGGCGCTGGCCCACTACGGGCGCAGCGGCCGGCTCACGGTGATCGTGTCGCCGCTGCAGTCGCTGATGAAGGACCAGCTCGACAACCTGGTGGCCGCCGGTGTGCACTGTGCGGTCACGATCAACGGGCTGCTCACGCCACTGGAGCGGCGCGCGGCGCTGGACAAGATCCGGCTGGGCGACGCCGGCATCGTGCTGGTGTCGCCCGAGCAGTTCCGCAACCGGGCGTTCGCCGAGGCCATCCGGCTGCGCCAGATCGCCACCTGGGTGTTCGACGAGGCGCACTGCCTGTCCAAATGGGGACACGACTTCCGCACCGACTACCTCTACGTGGCGCGCTTCATCCGGGAGCACTTCGGCGAGCAGCAGGCGCCCGTGGCCTGCTTCACCGCGACAGCCAAGCCCGAGGTGATCGATGACCTCGCCGGGCATTTCGCCACTGAGCTCGGCCTCACGCTGCAGCGGTTCCTGGGCGGCCACGAGCGGCGCAACCTGGAGTACCGCGTCATTCGCACCACCCGGGCCGAGAAGGCCCAACACATCATGGAGATGGTGGGCGCCTCGGTGCGCGAGGGGGGCTCGACCGTGGTCTTCTGCGCCACGCGCAGGTCCACCGAGACCTTCGCCGAGCTGCTGCGCCACGGCGGCCTGCGCTGCGAGCACTTCCACGGCGGCTTGGAGCCCCCGCGCAAGAAGGCGATCCAGCAGGACTTCATCCAGGGGCAGCTTGACGTCATCGTGGCCACCAACGCCTTCGGCATGGGCGTGGACAAGCCCGACATCCGCCTGGTCGTGCATGCCGACGTGCCCGGCTCGCTGGAGAACTACCTGCAGGAGGCCGGGCGCGCCGGCCGGGATGGGCAGAGCGCGCGCTGCGTGCTGCTCTTCGACGAGGAGGACATCGAGACCCAGTTCCGCCTGGCGGCCACCTCTCGGCTGACGCAGCGGGACTTCACGGCGCTGCTCAAGGCCATTCGCCAGCGTTGCGAGCGCTTTCGCAGCCACGAGATTGTGGTTTCGGCCAAGGAGCTGCTGCTCGACGCCGACGGCACGGGCATCGAGATCGATGCACCCGATGCCACGACCAAGGTCACCACCGCCGTGGCATGGCTCGAGCGCAGCGGCTTCCTGCAGCGCAACGAGAACCGCAGCCGCGTCTTCGCGACGAGCTTGCGCCTGTCCACGCTGCAGGAGGCTACCGCGCGCATCCGCGCCGCCGGCCTGAAGGACGCGCTGGCGCAGCAGTACCAGGCCGTGGCCGCCGGGCTCTACGCCAGCACCTCGCCCGAGGGGGTGAGTACCGACGAGCTGATGGTCGAGGCCGGCGTACCGCCCGGGGAGTGCTTTCGCATCCTGTACGGCCTGGAGAAGCTCGGCGTGCTCGCCAGCGACCTCGGGCTCAAGGTCGCGGTGAGCAAGGGCGTGGCGGGCGCCTCGGACCTGGAGCTCGAACGCCTGGAGCGGCTGGAGCACGCGCTGCTGGAGCTCATGGCCGAGCTCGCGCCCGACGCCGCCATGGACGCCACGCCCCAGGTGCTGAGCCTGCGGCCGCTGTGCTCGGCGCTGCGCGAGCGCCTGGGTCTGCCCGAGCGCGAGGCCGCCACCGTGCACCCGGAGCGCGTGCGCAAGTGCCTGCGCTCGCTGTCCGAGCCGTTCGGCACCGGACAGCGCGGCATGTTCAGCGTGCGCAGCGCCGGCTCCGAGAGCCTGCACGTGGTGCTGCACCGGCCCTGGTCCCAGGTGCGCGAGATCTGCGCGCGCCGGCGCGTCGTGTGCCGCGTCGTGCTGGCGGCCCTCCTGGCGAAACTGCCACCGGGCACCCGGCAGGCCCACTGCATCGTCGAGTGCAAGTCCAGCGAGCTGCTCGACGCCATCGAGGGCGACCTGGAGCTGGCCACGACGCTGCGCGACGCGGCGGTCGCGCTGGAGCATGCGCTGCTGTACCTGCACGACAACGCCGTCCTGCAGCTCGACAAGGGACGGGCGGTCTTTCGCGCCGCCATGACCATCGAGGTTCGGCCGGAAGGAGCCAGGCGCCGCTTCCTCAAGGAGGACTACGCGCCGCTGCAGGAGCACTACCGCGAGCGCACGCTGCAGACCCACGTCATGCACGAGTACGCGCGGCTGGGCTGCACCGACCAGGCGCTGGCTGACGCCCTGGTGCACGACTACTTCACCCTGCCGCGGCGCGAATTCCTGCGCCAGCGCTTTCGCGGGCGCGCCGAGGTGCTGGACCTGGCCACCACCGACGAGTCGTACCGGCGCATCGTCGATGCGCTGCAGCACCCGGTGCAGGAGGGTCTGGTGCGCAAGCCCGAGCGCGGTAACCATCTGGTGCTGGCGGGCCCGGGCTCGGGCAAGACGCGCGTCATCGTGCACCGCATCGCCTGGCTGCTGCGCGTGCGCCGCGTGCCACCCGGGCACATCATCGCGCTGACCTTCAACCGTCACGCCGCGCTGGAGCTGCGCCGGCGGCTGCTGGCCCTCGTGGGCGACGACGCACGCGGCGTGACGGTGCTGACCTACCACGCCATGGCCCTGCGCCTCACCGGCACCAGTTTGTCCGGCGCCGAGCGCCAGGGCCCGGTGGACTTCGAGCAGCTGCTGCAGGACGCGATCGACTTGCTCGCCGGCGCCAGCCAGGCGTTCACCGATGCCGACGAGGCGCGCGACCGGCTGCTGCAGGGCTACGAGTACATCTTCGTCGACGAGTACCAGGACATCGACCGGCGCCAGTACGCGCTGGTCAGCGCCCTGGCCGGGCGGCGACTCGCGGACGCCGACGGGCGCCTGAACCTCATGGCCGTGGGCGACGACGACCAGAACATCTACGCCTTCAAGGGCGCGAGCGTCGAGTTCATCCGCCGCTTCCAGCAGGACTACGACGCCGAGGTGACTTTCCTGGTGGAGAACTTCCGCTCCACGCAGCACATCATCGCCGCGGCCAACCACGTGATCCAGCGCGGGACTGGGCGCATGAAGGTGGACCATCCCATCCGCATCGACACCCGGCGCGAGGAGCACAGCGCGGGCGGCCGCTGGAGTGAGCTCGATGGCGACTCGCGCGGGCGCGTGCGGCTGGTCTCGGCGCCGGTGGAGCCCAACCTGCAGGCCCAGCTGGTGCTGCGGGAGGTGGCGCGCATCCGGCGGCTGGACCCCGCGGCCCGGCTGGGGGACATCGCCGTGCTCTCGCGCACCAGCGAGCCGCTGCAGCCGCTGCGCGCTTTGTGCGAGGTCGAAGGCCTGCGCTGCACGCCCCCGCCGCGCGAGGCCGGCTCGGTCCTGTCGCTGGTGCAGTCGCGCGAAGCAAGGCGCCTGCTGGAGCTGCTCAAGGCCCGGCGCGGTGGCCTCGTGCGGATGGGCGCCGTGCTGCGCTGGCTACGGTGCCAGCTCTTGCAGCAGCCGGCCAATCCCTTCTGGGCCGACCTGCTCGCAGCGGTGGACGAGATGGCCCAGGCCAGCGCCGCCACGCTGCTGCCGCCCGCGGAAGTCGTGGAGTGGATCTTCGAGTGCTCGGCCGAGGCGCGGCGCGACGGCAGCGCCGACGCATTGCGGCTGCTCACCGCGCACGGCGCCAAGGGCCTGGAGTTCGACCACGTCATCGTGATGGACGGCGGCGACTGGCGCTCGGGCCGGGATGACGAGCGGCGGCTGCTCTATGTCGCGATGACGCGGGCCCGGCAGACGCTCACCCTCTTCAAGGCCGAGGACGGACGACATCCGTTCCTGGCCGACTTCGGCTCGCTCGAAGGCGTGCATGCCCTGCTGCCTGAAGCCAGGCCGACGTTCCGGCCGGAGCTGCAAAGGCGCTTCGTGACGCTGGGGCCGTCAGAGATGGACCTGGGGTATGCCGGGCGGCTGCCAGCTCACCATCCCGTGCACGGACACGTCGCGGGACTCTGCGCCGGCGCAGCGGTGCGCATCGCCCACCGCTGCGTGCTCACGCCCGAGGGCCACGTGGTGGGGCGCTTGGCCAAGGCCGCGGCACTGCCCGACACCGCCCGCTGCAACGCCGTGGTTACCGGCATCATGGCGCGCAGCCGCACGCAGACCGCGCCGGCCTACCAGGACGCGCTCAAGGTAGACCGCTGGGAAGTCGTGCTGGTCGAGATCACGGGCGAGGAGGAGACCTGACGGCACGGCCCGTGTGGCGACAGCGCGTACTGCCCACGTGGCAGCTCTGTGGCGGCGGGATGCCTGCTGCGCCTTCTGTGCGCTCAAGCCAGCCGCTCGCGCAGCTTGGACCAGCGGCGCCGGGTCTGCCGGCCCTTGACCGCCATGGCCAGCGCGCGCTTCTGGCCCACCAGCACCACCAGCCGCTTGCCGCGCGTGATGCCGGTGTAGACGAGGTTGCGCTTGAGCATCATGAAGTGCTGGGTGGATACCGGGATCACGACCACCGGATACTCGGAGCCCTGGGACTTGTGGATCGTCGTGGCGTAGCACAGCGTCACCTCGTCGAGCTCGGCCCACGGGTAGATCACCGGCCGGCCGTCGAACTCCACCACCAACTCCTGCTCCTCGGGGTCGATCTGGGCCACCAGGCCGATGTCGCCGTTGTAGACGTCGCGGTCGTAGTTGTTCTCCATCTGCATGACCTTGTCGCCGACGCCGAAGGTATTGCCGAACTTGGTGACGCTGCTCGTACCCGGCGGGTTGAGCCTGGCCTGCAACAGCGGGTTGATGCCGCGCGCGCCGCTGGCGCCGCGGTTCATCGGGCACAGCACCTGGATGTCGCGCACGGCATCCACGTCGAACTTCCGGGGCAGCCGCTCGGCCACGAGGTCCACGACGGTCGGGGCGATGGCTTCGGCGTCCTCCACCGGCACAAAGTAGAAGTCCGAGGGCTCGCCCTTGGCCGGCAGCGAGGGAAAATGGCCCTGGTTGACCTGGTGCGCGGCGCGCACGATGCGCGAGCTCGCCGCCTGGCGAAACACCTCGGTGAGCCGCACCACAGGGATGGCGCCACTGGCGATGAGGTCGGCCAAGAACTGCCCCGGCCCGACCGAGGGCAACTGGTCCACGTCACCGACGAAGATCACGGCCGAGCGCGTCGCGACAGCCTTGAGCAGCTGGTTGGCCAGCGGCACGTCGATCATCGAGCCCTCGTCCACCACCAGCAGGTCGCACTGCAGGGGCGAATCTTCGTTGTGCTTGAACTGGCCGTTACGCGGATCGACCTCCAGCAGCCGGTGGATGGTGCGGGCCTCCAGGCCGGTCGACTCCGACAGCCGCTTGGCCGCGCGCCCGGTGGGTGCGGCTGCCAGGGCGTGGACCTCCTTGGCGCGCAGGATGGTCAGGATCGAGTTGACTAGCGTGGTCTTGCCCACGCCGGGGCCGCCGGTGATCACCAGCAGCTTGGACGACAGCGCCAGCCGCAGCGCCACCTGCTGGCTCTCGGCCAGCTCAATGCCCAGCTTGCGCTGAACCCATGCCATGGCCTTGTCGGCATCGATCGCCGGCCACGGCGCGGCTGGCGTCTTCAGCCGCACAATCTGGGCCGCAATGGAGCGCTCGGCCTGGTGCAGCGGTGCGAGGAACACGCACGGCTGCTCTTCAATGGTTTCGGGCACGAGCACCCCGTCCTCGATCTCCTGCGCGATCGCGGCCTCGATGACGTCCGGGGTGATCTCCAGCAGCTTCACCACCAGCGGCACGAGCTCGGCGTGCGGCAGCCCGCAATGGCCCTCGGACGCGGCCTCGGCCAGCGCATGGGAGACACCCGCGCGGGCGCGCAGCGGCGAGTCGCGCGCGACGCCCAGCTTCTGGGCGATGGTGTCGGCCGACAGGAAGCCGATGCCGCGGATGTCGCGCGCCAAGCGGTAGGGGTCGGCGCGCACCAGCTCGATGGCTTCGGCCCCATAGGTCTTGAAGATGCGCACGGCCCGCGACGTGGAGACGCCATGGGCATGCAGAAACACCATGATCTCGCGGATCGTCTTCTGATCCGCCCAGCCGCCGATGATCTTGCGCGCGCGCTTGTCGCCGATGCCGTGGATCTCGCGCAGCCGCTCGGGCGTGCGCTCGATGATGTCGAACACCTCGGCGCCGAACGCCTGCACCAGCCGGCCGGCGTAGATCGGCCCGATGCCCTTGACCATGCCGGAGCCGAGATACCGCTCGATGCCGGCCAGGGTGGTGGGCGGCGCTATTCGGACGAAGACCGCGCGGAACTGGCGGCCATGCTCGCGGTCGCTGACCCAGTGGCCGGAGGCCGACGCGTACTCGCCGGGTGTGACCGCCGGCGTGTGGCCGATGAGCGTGATGAGGTCGCGCTCGCCCTTGACCTTCAGGCGCAGGACGCAGAAGCCGTTGTCGGCGTTGTGGAAGGTGACGCGCTCGACCAGTCCGGAGAGCTGTTCCAGCGGTGCCGCGAAGGGGACGGAAGGGTTGCGCACGACGTAGGCGGGACTGCAGGGCTGCACCGCCGGCGCATGCGCGAGCCTGGCGGGCAGCGCCATTGTGCCCGTGGCAGGCCCGAACCCCGGGCACCATGGTGCCCGATGGGCGCCGTGACGGCGCTTGGCTCGCCCGGCTTGGTCGACCACCCTGGCGGCAGCCCCGGCCACGTGTCTTGACGGCTCGCCGGCATGCGAGAAGACGCCCGCCCGGCGCTGCATACTGCCGCCCCATGCGAATCGATGTCCGAGCCGCCATGCCAGCGCATGGCCTCCTGCCGGTCGAGGGCCTTGCGATCGGGAACCTGCCAGGAGCTGGGATGGACGCCCGGATGCGCTCGGCAGCGCAATGCCTGCAGGAGCTGGGGGGCGCACCAACCATCGAGACCTGCCACGCGGCCGCCGTCCTCGCCGGCGTGAGCCTGATCGACGCCGACGAGTGCGACGACGGTGCCTGCTGCTGTCCACAGTGTCCGTGGAGACGGACGGCTGCCAACTGGCGATGCCCGCCGGAATGCGCCAGCAGCATGAACGCACAGGAGCTGCCGTGATAGAGCGGGTGGCCGTCCTCGACTTTGAGACCACGGGCCTGAGTCCGGACCTGGGCGACCGGCCCACCGAGATCGCCATCGCGGTGGTGGAGGAGGGCCGCATCGTCGATCGCTACCAGAGCCTCATGAACCCCGGCCGGCGCATCCCGGCTTTCGTCACCGAACTCACCGGCATCACCAACGCGATGGTGGCCACGGCACCGGCTGTTGCCGAGGTCATGCGCGAGGCCGCGCGCTTCGTCGGCGCGCTGCCGGTCGTGGCGCACAACGCGTCGTTTGACCGCAAGTTCTGGGTGGCCGAGCTGCAGCGGCTGGCGCTGGATGCCGACAGCCCTTTCGCCTGCACCATGCTGCTCTCGCGGCGCCTGTACCCTGAGTGTTCGAGCCACAAGCTCGGCGTCCTGGTGGAGGCGCTGCAGTTGCCCAAGCCCGGCCGCGCCCACCGCGCCATGGTCGATGCGGAGATGGCCAGCCACCTGTGGTGCCGTATCGGTGCCGACGTGACCGAGCGCTACGGTGTCAAGCCCGTCAGCCACGCGCTGCTTGCACGCGTGCAATCCACACCGCGCGCCAAGCTGGACCGCGTTCTCATGCAACAGCCCTGTGCGGCATGAAGCCCTGGACGTTGACGACTTCCTCCATGACCACCGAACCCGTCATCCACCGCAAGCAGCGCCGCGTCGTGGTCGTCGCGAGCGAGCAGCCGCCGGCTGCGCCAGCGCCGGCCATCGCCGAGGCGAAGCCTGACAGGCCAGTGCTCAAGCTCAAGGCCAGGTCCACGCCGCCGGCGGCCGCACCAGCGCCAGCCGGGAAAGCGCCTACCGAGGCTGCGACAGCTGCCAGCCCCCGGCAAGAGCCGTTGAGCAACGCCGAGCGCAAGCGCCGCCAGGCGGCCAAGGCCGATGCCGCGCTTCGGGTACTGGCCGGGCACTTCCCCGGCCTCTTCACCAGCGTGCGGCCGATGGCCATCGGCACCGGCAAGGTGCTTGATGCCGAACGCAAAGCGGGGCGCTTGCCCCTGGGTTGCATCCCGCTCAAGCTGGCGCTGTCCGCCTGGACTGCCTCGGATGCCTACCTCGAAGCGCTCGCCGCCAGCGGAGCGCGCATCAACCTCGCTGGCGAGGCCGAAGGTGAGGTCACGCCCGAGCAGGCAGCCCGTGCTGCCCGGAAGCTGCACAAGCGCCGCGACGCCGCAGCCAAGCGGCACGATGCATGAATCCTTTGACTCGACAGCCCTCGCGTGGGGTCGGGAGGCGCGATCCGTTGCTGACCCTTGCCGTCGCAGCGGTGCTCCTTGGGACGGCCGCACCACGGCTCCTGCAGCGCCAGCAGTACCCGCCAAAGCTCGGTGGCCCGAGTGCAACTGGTGGCCCTGCACAAGGCGCGGCAGTCCTAACAAATGGACGTCGCGCACTACCCGAGCGACACACAGGGCCTGCAGGCGCTGGTGCAGCCGTCGGCGAACGTGGACCCCGCGCGCTGGCGCGGTCCGTACTATCCGGATGCCCCTGCGCCGGAGCCCTGGAGCACCCCCTACGTCTACCGGTTTCAGGGCGCGGTCGGGCGGGGGGACGAGGTCTACAGCCTGGAACAGGACCGTGCGCCAAGCGGTCAGGGTGAGGGGACATCGGCCGTTGAACGGAGCCGTGCACAGTCACGCTCGACCAATGCGCTTGCCACAGAAGAAACACGATGGATCGGATTCGGGTTCTGGACGCCTGTCGCCGTGACGGCGCTCGCCTGGCCAAGGCGTACCGTCTCCACCGCATCGGGGCCGGTGCCGTGGAGCTGTGGCCCGAGGATGCGCGCGAGCCGTCCACGAGCATGGGGGCACAGTCCTTCGATGCCTCGCCCTGGCTGGACCACGAGCTGTTCGGGCTGCTGCCGCTGGGCTGGCACGCCGCCACGAACGAGCGCGGTGCCGTGCTGCTGCAATGCGCGCCAGAGCCGGTTGAGCTGCTGATCGAGGCCGGCAACCTGATTGAGCGCATGGCTGCGGGCAAGGAGCCGGCGCCGGCCGACTGGCCCCACCTGTCGCAGGACCGGCGCTGCGACCTGCTGGCCGTTCGGTTGATGGTCGAGCCCGAAACCGCGCGACTGATCGCGCAGCGCGTGATACAGCGGCTGGCACGGCTGCAGTCCGACAGGGGGCACACGTAGCCAGGCACGCATTCCCCACCCTGGGCTGGCGAGGCCAGCGTGGGCAGCGGTGTTGCACAGGGGGGCGTCTTACTTTTCGGGAAAATTGGTGCGCCTCCATCGAAATTCCCCATAGCCGACAAGCACTTGGAAAAGCCAGCGCCTTGCTGATCTAGCGATGCATGCAACGTGTTGATCTATGTGAATGTTTCACGGGCAGGTGCACCAATTTACTGAGATGGACCCGACGCCTCCCTCCAAGGAGACTTTGTACTCCGAGTCGCAGTATCGGTACGGAGGTCCATCATGGAAGTCGACATCTTGGGAATCGATTTGGCCAAGAAGGTTTTCCAACTCCATGGAGCCGACCACAAGGGCCACGTACTGCATCGCTCCAAGATCAGCCGCGCTGGGCTGATGACAGCCATCACTGCTTTGCGGCCGAAGTTGGTTGTGATGGAGGCCTGCTGCTCGGCACACCACTGGGCACGACGCCTGAAGGCGCAAGGTATCGAAGCCAAGCTGATCAGTCCGCAGTACGTGGCGCCGTTCGTGAAGACCAACAAGAACGACAGGAACGACGCGGAAGCCATCGTTGAAGCCGCCAGCCGCCCGGCCATGCGATTCGTGGCCGTGAAGACGGTGGAGCAGCAGGACATCCAGGCGTTGCACCGGATGAGGGAACTGCTGGTGCATCAATCGACTGCCATCGTGAACCACATCCGAGGCGTCCTGGGCGAGCGCGGCATCGCTATTGCGCAGTCGCCCGCGGCCCTGCACCGTGCCATGCCAGAGGTGCTTTCCAGCGACAACGCCGAGCTCACGCAGTTTTGCCGCGGCCTGGTGGTGGAGATGCTGGAGCACCTGCGCAGCGTCGAGGCACGCATCGCTGACACGGACCAGAAGATCAAGGCGTTCATGCGCAGCTCGGCGCTGTGCAAGAAGATCAGCGCCATCGACGGCGTGGGAGCCGTAACCGCCACCGCCATCGTGGCAGCCGTGGGTGACGCCAGCGAGTTCAAGAACGGCCGGCACTTGGCTGCTTGGCTCGGGCTGGTGCCAAGGCAGCATTCCTCAGGCGGCAAGTCCCGGCTGTCGGGTATCAGCAAGCGAGGCGACAAGTACCTCAGAACGCTGCTGATCCACGGCGCCCGGTCGGTGTTGCGGTACGCCGCTGGCAAGGTAGACGCGCAGAGCAAGTGGCTGCGCGAGCTTGTGGCGCGGCGAGGCTACAACCGTGCCGCGGTCGCGCTGGCCAACAAGAACGCCCGGGTGATCCAGGCGTTGCTCAGCAGTGACCACGAGTACGCGCGTCCAGGGGCTGCTTGAGCAAGTACAGCGACGCCACGCAGGCAGCAGAAACGGTCAACGGCAGCAACTATCTCGAGGAGGAACACCCAGCGCAGGTTTGCGACGCTCTACAGACGTGATGACACACCGGTCAGACCAGCACCCTGGGATCCTGATTTTCGTGACGGCTGAGCAATCAAGCCGACAATTTACTGAGGACAGGGTGCGCAGATCTCATCGAGGCTGCGGGCGTGCCTACCAGGCTTGCCCTTCAAGCGAGCCGTATACATGCGTGCAGGCCAGTTCTCATCACCACGTGGAGCTTGCAAAGGGCGTCGGGTCCATACATCCCCGAAAAGTACAACAACCCCGCCATGCGGCGCATGTGGTGCGTGAGCTGACCGCTGTTCAGGAAACGCGCCAGCGCGCGCTGCTCCACCACCTGTCCGCTGCGGTAGAGGTTGCGGATGGCTTTGCCCAGCTCCCGCACCGCCCAGCGCGGCACCACCATGTAGGCCATGCGCAAGCCCGGGTACAGCAGCTTGCTGAAGGTGCCGATGTAGATCACCGGTGCCTGCGGCTGCAGTCCCTGAATCGCCGGCAGCGCCGGGCTGGCGCGCGCGTGGCGGAAGTCGCTGCCGTAGTCGTCCTCGATCAGCCAGGTGTCGCGCCCGTGCAGCCGCCGCAGGAAGTCCAGCCGCCGCTGCAGGCTCAGCACGGCGCCCGTCGGGTACTGGTGCGAGGACGTGAGGACGATCAGGCGCGGCGGCGAGCGCTGCCACAGGCCCTCGTCTGGCGCCATGCCCTGGGCGTCTACCGGCACGCCGACCACGTCCAGGCCGGCCGCCAGCATCGTGTTGCGGGCCGCGCCGTAGCCCGGATTCTCCAGCCAGGCCGTGTCGCCGCTGTCGGCCAGCAGCCGGGCGCAGGCGTCCAGCGCCATCTGGGCCCCGACCACGATGAAGACCTGCTCCGGCGTGCAGACCACGCCCCGGCGCCCCGACAGGAACTGCGCTACCGAGTGGCGCAGTTCGGGCGCACCGCCCGGGTGGCCTGCCACCAGCTGGCGGGCACGGACCTCGCCCCAGGCCTGCTGTAGGCATCGCGCCCAGCTGGCCCAGGGGAAGGCGTTCAGGTCGGGCACACCGGGGGCAAAGGGCAGCAGCGACTCGTGCGCGTGGAGGGCCGGCAGTTGCCGCGCCCGCGCGGAAAGCATGCCGGCGCATGCGGGCGCCATGGGCGGCGCAGCCTCGTGGTCCGGGCCGCGACTGGCGACGCGCGTGCCGCCGCGATGCGCCTGCACCCATCCTTCGGCCAGCAGCTGCTGGTAGGAGAACAGCACGGTGTTGCGGGCCAGCCCGTGATCGGCCGCCAGCTGCCGGCTGCTGGGCAGCCGCGTGCCGGGGCCAAGGCGGCCATCGGCGATGGCGCCTTTGAGCAGTTGGTAAAGGCGCAACTGCCGCGGCTCCTGGGCAGCGGGGTCATGCAGCGTGCGCAACAGCAATTTCAGGGGCATCGGGCGTCTTGTCGTGAGCCCGGCCGCAGGCGTGACCGGGGGGCTGCCATTGTCCGCGCTGGGCCCCTGGCAGCTGCACGCATACTGTCGCGCCACAGCCATCGAGTCCCGGCCTTCGCGGCGGTGGGCCTCATCCTCAAAACCCATCAGGAGCGGTTGCGCTCGCTTGCCGAACATGGTGCGCCGTCCCTTGCCACGAAACCCAAGGGCGTTGGTGACCACGCTTTTGCTGATCGCGGTAGCCGCGCTGCTGTTCCTGGCGGCGGTCTACCGCTGGCAGGACCGGCTGCTGTACTTCCCGCAGCGCGCGCCGTTGGAGCAGCTCACCGGCAATGGGCTTCAGCCGTGGCCCTCGGCACAGGATTTCCGTGGCCTCTTGGCGCAGCCGGCGGGCGCGGCGCGCGGCACGGTGGTGGTGTTCCATGGCAACGCCGGGCATGCCGGCCACCGCGCCTTCTACGCGCACGCGCTGGCGCCGCTGGGCTGGCGCGTCGTGCTGGCCGAGTACCCCGGCTACGGGCCCCGCGGCGGCGCGCCGGGCGAGGCAGCCCTGATGGCGGATGCGCAGCAGACGCTGGCACTGGTGCGCCATGCCTGGCCGGGACCAGTGCTGGTGCTGGGCGAGTCGCTGGGTGCCGCGGTGGCCGCCGGCGCGGCTGCGCTCAGTGCCGATCTCGTGAGCGGGCTGCTGCTGGTCACGCCCTGGGACCGCCTGTCCCACGTCGCGGCCATCCACTACCCCTGGCTGCCGGTGAGGTTGCTGCTGCGCGACGACTACAACAGCGTGGCGCACCTGGCGCACTTCGCCCGCCCGGTGGCGGTGGTGGTGGCGCAGCAAGACAGCATCGTGCCCGCGCGCCTGGGCCAGGCGCTGCATGCCGCGTTGGTCGGGCCCAAGCAACTGCTGGCTATCGAGGACAGCGGCCACAACGACTGGCCGGATCGCGTCGATGCCCGGTGGTGGCGCACGGCGGTGGGTGCGGCGCTGGGGGAGCCGGAGCCTTGAGTTGGCGGCACTTCGCGAATGGCAGGACCTCGTGTGCCGGCGTGTCGGGCAGGCCTCGGCAGTGGCACGCTACGCTGGCGCCATGAACGGGATGTCTTTTCTGCCCCTGCACCTTCAACCCGGTGTAGACCTGCGCCGTGCGCTGGAAACCCCGATGGCAGAGCAGGGCTGCGAGGCCACCTTCATCGTCAGTGGCATCGGCAGCCTGGACCAAGCGCGGCTGCGCTTGGCCGGTGCCGCCGAGGAGCTGGAGCTCAACGGTGCGCTGGAGGTGCTGACCCTGGCGGGCAGCGTGGCCATGAACGGATCGCATTTGCACGCGAGCCTGGCCAACGCCCAAGGGCGCGTGCTGGGCGGACACCTGTACTATGGCTGCCGCGTGCGCACCACCGCCGAGGTGCTGCTGGCGCTGCTGCCTGATTGGCATTTCCGCCGCGAATGCGATGCCGCCACCGGCTACGGCGAGCTCGCGCCGCGGCGCCGCGAGGGGTTGCCGGGTTGATGGCACACCCGGGGAAAGATCACGCAGCTCTGTGACGCGCTGTCGTGCCCGGCTGTAACCATCTGGCCGTCAAGGAGCACTTGCGCTGCGGTGCAACCCGGCACCCGGGCGGCCAACGCCGGATACCGCAGCCCGCGTGCCGGCGAATATCAGCCGGCGCGGGTCGGGCCTTGCTCCTCGAAGCGCACGAACAACCGCGTCACTCGCCGTGCGGGCAGGCTCAGTGCCGTGGCCGGCACCACCTGGAAACTTCCCGGCACCCCGATGGCAACGACGTTCTCGTTCGCGAATGGAGGCTGTAGAAGCTCCCCCAGCATGACCTCGCACGGCACCTTGAGTTCGCCCACCATCATCACGGCGCGCTCCATGCCATGCGCCAAGCTGGGCTCCAGCACTTGAGAAAGCGTTTCGCCAAAGTGCCCGGCGACCCTGCCGACCTCGTCAAACGTCATCGGAGCGATCCCGCGGAGCTTGCGGTTGCCGTGGGAGCGGCTTGTATCTTCAGTTCAGACCAGCACGGTAAAGTCTGAGTGCCGTTGAGGCAGCCAGACCGGACCGTGCAGCTTGATCGCGGTTGGGGTTTTGAAGCCCGTGGCTGAGTCCATCGCGCACGGAGCCGTGCTGGTCTTCTGCCAAGCCCGAACGGTTACGCGCGCCGCCGTGGCGAGCGCGCATTCACAAGCAAGGGACACGAAGACCATGTCTGCTTCCTCAGTGGTGGTGGCGGGCATCGACGTGGCCAAGGCACACGTCGATGTCGCGGTGCTGGGCGCGCAGTTCAAGGCCCAGCGGTTTGACAACGATCCCGAGGGCCACTCGACGCTGGCCGCGACGTTGTGCGACCTGGGCGTGGAGCTGGTGGTGATGGAGGCCACCGGCGGCTACGAGGCCGCGCTGGCGTGCGCGCTGCAGGCTGCGGGGCTGCGCGTGGCCGTGGTCAACCCCAAGCAGGCGCGCGACTTCGCCCGCGCCATGGGGCAGCGGGCCAAGACCGACCGCATCGACGCCCGCGTGCTTGCGGAGTTGGCGGCGGTGCTGCTGCGTCGTGAGGACGTGGCGCGCTTCATCCGCCCGCTGGCCGACGAGCAGCAACAGCTGCTCGCGGCCCTGGTCACGCGCCGACGCCAGCTTCTGGCGATGCTGCTGTCCGAGCGCCAGCGGCTGCAGCTGGCCATGGCCAAGGTGCGCCCCAGCATCGAAGCCATGATCACGGCCATCCGTGCCCAGCTCGACGACGTGGAGGCGCAGATGGTGGCTCACGTGCGCGAGCACTTCGCCGAGCTTGATGCGCTGCTGCGCACGGCACGCGGCATAGGCCCCATCGCCAGCGCTACGCTCATGGCTGGGCTGCCCGAACTGGGCCGGCTCACCAGGCGTGAGATCGCTGCACTCGTCGGCGTGGCGCCCATGGCGCGCGACTCCGGCAGCGTCCGTGGGCGTCGGTGCGTGCAGGGCGGGCGCGCCGACGTCCGCCGCGTGCTCTACATGGCCACGCTCACCGCCGTCGTGCGTAACCCAGCCATCAAGCCCTTCTACGACAGGCTGTGTGCCGCGGGCAAATGTCCCAAGGTCGCGTTGGTGGCTTGCATGCGCAAGCTGCTGACCATGCTCAATGCCATGGTCAGAACCGGCACGCCTTGGAACGCTTCGCTTCACGGCGCTTGACTCGAAAGACGGTTACTCAGCCCAAGAACGGCGGTCACGACCCCAGCCTGCTTGTGCCTTGGGACGCCGTGGCGGTCCATCAGCTCTTGCAGGCAATTCGAGGCGAGTGTGGAGAATTCGGTCGGCATGTAGAGGCCCGTGTTCTTCCCGTCTTCATACGCCATCCAGACCAGGGCGGAGCCGCCAAGGGGTTCCCTTTCACCTGGGCAGTTCCCGGCTCGAACGGCCGGTGCGCATAACCATTCGAAGGCTGAACACGGCCGGCGCCGTGCGGGGCCTGTCGCCTCCACCTGCCAAGGCGCCCGCCTATCCTTGCCCCAACAGAATCTGTCAACGGGAAGGAAACGGGCCATGCTGAAGATGGATGCCGCTCGCAGCGTGCTGGTGCTGGTCGATTACCAGGGGCGGCTCATGCCGGCCATCCATGGAGCCCCGGCCGTGGTCGAGGCCGCGGTTGTGCTGGCCGACGCCGCGCGCGCGCTGGGCATCCGGATCGTGGGCACCGAGCAGAACCCCGACGGTCTCGGCCTCAACGACGAAGCCGTGCGCCGGCGCTGCGACGTGACGCTGGCCAAGATGCACTTCGACGCCTGTAGCGACGGGCTGGCGGAATTGCTGACCGAGGGCCGTGCGCCAGGCGACCGGCCCGAGGTCGTGATCGCAGGCTGCGAAGCGCACGTGTGCCTGATGCAGACCGCCCTGGGACTGCTGGAGCGTGGCTTCCGGACCTGGGTGGTCGAGACGGCGTGTGGCTCGCGCCGCGCTGCCGACAAGCAAGCGGCCATGCAGCGCCTGCGCGAGGCCGGCGCCACCGTCGTCAGCGACGAAATGGTGCTCTTCGAGTGGGTGCGCCATTGCCGCCACCCGCAGTTCAAGGCCGTGCTGGACCTGGTCAAGCGCCGCGGCGGTTGAAGTGGCGAAAAGTGCTGACACCGGCGGGCAGCGTGGCCGCGAATGTCTCACACCTGTACGCCAGCTCGGCGGATGGTCAAGGGCGCGTGCAGGGTAGATACCTGGGCTGACCGCAGCCCAGGAGGAAAGCGCCGTGCAGCACAGTCATCTACCCGGGGACATTGCCGTCGAACCACTGGCGTGGCACCCGCACGCGATCGAGATCCTGCGCCAGTGGTTCGAGGCGCAGTGGCCGGACTACTACGGCGCCGGGGGCAGGGGGTCGGCACTGCAGGACCTCCAGGCCTGCGCCCGGTTGGGCAGCCTGCCCATCGGGATGGTGGCGCTGCAGGCCGGGCGCGTCTGCGGCGTCGCCGCCCTCAAGGCGCAGTCCATCGCAAGCCACGCTCACCTGTGTCCGTGGGCCGCTGCAGGGCTTGTCGATCCCGGCATGCGGGGCCGGGGCATTGGCGCGGCGCTGCTGCGTGCGGTGGAGGAGCAAGCGCGTGAGCTAGGGTTCGAGCGCATCCATTGCGCCACCAGCACCGCACACGGCCTGCTGCGGCGTCAGGGGTGGATGCCACTTGAAGTCGTGGTTCACGACGGCGAGCGCGTTGCCGTCTATGTGAAGGCGCTCTGAGCGGCGCGTCGCCCTGCACGGCGGCAGCGCGAGCCGGCCTGACGCCGTGGCCGGCATCCTGGCCGGTCGGCACATTGCGATTGAGCCGGCTGCGGCCTACCGCGTGGGCAACGGGCCTTCAGGTGTCCGAGGCGAGCGCGCGTGCCGCTTCGCCCTTGGCCGGGGTCGAAGCCGGGCCCAGCCGCTCCAGGGCGTTGCGCAGTGCAGCCGCGAGTTCGTCGCCGGGCCTTCTCCACCTCAAGCTGGCGCTGCAGCCGTGCGTGCCGCTCCTGCAACTCTCCGAGCTCCGCAGCGAGATTGCCGGCCCGCGCGTTGACATCCAGCGCCGCCAGGGCGTTGCCCAACGCGGCGGCACGCCCGCGGTAATCTGCGGCCAATGCCGGCACAAGGCGCAGGCTCGCCGCGCATGCCACAGCCTGTTCCCGGGCGCTCGTGGCAGCGCCGATCAGCGTGTTGCGCTGCTCGTCGAAGAGCATGACGGTGGTGACGTTCATCAGCGTCCTTGATTGCTTGCTGGGACGGCGGCCACGGCCTGGCCTGAAAGGGAGCACGCGTCTTCAGAGACAAGCGCAAAGCCGTTGGGCCACAGCATGCCGGCCACGCTACCGCCCCTGCGATTCCTGGCAAGGCTGCAGGGCCGTCTGTGCTGCGGCATCCACGCCGGCAAGTGGCATGGAGGCTGGTGGGTGCGCCATTGCCGCCACCCGCAGTCCAAGGCCGTGCTGGAACTGGTCAAGCGCCGCGGCGGTTGAAGCAGCGAAGGCAGCCGCCTCACCGGCCCCCGGCGTCACGCGCGGCCGAGGCCCGGTGCCACGGACCCACCAAGCCATTCATGCACACGGCCGCCGCCGACGGCGGCACCTGCGTTATGGTGGGCACGAGGCGCCGCTCAACTCCCTCCCGTGGCGTCTTGTGTTTTTCCCGCCCCGCTGCTGTACGCGGGCCTTTTTCTTGACCGGGCTCGCCCAGGTGCTGGTGCGCATGCCCTGCTCAAGCCGGCACATGCCAGCCACCGCGTGCTGGCGTGGCCACCCGGCATGATGGCGCGCGCGGTGAGCGATCCCAGAGCTGCCACAGCCAAGGACTTTCCCGCCTTCCCAGCTGCGCAGGCCGCCGCGAACAATGGCTTGGCACTGCGGGGAGAGAACAATGAAAGGCAGCGGAGCACTGCTGATGGGCGTCGCCATCCTGGCCGCGGCGCCGGCCTGGGCCGCCTGGACGGCTTTCGGCGAGGACGAGTCCAAGGCGGTCTGGTATGTCGATCCAGACTCCATGCGCACCACGGGCGCACTGCGGGAGGTCTGGGCGATGAAGGACATGGTCGAGCCGGAAATCGACTTCGACCTCTCCAAGCTGTTTCTCATCGAAGTCGACTGCCAGGGCCGGCGCCAACGCCTGCTGCAGCACCAGAGCTACCGGGGCCGCATGGGCGGCGGCGAGCCCACGCGCGGCGGGATGACGTTTGGCGACTGGATGGCCATCGCACCGGGCACGGTGGGCAGCAGCCTGAGCAAGGCGGTGTGCAACCGCGGCTGAGCGCCGCAACAGACAGAACAGGGCAGGGCCGCGAAGGTGGTGATCGAGCGTGTTGTCTCATGAGGGCAGACCGGTGCGGATCGGGCTGCGCTGGATTGGGCCCTGGACCGCGGTATGCCGCACGGCGGCTGGTGTCCGGCTGGACGGATCGCTGAGGACGGCACCATCCCGCCGCGGTACCAGCTCACCGAAATGCCCGAAGGCGGCGGCTACCGGCAGCGCACCAAAGCCAACGTGCGCGACGCCGACGCAACCCTGCTCTTGTCCATCGCGCCCGAGCTCACCGGCGGCAGCCGCCAGACGATGATCTTCGCCGGGCAACTCGCCAAGCCCTGGCTGCACCTGCACCCCGGCATGGACTGGCGTTCGGCGCTGCCGGCCTGGATGGGGTAATTGAATGGACGCTCCCAACGCCGTGGAGCCTATACGGACACCTGCCTTTCACTCGCCAGGGTCTATCCCTGGCAAGAATTCAATGCCGGTACGCGCCACCAAGTCTCGGTACGTAATGGGCTTGCCCGCCTGGGCGTCGTTGACGTTCTCAACCCAATGCGCCCAAGCCCGGTTCGAGCCGGCGTCGTATACGAGCTTGTAGAGCTGGGCCGGCACCCAGACACGGCCTTTACCGATCACCTGCGCGCCGGCCTTGGGGTAAACGGGTCCAGTAAAGACGTAGACCGGACCCTTGGCGCGCTTGACGTAGGCCCTGGTGGCGCCTTCAAGTCCCGCCCAGGTCTTGCGATTGTTCTCTGGCGCCTGAGGCACCATGTTGGCCAAGCTGAAGGACTGAGCCATGGCCTGCGCGGTCGGCATGTCGGC